>JAISUZ010000082.1 GCA_031271785.1 Fibrobacter sp. | reverse complement strand
ATTTATTTGTCGAACCCTCAAAAAACAGAAGCCTCCAAACTGAAAACCATTTTGAGAATCCCGGTGAAAAGAAAGGAGTGAGCGGAACACATGGATCCCGGCTCGGAGACTGGGATAACATTGGGTTTCAGGATCAGGATGACTCTAACAGGTGCAAAATTTGAATGTGGCTCCGTTTTCGGAGGCGCTTTAGCGCCCCGAAAATACAGCCCGGCCGGCGCATCGCGCCGGGCACGCCTTGCCGTAAGGATCCGAAAGTTCATCGTTTTCGGGTTTTCCAAGCCTCTGAACCCAATATTCTCCATACCCGAAAATCCGAATACTCACTTTTACTCTCGGAAGAAGGCATGAATTTTGCTATCTTTGCGCTTTGGTGGTAAAGTATCAAGATATTAAGTCGCTCACGTCCGATGAGTTAAAGAAATGGCTTCGCGAGTCCGGTGAAAAGTCGTTCCGCGCCGAGCAGATTCAGAATTGGCTTTTTCGGGGTCAGGTGAAGTCTTACGACGAGATGCTGAACGTGCCGCCAAGCACGCGGGATCAATTGGCGGCGGCTTTCCGGATTCATTCCCTCACCGAAGCCGATTGTTCCGAATCAAGCGACGGTACCCTGAAATGGCTTTTCCGGACAGCGGACGGTCACCATATCGAAACCGTGATGATTCCGGCAAACGATCGTTTCTCCGTGTGCGTTTCCACCCAAATCGGCTGCGCTATGAACTGCGCGTTTTGCCGCACTGCGAAAATGGGGTTCACACGCAATCTCGAAGCCGGTGAAATTTTAGAGCAGATCATCCGGGTGAATTGGCATTTGAAAACTCTATCGGAAGACGCTCCCGAAGTGACCAACATTATTTTTATGGGTATGGGCGAGCCGCTCATGAACCTCGAAAACGTGCACCGCACCTGCTGCACGCTTCACAATCAGAAACTTTTCAATATGGGCAGAAAACGCATGACGGTCAGTACCTCGGGCGTTGTTCCCCGGATCAAGGAACTTGTGGACCGAAACACGCCGTGCTGTCTCGCCGTCAGTCTGAACGGCACGAACGATGAGATGCGTTCCCGTTTAATGCCGGTAAACAAGACCTGGAATCTGGAAGCTCTTTTAGCCGCTACCGATGAATACACGAGGCGAACCGATAACTATGTTACGTTTGAGTTCGTGCTGATTAAAGACATTACCTGCACCGAACAGGCGGCGAAAGAACTTGTGAGAATCGCAGCGCCGCGGCGCTGCAAAATTAACGCCATTGTTTTGAATGACAGTTCCGATGCCGAACTTCAGCCGCCGGAAGCCGAAGAAATCGACCGGTTTTTAGAAATTGTCCGCGCGGCGAAAATTCAGATTACGCTGCGGAACCCTCGCGGCCGCGATATCCTCGCAGCCTGCGGGCAACTTGCTTACCAACAACGGAAGGTTGAACATGCTGACACAAAATCTGCCTGATTTCTGGGAACAGTTTTACACAGAAAGGAAAGCCTATTGGGACTTGAAAAAAGCGACCCCGGCTTTGCAGGAATTTTTTACGCACCCCTCGTGCCCGGCATCCGGCAGCGTTCTCGTTCCGGGAGCAGGGTTCGGTTACGATGCGGAAGCCTGGGCGCTCCGCGGGCATCAGGTTCTCGCGGTTGATTTCAGCCCGACGGCCGTTGATGAACTCGACCGCCTGAGCCGCAAGCATAAAAACTTCAAATCGCTCGATTTGGATTTGTTCGAGCTTTCTCCGAAAGACCCAAAGAAAGGCGGCGCCCAATTCGATATCGTTTATGATTACTGCACCTTCTCGGCAATCCACCCGGGGCGCCGCGATGAATACCTCGAAGTCTGGCATAAAATGCTGAAAGACGACGGCATCGTTATCGCGCTTTTCTACCCGCTTGCCCAGGGCAGCACCATGAAAGGGCCGCCTCACAATATGTCCGAAGTGGAACTGATGGCGCGCCTCGACGGTGTGTTTGAAGTCGCAGAACGTATTCCCGCCGAAAAAAGTATTGAATCCCGCCAAGGGAAAGAAGAATTTTGGATTCTGAAAAAATCTTTATAACGATCTTACCCCCGTGAACACCGAAAGGAACTTTTATGTCTGAAAAAAATTGTCCCTGCCTTTCCGGCAAACTTTATTCCGAGTGCTGCGAGCCTATTATTAAAAAACAAATTCTCGCCCCTACTCCGGAAGCTTTGATGCGCAGCCGTTACACCGCTTACGCCATGCAGGAAATTTCCTGGCTTAAAGATTCTCTCGAAAAATCCCAGCGCAAAGATTTCGATGAAAAAAGCGTGGAAGACTGGAGCAAGAATTCCGAATGGATGGGTATCGAAATCAAGCAAACCAAAACCGAAGAAGAAAAAAATATCGGTTGGGTGGAATTTATCGCGCGGTTCAAGCAAGGAAACGTGACCCGCAATCACCACGAACTCGCCGAATTTCACCGGATCAACGGCGAATGGTTCTTCTATGACGGCAGAGCGGTGAAACAGGAAACCGTAAAAAAAGAAACCCCGGATACCGGGCGCAACGATCCTTGCCCCTGCGGTTCCGGCAAGAAATTCAAAAAGTGCTGCGGCGCGTAAGGTTGAAACTAACATGAAATTTCGCGTTTTCGTTGACGGACAGGAAGGCACCACCGGGCTTCAAATTCACGAGCGTCTGAACCTCCGGGAAGACGTGGAAATTCTTTCCATCGACCCCGAAAAGCGGAAAGACCCGGCGGTACGGAAGGAGCTGATCAACGCTTCCGATGTGACGTTCCTTTGCCTGCCCGACGATGCGGCGAAAGAAAGTGCGGCGCTTTGCTCAAACCCGAAAACACGCATTATCGACGCGAGCACCGCTCACCGCACAAACCCGGGCTGGGTTTACGGACTCCCCGAAATAGCCGCCGAACAATACGAAAAAATCGCTCAAAGCACCCGGATCGCAAACCCCGGCTGCCACGCTACAGCGTTCATTCTCGGTATCTATCCCCTGATTCAAAGCGGACTCGTGAGCGCTTCCGCCGCACTCGCTTCTTACAGCATCACCGGTTATTCCGGCGGCGGAAAAAAACTCATCGCGACTTACGAAGCAGACGGCGCGCAATGCAGCGCGCCGGGAAAATCCCCCGCCCTTTTTGCCCCGCGCCCTTACGCCCTTTCGCTTTTCCACAAACACGTTCCGGAAATGATGAAAGTCTGTTCTCTCACAACCGTTCCTTTCTTCAACCCGGTTCTCGGACCGTTTTATAAAGGAATGGCGGTCACTACCGCACTTTTCCCGCAGCAATTTTCAAAGAAAGCGGCCCCGGAAGAAGTCGCCCGGATTCTAAGCGAACACTATGCCGGCCGGCCGTTTGTTCAAGTGATGCCTTACGAGGCGAACCCGGTACTGGACGGCGGCGCCTTAAACTGCACTATTTGCAACGACACCAACAATGCGCGCATTTATGTATTCGGCAACAAAGACGTGATGCAAGTAACCACCGTCATCGATAACCTCGGAAAAGGGGCGAGCGGAGCGGCCGTTCAAAACATGAATATCGCGCTCGGACTCGCCGAAACCACAGGGCTTAAAGGGCTCCTCTAAAAATTCATTTTCTATGAAATCTGCAACAACACATCGTATCAGTTCGTCATTCAAAGCGGCGAATATCACCAATATTAGCCACTTTTCATTCCTGCTTCTGCTCGGTTGTGCGAGATTTCATAAACGCAAAGCAATTTTTGGAGGTGCCCTAAAATGTTCTTAGATCATAAAACCATCGAGGTGCGTTCGGGAAAAGGCGGAGACGGGCTTTGCAGCTTCCGCCGTGAGAAATATATTCCGCTCGGCGGTCCCGACGGCGGTGACGGCGGAAAAGGCGGGAGTGTTATTCTTCAAGTGAACGAACAATACTCCACGCTTCTCGATATGGGAAGTACTTACCTCTACAAAGCGCCTCAGGGTTTACCCGGCGGAGCGAGCCGCTGCACCGGCGCTTCCGGTGAAGACGTGATTATATCCGTTCCGGGCGGTACGCTCGTGAAAGATACGGACGGACACATTCTCGCCGACCTCACGGAACCCGGGCAGAAATGGGTCGCGGCACGCGGCGGAAGAGGCGGGCTCGGAAATCAGCATTTCGCGACTCCGTCACACCAGGCTCCCAAGAAAACGATTCCCGGTCAAGCCGGCGAAAAACGTGTCTTGGAACTTGAACTCAAACTCATGGCAGACGTGGGGCTCGTGGGGTTCCCGAACGCCGGAAAATCCTCCCTTGTCAATAAAATCTCCAGCGCGCACCCCAAAGTCGGAGATTATCCCTTCACCACTCTCGAACCGGTTCTCGGCATTGTCCGCTACCATGAACGAAGTTTTGTGGTTGCCGATATTCCGGGTTTAATTGAAGGCGCAAGCGAAGGGCGCGGTCTCGGGCACCAATTTTTAAAACACATCGAACGAACGCACTCCCTCTTGTTCGTAATCGACGGATTTGAGGAAGACGCTTACGAAAAGTTCCTCGCCCTCAAAAACGAGCTTCACCAATTTCACCCGAAACTCACGGAAAAACCCTACGTGATCGCCTTAAATAAAGCCGATATCGGGGTGGAAAATGCGCTGAAAACCTTCAAAAAGAAGAAAGAAAAAGTGATCGTCACCTCAGCTATCACCGGCGAAGGCTGTCCGGAACTCGTGGCAAATCTCGATGCCCTGATCCCGCAACGCCACAAAAAGACCAATGGCTGGGCAAAATAAAGCATTTCTTTCTTGAAATCCCTGTAAAATTTGACGTTTTACACGAAAATATCTACTATGTAGAACGTAAGTCATTGATTTTTTATGGAGTTACAAAGAGTGCCCGAAAACGGAAATATCACTAAAAAAGATATTGTTGAAGAAATAGCTCTCCGCACCGGACTCACGCAAGTGAATACGAAAGCGATTGTAGAGTGTTTTCTCGATTCCGTGACCAAAGCCATGAGCGAGGGGCACAATATCGAAATCCGTGGGTTCGGCCGTTTCAAAATCAAAAAAAGAAACGCCCGCCAAGCGAGAAATCCGCGTACCGGAGAGATCATCCCCATCGAAGCGGGAATTAAACCGGTATTTGAAGCGAGTAAAGAACTTAAAAAACTCCTGGATGAATCCGTGAAAGCCATCGAAATCATTCATGCGCCCGAGGCGGTGAATGAGTAAAACGGAGAGTACCGCCAAGGCTCCCACTATTCTCAACCGGAAAGCAGGGCATCTTTACTTTGTCGATGAACGCTTTGAAGTCGGCGTTATGCTGATCGGTTCCGAAATCAAATCCATCCGGGACGGAAAATGCAGCCTGAACGAAGCATGGGTGGATGTTTCCGAAGATAAACAGGAACTCTGGCTCGTGGGGGCGCATATCGACGAATATCTTTTTGCCAACCGTTTTAACCATCTTCCGGCCAGACGGCGCAAACTTCTCGCGCATTCCCATGAAATTGATAAAATGCGGAAAGCAAAAGAACTCAAAGGATATACTTTAATTCCTCTAAAACTGTATTTTAAAAACCGGTACGCCAAAGTGGAAGTAGGAATATGCCGCGGAAAAGACTTAAAAGACAAACGAGCCGATGTCATGAAACGGGATGCCAAGCTCGAAATGGCGCGCATCGCCAAATTGCATCGTTAATTTTTGCATTCTCTTTATTTGTTTTAGCGCCTCTCGCCTTCGGGGATTCCGGAGCAGCGCGCCTCCAAAAATTCGACGGCGTGTGGATGGTGGATATTGAAACGCTCGCCCGCTCGGAAAACTTAAACCCGGATTTTCACCCGGCGGAAAAACATTTCAAAGCCAAAGGGGAAAAACTCGAATGTTCCTTTGTTCTCGGACTCCCCTACCTTTACGCCAACGGAAAAGCCTCCGCGCTCCCGGCGCCGACACGTTTTGAAGACGGTACCGTTTGGGCGCCGGCCAAAGAAACCCTTGCAATTTTTGAGAACGCGCTTTCCAAAAAATTCGTATCCGACACACTCTTAAAGAAAGTTTCCGCAGTAAACGCGCCTGCCGCTCCGGCACCGGAAGTCAAACCAAGCGTTACCCCGGCGGCTCCGCCGAAAACCGAAAACAAACCCGCGAAAAAAGAAACCGCCGGCACGCGGGAAGTCCGCACCATCATTATCGACCCGGGACACGGCGGAAAAGACCCGGGAGCGCTCGGAAAAAACAGTCAGGAAAAAGATATTGTTTTAGCCGTTGCAAACCTCTTAAGCAAAGAACTCCGGAAACAGGGATTCCAAGTAAAACTCTCGCGGGATACGGATAAATTCATTCAACTTTCGGAACGGGCGGAACTTGCCAATAAATGGGACGGCGATTTATTTATCAGCTTGCATTGCAACGCGGTCGATGGCGCGGAGCGCCAGAAAAAAGCGAAAGGATATAAATTTTATGTGTTGCGCGACCCGGAAAGCGAAGAAGACCGCGCCATTGCCCGCCGGGAAAACAAAGTGATTACCGAATTCGGAGATAAAAGTTCCAAAGCGGAAATTTCTCCGCTGGATTGGTTCGTACTCGAAGCCCGCCTCGAAAAATTCAAACAAAACAGTTATCAATTCACCGAAGCTTTGCTCACCTCATTTAAAGCCGGAAAAATCGAGCAGCAAGGTTCCGGCGCCGGAGGCGCCGGGTTTATGGTTCTCGTGGGCGCCATGATGCCCGCAGTCCTTGTGGAACTCGGGTTTATCACCCATCCCGAAGATGAAAAATATATGGCATCCGCCGCCGGACAGCAAGATTTGGCGATGCGGATCGCGAAAGCCGTAGCCGAATATAAAAAAGCGGTCAATGAATACAGAAAAACACTTGGTTACGCGCTTTAAATAATTATTTTTGGTTCCGAATTGATTTAAGCAAAGAGGTTTTTATGTCCGGACATTCCAAATGGGCTACCATCAAAAGAAAAAAAGCAAAGACCGATGTAGGCCGTGCCAAAGCGTGGAATAAACTCATTAAAGAAATCTCCATCGCCGCCAAACTCGGCGGCGGCAATGCCGATGCGAACCCGCGTTTAAGAGCGGCGATCCTCAAGGCGAAAGGGCAGAGCCTCCCGGCCAAAAATATCGACAGCGCCATCGCCAAAGCTACAGGCGCCGGGAACGGAGCCGAAATGAGCGAACCGATGTACGAAGGGCGCGGACCGGCGGGAGTCGCTATTCTCGTAAAATGCATGACGGACAACAAAGTCCGCACCGTAGCCGATGTCCGGAACATCTTCAACAAAAACGGCGGCAGCATGGGCGAATCCGGTTCTGTGGCCTGGGTGTTCCAATACAAAGGCGTGATTCTCGTGGACGCGGAAAAATATACCGAAGAACAAGTGATGGATCTCGTTCTCGAAGCGGGCGCGACCGACATGAGCACCGAAGATAACGTTCACGAAATCACTACCGAAGCAGACACCTTCGACGCCGTTACCCGCGCGCTCGAAAACGCAAACATCGAAATGATGAGCGCCGAACTCAGTTATGTACCGAACGATACCGTCAAACTCGACCGCAACGACGCTCAAAAACTCCTGAAAATGATTGAGAAGTTCGAAGACAACGAAGACGTGCAGGACGTTTACCATAACGCCGACATCAACGAAGCGGATATGGATTTGGAGTAATCGCTTCAGAGACAAAAATCTTTTAAGCCGGCATTCGCCGGCTTTTTTAATGGTAATCAAAAAGCTATATTCCAACTTATGAAAAATGTATCCATAGCCCTTTTACAGGGAAAGTGGTGCGGAGATTTTAAACAGACGAACGCCTATTACCGGGAAGAAGCGTTGAAACTTGCCGGAAAGAACGTCGATCTTTTGATTCTTCCGGAACTTTTCCACACGCCTTATTTTCCGGTCACGGAAGATGCCGAAAATTTTAATCTTGCCATTGAAAAAGAAGACGCGCTTATTGAGGAATGGCGGGAAATCGCAAAACGGCTCGGCTGCGTATTAGTATTTCCTTTCTTTGAGAAACGTAATACCGGAATCTATCACAACAGCGCTTATGTGTTCGAACGCGATGGCTCCATCGCCGGTTTTTACCGCAAGAGCCACATTCCGGACGATCCGGGATTTTATGAAAAATATTATTTCATTCCGGGAGATACCGGATTTGAACCGATCGCCACTTCGGCAGGGAAACTCGGCGTTTTAATTTGTTGGGATCAATGGTTCCCGGAAGCCGCACGCCTCATGGCCATGCGCGGCGCCGAAATCTTAATTTATCCGACAGCCATCGGCTGGGCGGCCGAAGAACCGGACTCTCTCTATGAACGCCAGCGCGAAAGCTGGAAAACGGTCATGCGCGGACACGCGGTGGCAAACCGCGTTTTTGTCGTTGCGGCAAACCGCGTAGGTACGGAAGGTTCTCTCCGTTTCTGGGGCGATTCGTTTATCTCCGCTCCGGACGGTTGGGTTCTTGCGGAATCCCGCGAACCGGAAACAGCAACGCTTTTATCCGAAATCGA
This sequence comes from Fibrobacter sp., assembly GCA_031271785.1. Classification (GTDB taxonomy): domain Bacteria; phylum Fibrobacterota; class Fibrobacteria; order Fibrobacterales; family Fibrobacteraceae; genus JAISUZ01. Next base: position 57,986 of record JAISUZ010000082.1, on the reverse strand, counting down.
TTTAAGCGAAATCGAATTTCAGCGGCATTGGTGGCCTCACTTCAGAGACCGCCGCACCGATCTCTATCAAGATATTTTGAAAATTTGGGGAACTCCATGAACATTCGTTACCCGGCGGAGTGGGAACCACAAGCCGCCGTTTGGCTCTCTTTCCCGCATCACAAACTCAATTGGGCCGGGGCCCGCGGTGAAAAAATCCGCCGGTTTTATTTTGAACTGATTTCCATTTTGCTCCGGTTTCAGGAAGTAAAAATATTGATCCCGCCCGGATTTGAAATACCGGAAAACTTTTCCGGCATGGACACTCACACCCCATTCAAATTAAACTTTATCCCGATTGCAACGGACGATATTTGGATTCGCGATTACGGCCCGCTCTTTGTAAAAAACGGCGGCAAAACGGAACTCGCCGAATTTCAATTCAACGCATGGGGCGAAAAATTTCCGCCTTGGGAAAACGATAACTTAGTCCCTTCCAAAATGGCAAACCTCGAACAACGCCCGCTTAAATCCGTGCCTTACATTTTTGAAGGGGGCGCCATTGAAATCAACGACGACGGGCTCGGGATTTCCACGCTGGATTGCATCATCGGAAAAAACAGAAACAAAAAAGAAGACCTGGCCCGAATCCGGAAAGCCATCTGTACCGCTCTCGGGCTCCGCGATTTAATCATTCTGCCGCAAGGGCTCCACGGCGATCATACCGACGGTCATATCGACAACGTGGCGCGTTTTGTATCCACCACACAAATCGTGATCGCCGCCGAAGCCGATCCGGAATCCCCGAACCACGCCATCTTAAAAGAAAACGCCTATTTACTGAAAACGTGGCTTCGCAGGCATTACGAAAACCGCGCTCAAGTAGATACCATCGCGCTCCCGCCGCAAAACAAACTCGAAAGCGAAGTGCTCCCCGCCTCTTACATGAACTTTATTTTCGCAAACGGCGCGCTGATTTTCCCGCTTTACCATTCGGATTTTGACGGCGCCGCCCGGGAGTATTTCACACGCGTATTCCCCGACCGCGAAGTCATCGGCATTGACTGCACCACCGTCATCGAAGAAGGCGGAAGCCTCCACTGCATGAGCAAACAGGAACCGGCTTAGGAATTTGACGGGCGTGCCCCGCGCGTTGCGCCGGGTCGGCGGGGCTCCGGGCTACCCTCCGGTCGGTGCTGCGCACTATGCGCAAGCGCATACCCTCCGCCTGCCTCACGCGAAGAAAAAAATCTCAATGTCAAATAATATCAATTCGGATGATTATCCCGAATCTAATCCCTTTTCTTCTTCGCTATCTCAATCGCGCGTTTCGCAAGCGAGTCCACGAGTTCATTCCATTTATTTCCGGAATGCGCTTCGACTTTTTCAAAACTCGCCCAATGCACATAAGGGCGCGAGGCTTCGATATAGCGAATCGCGACCGCACTTTTCGCTTTCCATTGTCCGAGCGCCCAACGTGCAATGCCCTCGTAATCATGGCAGATCACGCCTTTCTTTTGATGATTATCCAGCCAGCGCATCGCATTATAAGCCGCGAGAAGTTCTCCGTCAATATTGCGGCTTTCCGCCGGAAACCGGCTCACGCCTAAACCACGATCAATCTCAACATCGTTTTCCACCACCACAAACGCCCAGCCGGCAAACGGAAAATCCGGCGCAAAAGAACCGTCCACAAAAATTTTAAGCCCTTCCACCGGCTTCGCCGAAACTCCGGAAAGCCAAACCTCCGCTTCTTCCCGCGTGGCAAAAGATTTGAAAAGCGACCCTTTCACGCCTCTCGTCATCCGCTCGCACTCCACCCAATCGGTAACAATATGTTTGGAATCCGGACGGTTGATTGCATAAAACTTAATCTTCGGCATTATTTCCTTCTGAGCAAGAAACGCCCTAAAATACAAACGCCGAGCCCGCCCCCCGCTACCGTAGTAACCATGTCGAGAATGCGCACAAACTCATTTTTAAAATTCCCAAGCTCAATCATTGCAACGGCAATCACAATCACCGCCGCCAAAAAAAGACCGGCGTATTGCAAACGTTTAGACCATAATTCCGGATCAGAAAACGGCATCGGCAGAACCTCCAAAAAGAACCCAAATCACAAGCCCAAGCATTACAAGCACGCTGATTCCCACATTCGCGAGAAAAAAATCACGGTTCATGGCATCCAAATCATCGGACTTGCGGAAAAAATGAATATAAAAAACGGCAGCCGCCATCAAAGCCGAAACGATCCACCAAACAAATCCCAAATGCCCGGCAAAACCGAAAATAACGCATAACACAAGCATCAGCAAATGACTCGCAAGCGCTATTTGCAACGCCCGCCGCTTACCGAAACGCGCCGGCACCGAATGAAGTTTCATTTGTCTGTCAATTTCTTCATCTTGCGTAGCGTAAATAATATCAAATCCGCCCATCCAAAGCGTTAAAATAAAAACGAGAAAAACCGGAAACACCGCAAACTCGCCGCGCACGGCAATCCAGGCGCCAAGCGGACTCAGTCCGATCGCAAACCCCAAAAACCAGTGACACAAAAAAGAAAAGCGCTTCCAGTAAGAATAAGACAACAGCAAAAGCCACACCGGCAGCGCACAAATAAATGCAAGTCGATTCAAAAAATAAGCAAATGTGACAAACAAAATTCCGTTCGCAATAATGAATGCGATGACCGATTTCTTACTCATGCGGTTCGCCGGCAAATGCCGGCCGGCTGTCCGCGGGTTCTCCGCATCCAAACGCGCATCCGCGAGGCGGTTAAAAGACATTGCGCTGTTCCGCGCCGTAATCATACAACCGAGAATCAAAAGAAACACCCGGAGCGAAGGCAAACCGGAAGCCGCGACCCACATGGAACCGAGTGCAAACGGGAGCGCAAAAAGCGTGTGGCTGAAACGCACAAACTGCAAATAATCTTTGGTCTTTTGAAAAATGTTAAAGCTCACCGGCACTCCAGCGCGGCACAATCGAATTTTCAATTCCGAGATGCGTAAGAATTTTCGCCACCACCGTATCCACCAAATCCGGAATCGTTTGCGGATGATGGTAAAAATGCGGACTCGCAGGCAAAATACAGGCGCGCGCTTCGGCAAGGCGCAGCATATTTTCCAAATGAATCCGGTGGCAAGGCATTTCCCGAGGCACAATCACAAGCGGCCGGTTTTCCTTTAAGCAAACATCGGCGGCGCGCACCAGCAAATTATCGCTCACGCCGCCTGCAATCTTCCCGAGAGTCCCCATGGAACACGGCACCACCGCCATTCCCGAAAAACCGGAACTCCCGCTCGCGATTTCCGAAAAGAAATCCCGGATACCGTATTGTTTCCCGGCGTACGAATAAAGCAACTCCGCGCGCTCATGCTTCACCACTTGCGCCCCCGCTTCCGTCACCACCAAATGAACTTCATGCCCCAAATTTTTGAGATGCCACGCGGTGCGTTCCGCATAAATACTGCCGGAAGCTCCGGTCACGCCTAAGACAATCCGGCTCATTTTTTCCTCAGCAAAACTTGATAGGCAATGCCGCCGTCGCAGGCTTTCACCGCCACTTTTTCAAACCCGAATGTTTCCGCAAGCTTCGTATATTCCGAAACCGAAATAAAATTCCGGATCGAATTCACCAAATAAACGTAAGCTTCTTTTTTTCCGCTAAAGAAAGCGCCTGCGACCGGAATAAAAAGCGGCGCGAGAATTTGATAAAAAAAACGGTTGCAGATATTGTCCGGACGAAAAAATTCGAGCGTCGTAAAATAACCGCCGCGCGCGAGAACACGATGCACTTCCGCAAGCGCGCGGGAAATATCGGACACATTGCGCATACCGAAGCCATTGAGAACAACGTCAAACGAAGAATCCCGAAAAGGAATATTGCCGGCATCCAACTCAACCGGAAAATACGCGTTTGATTTTTCTTTCGCCTTCAAAAGCATTTGTTCGGAAAAATCTCCCACCGCCATCAAAGAAGTTTCACCCGCATATTTCTTAAAGCTAAGAGCAAAATCTCCGGTACCGCCGCAAAGATCCAGCACTCTCGAACGCGCGGGAACACGCCGCGACAAATTCCGGCAACAGGCACGCCGCCAGGCAAAATCCCGAAAAAAACTGAGCGCATGATTCAAAAAATCATAGCGGTGCGCAATTTCATTAAACATATCGCGGATACGGCGGCTCATGCAAGGGAATTTAGCATTTTCAAACACGCTTTGCATAAAAAATACGGGCGTGCCCGCCTTACGGCGGTCGGGCTGTATTGCACTAAGGCGAAACCGCCGAGTGCAACGGAGCTGCGCGGAATTTTTCTCAAATCGGAAATTGCAATTATGGAGACAGGGAATTGGAAACGGATGATTCAGAAACTTGAAAGCCTATTTCCCATCCCCTCCGCGAAGTTTCTGTCCGAGTTCCATTCCCTGCATACCTCAAGAACAAAAATTCCGCGCGTCTCCACCCTTCGGGTCACCATCCCTGCCCGGTTTTTCGAAAATCGGGTACGAAACTTAGGGATATGGGAAAGGGATAAGATGACATTGGGCTTGTCATCGCGAACGCGGAACGCGTGTGGCGATCCGGAAAAATCCAATCATGAATACAAGCACTATTCTTCACCGGATGACCACGAGCTATGCTCTCGCCATGACAGGAAAACGGACTGCCGCGCCTTCGGCTCGCAGTAATAGATACCGGTTTTTCCGCCCGAAAACCGGATCGAAAATATTCGACCCCTACCGCCGTTATTATCATGTTTCAAATTGTGAATCGAAATCCGGAATCACATTTCTATTTATGCATCAATATTGATTGTGTTTGCATGTAAGACTTTTTAAGTGTGCATCGCAACTTTGTCCCAAATCCCAATTCCCTGACTTCCATGCCCGAGAAACTCAAATGCAATTTTTGGATTTTTAAGGCGTTTGTATATGCTGGAACAATAAGCATCACCGCAGACTTGAAAAGTCTTACATAATCGGGCATTTCTATTGATGCGATAAACAACGTCAATACGCTTGCGTGCTGACAATGTTTTTGGAGGCATATACGAATGCCTTTTCTTCGCGTGAGGCAGGCGGAGGGTGCGCATTTATGCGCAGTGCGCAGCACCGACCGGAGGGTAGCCCGTAGCTACGCCGACCCGGCGGGTGGATGTTTCTTTGGATCCCGGCTCGGAGGCCGCGATGACATTGAGTTGTGCTTGTCTGGAATAAATCGGTGATGCCGGATGCGCCGGGGCACGCACAAAAAAACGGCACACAAATTAATGCATGCCGTTCTTCAAAAATTACTGAAAATGCAAATTACCGGAAACTCGCTTTATAAGTCTTACCATTCTCGGGCGATACCATACGCGTGAGCGAAACCGAACCGTCTTCCCAGCCGAGGAATACCGTTTGCGCCGAATTCGGTACTGCCCGGAGCTGCATTTGAGTTCCGCCGAAGTAGGTTCCGGTAAAATCCTTTGAGGGCAATTTCATGCCTTCCATAAGCACGATTCCATTGCCTTCGGATTGAATGGTGACCGAAATATCGCCGCCCAAATCGAATTTGCTTTGGTAATGACCTTTAACCACCGGCTGGCGGGCGCGGGCAAAATCTTTTAAGGCGCTGCCGGTACGGGAAAAACTATACTCGCGAGTTCCGGCATCGGGGAACGAAATGTATTTCGGGTCTTTTAAATCGCGAGTCATTTCCGCATCCGGAATAGAACTTGCCAATTTGGTGATTTTTGCGACTACACGTTCCGGCTCAAAAAAGTGATTCAGCATTACCGAAGATCTGTTTATAAACAGTCTCTTAAAATCGGGGTTTTTCAAAAGATTGGTAAATACTTTCCCTAAATACAATTCCTTATCATCCATTTTGGAACTTTCGCCGTTCCCATTGATCCAATTAAACATGTTGGTGGTGTAACCGGAATTACCTTCGATCGCATAAGGGAAAGCCATGCCGTGATCCAAGTCATACACCATGAATTTAAATGGGCTCGCGGGCGTGTGCGTTCTCCAGGCTCTCACATTATTCTGAGGCCAATCCACATTTTGAAAATAAATTTCAGCCGCAAAATAATCGGCAAGGTTCCCGACATCCACCATGGTTTGCATCCGGTTGTAATTTTCGGCAACCGTCATATCTTGAGTGGTTCCGAAACGAACCATTTGCTCGTAAGCAGTAGCGGTACCGCCATTCGCCGAAATATCGTCGCCCGTGTGCTTTACGGCGTCCACAATATTTGCATCAATTCCATAATTGGTTTCTACAAAATGCTCGTTAAGACGTTCTCTCATATCGTGAATGCCGTAATATTCGCCGTTATAGAATACCAAAACCTGGCGCGATCTTTGGTAATCCACACCGGTTCCCTCCAGCGCACTTTGAAATGAGGCATCGGCAATAAAATCAAACGGGAACCGGTTTCCATTATTGCGGAGCTCAAAACCCTTGAACTTGTTTAAATTCGGGTAATCGGGGAACAAAGCGTAATGCAAGCGCCCGTCCTGGTATTGTTCTCTCATGGTAATTTTTGCCGATTTTTTGGGCATCATGCGGCTCCATTGCCCTTTCAATTCATAACCGGCATCGATTTCCCATGTTTTACCGGAAGTCTGGCTTTCAAAAAATTCAACATGTATCGGCAGTTCAATGTCTTTATAAAAATTAGCCTGCTTACAAGGGTCCGGCCAGCCGCAACTTACACCTGCTTTATAATAACCGACAGAGTTATCAAACATATCTACCGGGTCCACCGCGATGGAAACCACCGGAAGACCCACCGTTTCCCCGACAAAATAAGAAGCGGTCGTCACATCTTTGGTGAGATAGCCTTCTTTATAAGCGGCGCAGCGCACGACCATATTCCCGGAAACATAAATCGTTGAAGTTTCGGGAGAAGAAGCGGTCGGGAGCGAACCGTCTTGGGTACAGCGCACTTTTACGCCGGCGCCAGCGCTCGGAATCGTGACCGTGAACGGCTCCTGATAAAAACCGGCGGAATTCTCGAAGGAGACTACCGGAGTAAATTCATCGTAAGCCGACTCAATATTATTGGGTTTTTCCGGAGTCGGTTTGCCGAAATATTTCCAATTACCGCCATCGACAATACCCCAGCTGATTCCCGGCGGGAGCTGCGGATAGTTTGCGGAATCGCGGATGTTCCAATCCGCATCGATGAGGTAAACCGAACCGCCTTCTTTTTCAAGTTTCCAACTCGTGTGCGTTCTGTTATTCCCGCCGCTCACAAGAGCGGCGGGAGGAGCCTCCGTCAAATTCCGCTTATCGGCAAAAACCGTACGGAACCCTTTCGGCGGAATTACCTCGTTACCGAAAATCCAAACGCGCGGCTCCGTTAATTTTTCCACAAGCGAATAACCGCTCAGGTTAATGTGCTCGTTACCGGCGTTATAAAGTTCAATCCACCCCGGGTCGTTACCTTCAAAATCAAGCCAATTTGTATTTACCGGAGCAATTTCGGTGATCATGACCGCGGAATTCCCGACCCATTTCAATTCCTTAGGAACCTCAGCAGAAGAAGAGGATGAACCGCTGCCACCCGAACTGCTCGAACCGGAAGAATCAATACTCGAACAGCTGCTGCTACCGCCGCTGCTGTTACCATCCCCTAAGGAACTGCTTGAAGAAAGGATTTCTTCCGGATCATTCTCCGTTCCTTTATCACAGCCCGCGAGGAGCAAAAAAGAAACCAATAATAAAAAAAAGTATTTAAAAAGCCTGTTATACACGAGACCATCCATATCAAATGTTCAACCGTAATTTATACTAAAATCTTCATTTTCGAACCCCTCAAACGTAAAAAACCTGTTTACATGAGAAAATATTCACGGTTTTTCACCATATTCCCTCAAACCCTGCCATTTTGCATTTTTTCTCCTTTTTCCAAAAATCCCTTGACAATATACCCCGCTTGGAGTTAACTTTGGCTCACTCTAACGGCTCTGTAGCTCAGTTGGTAGAGCAGTGGACTGAAAATCCACGTGTCAGCGGTTCAACTCCGCTCGGAGCCATAAAAAAGCCTCGCAAAAGCGAGGCTTTTTTAGTGGATAATTGATGAGTTTTCGAGGAATGGGTCGGAGATGGAAGATCTCACAACTTCAGAATTTCCTCTTCGGAAAGCGCGGAAATCTCGGCAAGACCTTCAGCCTTGTCTTCCCGCAAAGCCATTCGAATGGCATCATACTTCTCTGCTTCTGTTTGCATTTCTTTCGCCTGATTCCTGAGAGTTATCCCATCCGTATTCAGTTACTCGGGCATGAAATTCAGGGACAAAACGGCAGCACATTTCATGCTATAGCGAACTATAATTAATGCGCAAAACACGAACAAAGTAAAGTGTTTATCAATTTGGGAATAGGGAATTCGCGGACAAGCGTAGCGCAATCCTGTATTGTACCTCACCGGATCACCACGCTACTGCGCGGCTCGTGATGACGATCTATGCGGATGCATAAATGGAGAATTCAGTCATTGAAATCACGAAGAACATACCATCGTCACCCCGAACAAGCATAACTACTATTGCGTTGTCATGCTGAAACATCCTGAATTTATTTCAGGATCAGGGTGACATGGGGATTTGTTTCATAATCGATAATTCGTAATTGCATTCCGAGGGGGTAGCGGAAGACGGTGAAGGTTCTGCGGTACTTGCCGGCTGAAGCGAGGGGGAGGCTTCCCCCCGCCTGTTCGTACCAATTCCTAAGCCGGAGATGCATCCGTTTGAGTCTTTTCCCTTAAGAACATTCCCGAAGCGGTGTTGGGAGGGCATTTTCCCCGTTTTTTACTATCTTTTGCGTTCCAGATAAAGGATTTTTATGGCTGCCGACAAAGATATGCTTGAAGAATTGTTCCGTCTCCAGACTTCTCTTAATGACTATATATTCAATAAGAAAGGTTTGCAAGACAAAGACGGGCGGCCGCTCACCATGAGCCGTTTAATGCAATCGGCGGCGGAAAACGAGCTCGGACCGAATTCGGATACGAATGTGTGGCTTTCCAAGTTTCTTCAGGCGCTCAACGATGAGTCGCGCGAGGTGAGCGAGGAGCTTTTATGGAAATGGTGGAGCAAGGATACTCTGAATATGGAAAATATCCGCGAGGAAATTGTGGATCAGCTTCATTTTTGGATTTCACTCGCGCTTGCTTCCGGCATGAACGCCAAAGACGTTTTTGAGTGTTACCTCCGTAAAAACAAGGTAAATATTGAGCGTCAGAATCAGGATTATTCAAAATCCGCAAAACACGAAACAGATCATAATCAGGTGAGCTAATTTATGTTAAAATCAATTATTCTCGGGATTGTTCAAGGACTTGCGGAATTTCTTCCGATCTCCAGTTCGGGGCATTTGGTACTTGCGGAAAGGCTTCTCGCGCTGAATCAGCCGGGGATGCTTTTCGACGTGATGCTTCATTTCGGCACGCTCGTCGCTGTGTTTGTGATTTTCCGCAAACGGCTCCTGAATTTGATTCTCGGGATTTGCCGCCGGAATCCGGAAGATCTTCACTATGCGGGTTATATTATCCTCGCTTCGATCCCGACGGCGATTATCGGGATCGGTTTCAAAGATCGGATCGAGTCGCTTTTTGAGAATCCGCAGGTGGTGTGCGTCATGCTTCTCGTGACGGGCGTGCTTTTATTTTGCACAAAGTTTTCCAAAGCGCCCGGGTCCGAGGAGTCGAAAGCATCTTCCATGAACTGGAAACGCGCGCTCGTGGTAGGCACGGTTCAAGGGATTGCCTGTATTCCGGGAATCAGCCGCAGCGGTTCTACCATCAGCTCCATGCTTTTTCTCGGGGTGAACCGGAAATACGCGGGCGAGTTCAGCTTTTTGATGAGCATTCCGGCAGTCGGCGGCGCAGCACTCCTTGAACTGAAAGACTGGCTTTCCTGCCGCGGCGCACAGAGCGCCGAATGTATGAATTCGGGAAATATGGATCTCGCGCTTCTTGCGGGAATCGTAGCGGCGTTTATCAGCGGCGTGATGGCGCTGAAATGGTTGCTCAGCTTTGTTCAAAAAGGAAAACTGCATTACTTTGCCTGGTATGTGTGGGCAGCAGGGATCCTCGGACTGATTTTTATTCGATAACCTGAAACTTTAACCTCTTCTTTCGGAGATCAATTAACGATGGCTACAGAAAAAATGGAATTCCAAACCGAGGTTCGCGATTTGCTGAACCTCATGATTCATTCTCTTTACAGCAACAAGGAAATTTTCCTCCGCGAACTGGTTTCGAATGCGGCGGATGCGCTTGACAAACGGCGGTTTCTGTCTCTTTCCGAAAGCTCATTGCTGCCGGCCGGAACCGAACTCCGCATCGATATTTCCGTGAATCAGGAAGGAAAATTCATTACCATCGAAGATAACGGCATCGGAATGAACCGCGAAGATTTGATCAGCCATCTCGGCACCATCGCGCGTTCCGGCACCAAAAACTTCCTCAAAGATTTGAAAGAAAGCGACAAATCCGGCGTGGATTTGATCGGGCAATTCGGCGTCGGATTTTATTCTTCTTTTATGGTAGCGCACAAGGTGGAAGTGCACACCTTAAAAGCGGGAGAAACGCAGGGGCATTTGTGGACTTCCGAAGGGAACGGCGAGTTTGAAATTACGGAAGCGCCGAAACAGAACCCCGGAACCAAAATCACGCTTTACCTGAAAGACGAAGAAGACGTAAGCGAGTTCGCAAGCGAATGGCAGGTGAAAAGCATTGTTCAGAAATACAGCGAGTTTGTTTCTTACGGCATTTACCTGCACCCGGAACCGGCGAAAAACGAGAAAGGCGAACTCGAAGCGAAAGAAGCCGAACGCCTGAATAAAAAGCAGGCTCTCTGGCGCCAACCCGAAAAGGAAATTACCGAAGAACAATACAAGGAATTTTTCCAAGTGGTTTCTCACGAGGGTTCCGAGCCCGCGGCTTGGAACCACACGCACGCGGAAGGCTCTCAGGAATTTTGGAGTCTCGTTTATATTCCGTCCAAAGCGCCATTCAATATTTGGCATAACGAACGCGCCCACGGTTTGAAACTTTATGTGAAAAAAGTGTTCATCATGGACGATTGCAAGGAACTGCTCCCGACATGGCTCCGCTTTGTGCGCGGCGTGGTGGACTCCGAAGATTTGCCGCTGAACGTGAGCCGCGAAATTCTGCAATCCAACAAACTCATCACGCACATCCGCAAACACGTGACCAAAAAAGTGCTGGACTCGCTTGCGAATATGGCGGAAAAAGAATCCGAAAAATATCTCGCGTGGTGGAAAGAACTCGGGATGATTCTGAAAGAAGGTTTCTACATGAATTGGGAACACCTGGATGAGCTGAAGAAACTCCTCCGCTTTGAAAGTTCCCGCACCGAAAAAGATTCTTACATGAGCCTTACGGAATATGTGGCGCGCATGCCCGAAAGTCAAAAGGAAATTTATTACCTTATCGGCGAAAACAAGGAAGCCGTAGCTCACAGCCCGCTTCTCGAAGTGTTCCAAGCGAAAGGCTATGAAGTTCTCTTTATGACGGACACCATCGACGAATTTATGATGGGAAGCCTGAACGAATTCGAAGGAAAAACCTTCCGCGACATTAGCCGCGGCGATGTGGAATTCGAGAAAAACGACGAAGAGAAAAAAGCGGAAGAAGAATCCAAAACCTCGTTTAAAGGACTTTGCGAATACCTTCAAAAATCGCTCGACGCTTCGATCAAGGAAGTGCGCATCACCACGCGTCTGAAAGACAGCCCTTGCTGCCTTGTGACCGGCGAAGACGCCATGAGCAGCCGCATGGAACGCATGATGGAAGCCATGGGGCACGGGAAAGCGGAAAAATCCAAACGGATTCTTGAAATCAACCCGGCGCACCCGATTTGCGTAATGCTCAAAGAGAAACTGGAGAAATCCGGCGATCTCGGCGACTGGTCGAAAGCGCTTTACGGCGGCGCGCTCCTTTCCGAAGGGCAGCCGCTCCCGAACCCGGCGGAATACGTACAAGCGATCAACCACCTGCTTACGGCGGCGGCGAAGTAAACCGTTTTTCGTTTTTGCAAAAATTTTTTAAGACGGTCGAAAGATCGTCTTTTTTTGTTGGGGGAAGACTCCCCCTCGCAAAAACCCGCTTTTGTTTTTTCAGGTATTATACCGGAATAACCGAATTTAACCGCTTCCGTGGATCGCCGGAATCTGCGCCCGGTCTTTTGCTACCCCCTCGTCATCTCGACCAAAAATCAGACCGAAAATATCAATCTGATTTTTATCACATCATTTTATTCGTTTTTCCCATTTTTTCATTAATTTGAGGGCGTAATGGCTGTTTTGCCGTTTCAAATTTACCCTCTAAAACGGAGAAACAGAATGATTTTTGGTTATATTCGCGTCAGTTCGGACAAGCAAACAGTGGAAAATCAGCGCTTTGAAATCAATGAATATTGTAAAAAGCACGGATTTTCGATAGAAAAATGGTTTGATGAAGTCATTTCCGGAACAAAAAAAGTGGAGGAACGCAAATTAGGGCGCTTGCTTGAACATTTAAGCAAGGGAGATATTTTAATTTGTTCGGAAATCTCGCGGCTCGGGCGGAGCCTGTTGATGATTATGTCCATTTTAAATATTTGCATGGAAAAAGAGGTGCAGGTGTGGACCATTCGAGATAATTTTCGATTAGGGAACGATGTCAGTTCCAAAGTGCTCGCTTTCGCTTTCGGGCTTTCCGCCGAAATAGAACGAAGCCTGATTTCTCACCGCACCAAAGAAGCGCTCGCCCGTTTAAAATCGGAAGGAGTTCATATCGGAAGACCCGCCGGATCGAAATCGCGCCAAAAGAAACTTACCGGTAAATCGAAAAAAATTCAAAAATTATTGGACGTGAATACGCCCAAAAACAAAATTGCTAAAAAATTTAAAGTACACCCATCTACTTTACGGAAGTTTTTATCGGAATAGAAACGCTTCCGAAACCCTTACCGCGAGCCTCTCGTAAACCGGTTTTTAAACAAACGAATTAACTCGTGATTGGCATTCTCGGGGTTAATCGGTCCGCCGTAACCTTTGAAAATCCCGAATGCGTCTTCGTGCCAGCTATGGTAAGTAAACGCCATGCGCCGTTCTCCGATAATGGAAAGCATGTCGGAAACCCAGCGCACCCCGCCCTTTTCTTCGGTCATGGTGTAATTGATCGCTCCGAACTCGCCGAGAAAAACCGGTACTTTCCGCGCCGCCGCGACTTTATAAAAGCGATCGACTTCATGCTCCAAGAAACTCCGGTCGCGGTGCGGAGAATAAAACGGCGTGCGTTCCAGGTCAAGCCGTACCTGGCAAAGCGCGCCTTCGGGCACATCCTCGCCTTTCATTTTCCCGTTTGCCCGGTAAGAAGCCCCTTGTTCCAAAGCAAAAAACAAATCCGTCGCCGCATAATTGGCGTCCGAAACCGTTCCCGTAATTCCCACATCGCTTTCATCGGTCACAGTGCGGCCGCCCTGCGTTTCCATCCAGAAATACCAATCGCCTTTGAGCGGAAGATCATAGCCGGCGATTCTTGAGATATTCCCATCCTTATCTTTTTTCTCCACCACCAAACTATCGAACCGCACCGTACCGCCGCGCACATTTTTACAGACAAGCGTAGGGCGCGCGATATTTGTCTCGGCGGTATCTGCGATCATTATCCAGGTTCCTTCATACCATTTCCAATCGGAGTTTCCGGAAGGCGCCGCCGGACTCGCGTGGGTTGCATTCACCCACTGATGAGAAGATATCTGAATCCGCCCCGAATCCGGATAACTCCCGCCGTCGCTTTGCGCGAGCCCCGTCCAGCTTGCATATTGATGCGTAAATTCAAAAGGCGTGTAAAAATGGAACGTGAGCCCCGTTCGCTGATAAGGGTCCTGAAACTCCACAAAATTCATTTCCGCATCATTGTCATAACCTACACCGATAATCCCGTTAATGCGTTCCACAAAAATCAAATGCGCCGTATCGGCCGTGCGGATCGTATCAATCAAACGCTGCGCGAGATGCTGCCACTGGAGTTTACTTTCCGTAACCACCGGCTCGTTAATCAGGTCGTAACCGGCGATCATCGGGTTTCCTTTATAGCGTTCGGCAATGGCATACCAAAGCGCCGTCACACGGTTTTGATTTTCCGTATTGTCCCAAAGCGCGCCGCCTGCGGCGTTCGACTGGAAACCGCCTTGCGGAACATGCATATTCAGGAAAAGGTAAATACCGTGTTTCTCCGCCCACGCTAAATTCCGATCCAGAAAATCCCAACCGCTTTGTTTGTATTCGTAAGGTTTGCTATCGTCTTCGAAAAACTTGTAACTGAGGTAAAAACGAATCGCGTTGAGCCCCATTTCTTTCATGCGGATAAAATCGTCTTCGCTGTGATGATCCGGGTTCGGTTCATCGGCGTCCCAAACATCATTGCCGAACGCCACGCCCTGAAACGTCATGGGGTGCCGGCGCGGATCAAAAAAGCCGCCCGACACTGTCCAGGAAACCACGCCGAAAGGCGGTTCGGAAACTTCGGGAGGTTCCGTATTTTCCGAGAGCGTTCCCGGATTTTTAGACGAGCAGGCAAGGAGAAAAATGAAAGACGCCAGTAAAAAAAATCTTGTAACCATTTTTACCTCCTCCGGAAATCTCCGGACTTTTCCCTTTAAAAATAGCTTTTCCGTTCAGGCTTGTATAAAATTGGGGATAAGGGGTCCGGGAAAAGAACAATTTGCCGTTACGCGCCGCCGGCGCAGCTGTCCGGGGATTTTCAGGTACTTTCCTCACCGGACTGCCACACGCTAAGCGCGCGGTTCGCGAAGATAAAAGAGGTGCGTTTCCAATGTTCCATTCCGGAGGTTTTCTAACTTCCAAGCCCCAAATTTCATGCCCGATGAACATTCTCCCCGATTTTCATACCATAAGAAGGTGAATTACTTTTTTATGTCCAAACGCAGATTCTCAATGCTTCTTGACAAACCTTTAGGCCAAAAGCCGCTCCGGTTTGGCAAGAAGCATTGGAATCGCGCGTAAACCCGAGCAGGGATGGTGACCCGAATGGGCGGAGATTCGCGGTGAGGAATGAAGCCGAAGAACAAACAAGCGAAGCTCCGTTTTGGGCGGGGGCTCTTGCGCTTTACAGTGATGGATTCCGATGCTAAAACATCTGAATTTGTTCCTCTTCGGATCCCGGATCAGGTCCGGGATGACAGAGTGAAGCGCAAGCGGGCGCCACCCCCAAAATACAGCCCGGCCCGCGTGAAACGCGGGGCTCGTACTTTATCTTCAAGCATTCATTTCCGGCGAACGCAATTATGCTATCTTTCATAAATGTAAAGCGATTTTTAAAGGTACTTTAGATGCTTTTTCACTGGATTTTCCAAACAACCGGTATTGAACTTTTTGACGGTCGTCTTTTCCGCGCAGGAATTGCGGCGCTTACTTCCATCATCCTCGTTCTTGTTTTGATGCCTCATTATATCCGTTTTCTGCAAAAACAGGACGCGACTTCCGATTTCGATAAAGATCAAAAAACGAAATCGCCGCCGATCATGGGGGGGATTTTACTTGTATTTGTGGTGGAACTCGTGTCGCTTCTGATTTGTCACCTGAACGGCTACACGATTGCGACGCTCTCGATTCTGTTTTTGTTTTCGGCGGTAGGCGCCTGGGATGACCTCGCCAAAGTAAAAACCAAACGCCTTATTGCACAAAAAAAAATGACCGCCAAAGATTATATGGAGAAAGCCGACGGGATCTCCAGCGGAATGCGCCTTGTTCTTTATGCGATTTTCAGTTTTGTGGTCGCTGTTTTTTGTTACAAATTTATTCCCGACCTGAAAGGAAACCTGACGGTTCCGTTTTTTCCGATTTCCGTTTTACAGATTGAACTGCCGAACTGGCTGTTTGTCGGGTTTATGACTTTTGTGATTGCCGCCACTGCAAACGGCACCAATTTCACCGACGGTTTGGACAGTCTTGTTTCCGTGCCGATTATGACCAGCATGATTTTTGTGGGACTCGTGGCTTATGTGAGCGGAAACTTTATTTTCAGCCAGTATCTGCATGTTCCGTTTTTACCCGGATGCGACGAGCTTTTTGTGATTGCCATGTCGATTGCAGGGGCTCTCCTCGCCTACCTTTGGTTCAACAGTCCGCCTGCCGAAATTTATATGGGAGACGCGGGTTCGGTCGGTTTCGGCGCGACTATCGGAATTATGTTTATCCTTGTGCAGGCAGGTCTTTTCCTGCCGCTCGTGTGCATTATCATTATTGTGGAAGCTTTTTCCGTGGTGCTCCAAATCGGCTGGTTTAAGGCTACCCGGCTTTTCACAGGCACGCCGCGGCGGCTTTTCTTAATGGCGCCGCTTCATCACCATTATCAAAAAAAATGGGCGGATCAATTTTCCACAAAACAGATGCTGAATTCCAAAATTGTGTGGCGCATGCACCTTATCTCCATTTTCGCCCTGATTGTAAGCATGGTGATTTTCTTCGGTATCCGGTAATTTATGAGTGTTTATGCGGAATTAAAAGCGATGCTCGCACCGTTTGGGCAGGAACATTTACTGAACGGCTGGGATACTCTTTCTCCCGAAGAACAAAATACGCTTGCCGGAGAAATTCGCTCGCAGGATTTTGAAACCCTGAATAAACTTTACGCGGAACATGCCGGTAAAGCGAGCGATTCTCACCCGGAAAATGATGAATTTTCACCTATGCCGTTCTCGCTTGCCGAAGAAGATCCTCGTCGCGAAATGTGGGAAGAAACCGGAAATCTGCTCCTTGAAAAAGGGGAAGCCGCCGCCTTCCTCGTGGCGGGCGGTCAAGGCTCGCGCCTCGGTTTCGAAGGCCCCAAAGGCGCGTTCGATATCGGGCTCCCGAGCAAAAAATCCATTTTTCAAATTCAAGCCGAACGCTTACTTTATCTGTCTTCCCGCGCGGGGCGTTCCATTCCGTGGTGCATTATGACAAGCCCGCTGAATCACGAAGCGACGTTAGAACATTTTGAATCCCACCGGTTTTTCGGGCTTGAACGCGATTCCGTACGGTTTTTCCCGCAGGGAATGATTTGCGCGCTGGATGAAAACGGAAAAGCGCTCAAAAGTTCCGCAGGACACCTCGCGCTGGTTCCGGACGGTAACGGCGGGTGTTTTCAGGCGCTCGCCCGGAGCGGTTCCCTGGCCTGGCTTATGGAAAAAGGCGTGCGTTACGTTTTCCTTTACAGCGTGGATAATATTCTCGTCAAAGTATGCGACCCCGCGTTTATCGGATTTCTCGCGGGAGACGCCGCCTCGGCTTCCGCCTCCAAAGCGGTGGAAAAACGAAGCGCCGAAGAGAAAGTGGGCGTATTCGGCTATAAAAACAAAAAACCGGCCGTGATTGAATACAGCGATCTCTCCGCCGCATTGCGCGACGCGAAACTTTCCGGCGGAAACCTCGCTTTTGCAAGCGGTAATATCGCCGTTCATTTATTTAGAATCGAAGCGCTGAAAAAACTTGAGCATTCTCCCCTCCCCTGGCACTCCGCCCGGAAATCCGCTTTCGGGTTTTCAAACGTTTGGAAATTCGAGCAGTTCCTTTTCGACGCTTTCCCACTTCTCGGTTCCATGAAACTTTTCGGCGTTTTGCGGGAAAAAGAATTCGCTCCGGTGAAAAACGCCGAAGGTGCGGATTCCCCGAAATCCGCGCGTGAAATGCTCGGCGCGCTGCATCGCGAATGGCTCAGCCGCGCCGGCGCGCCGGTAAAGACCGGAAAACTGTACGAAATTTCTCCCCGGCTTTCCTATGCCGGAGAAGGGCTTTCCAAAGCGCTCTTTGAGCGCGAACTCGGGAAAGATATTCTCGAATTTGAAGAATAATTTATGTGGAAAACATGGGGATACCGCGGATTTATTTTAAGCATTTTGAAATGCCCGGATTTCGTTTTCCATGTGATCTTTATCTTTGTTTATCCTGTTTACGCTTTTCTCCACCGAAACTCCGCCTGTAAAAGAGTCGGGCTTCACCTTACGGAAACCGGTTTTGCAGACAAAGTAAGTGTGCGGGATGTTTTCCGCAGTTTGTTTTTCAACGCGCTGGATTCCGTGCGTTACCTTTCCCGCGACAAAAAAATGCTCGCCCGCGTGCATTATGAAAACGAACATCTCATTCAAAACGCCATTGCCGCCGGGCTTCCTGTGGTGGGAATGAGTATTCACCAGGGCGCTTTTGAAATGCTTCACCGGTGCCTTTGCCGGTATTCTTCTCAAGTGCATCTGTTTACCGAACCGTTTCCGGACAAAGCACTCACCGAAACGCTCCGTGCACTCCGCGCCGATCCGCACTTAAAAGAACACCGGACTTCCGAAATTTCCACCCTCCTCCGTCAATTCCTGCGCGAAAAAAGCGTTCTCGCTCTCGTAACGGATCAGGCGAAAAACGCCAAAGGAAACACGGTTACCTTGTTTGGGAAAAAAACCGATTTATACCTGCGCCTCCCGCTTGAAGCGAACCGCTTGGGAGCGGCCGTCGTCACGTTCCGTACCTTCAGAAACGCTGACGGAAACCACACCATTCGTTTTGAACGCTGTTACGCGCCGCGAACGAACCCCGAAGCGTTCATCGATAGTTTCGCTCATGACGTTGAAACTTGGATTTCGGAGCATCCGGAACAGTGGGCGTGGAACTATCACGGGTTATTTGCCGTATGAATTTACCGGATGAAGAAATTCAGCGAAAATGGCTGGAACACCACTTGGTTCCCGACAAAGACGCCGCTCTGGAATCAGCAAAGAAACCGGTTACCAAACGTTCCGCGCAGAAAAAACAACGCCGGCGAAACCCGGCCGCCTGGGAAATGCCTCTCCCGGACTGTGAAACGGATTTACACGGTTACTCCGGCGCAGAAGCGGAAGCCCTCATAGAAGGGCAGATGAAAGCCATGGAAAGCGCAAAACTCTCCGTTCTCCGAATCATTCACGGCGGCGGAAACCCGGGCTACGGTAATGTGAAAAAAACCATCGACCGGTGCGTGCGAACCGTTTGGAAACACCGCATTCTCTTTTATAAACTGGAACCGGATAATGCAGGTTCGAGTATTTTGAAAATCAAACTCCCGGCCGCGGGAAACAAATCAAAGTAAAAGTCATCAATACCGACCGTTACCGGAGGCTTGCCGCGGAACTCCAGGTTTTGTGGTCATTCACCGAAATGTTTAATTTTCTTGCAATACCAGTGACGCATGGCGCAACCAGGCGGCGGCGCACACTTGAAGAGTTTTATATGCCGGATCGAACTATATCAATGCGCCGAATCCATCAAAAGATGGGGTTGATAATCACAAAACCTAACTTGATTCGCCCGAACCGAATCACTGGATGGCGGCAAACGGCTATGCCTGGCGGTACAAAAGTTACGGAAAGGAACGCCAAGACCTGGCCCGGGCCGAACAGGAAGCAAGAATCGTAAAAAAAGGGATTGGGGCAACGGAAAACCCGGAAGCCCCGTGGGACTACCGCGCGAAGCAAAAGAAAAAACCGGGTTCCCGAAAGAAAAAATGATTTTCGGTCATCGAATTTTTCATTTCCCTATTGAGATTTTTCCGATTTTTAACTAAAATTGTGGCACCCGTCCGGAATATAGCTCAGTCTGGTAGAGCGCTTGCTTCGGGAGCAAGAGGTCGTGAGTTCGAATCTCGCTATTCCGATAAATAGAAAAGCCTTCGCTGCAAGCGAGGGTTTTTCTGTTTATTAGGAATGTCAAGCGAGATGAGAACTCGCGAAGTGAGTTCGATTAAAAATCCGTTGAACGAAGTGAATTCAGGATTTTTAAGCCTGCAAAAGCAGCCCGGAGGGCGAAAAGGAACGAAGTGAACTTTGAGGCAATCTCGCTATTCCGATAAACAGAAAAGCCTTCGCTGTAAGCGAGGGTTTTTCTGTTTATTAGGAATGTCAAGCGAGATGAGAATTCACGAAGTGAGTTCGATTAAAAATCCGTTGAACGAAGTGAATTCAGGATTTTTAAGCCTGCAAAAGCAGCCCGGAGGGCGAAAAGGAACAAAGTGAACTTTGAGGCAATCTCGCTATTCCGATAAAACACGGCAATCCGGATCGAACTTAAAAGAAAGGGCGTACCCCGGCGCGATGCGCCGGGTCGGCGTATCTCCGGGCTACCTGCCAGTCGGTGCTGCGCACTGCGCGCTTAAGCGCGCACCCTCCGCCTGCCTCACGGGCTCACATGATTCAATTACGAATTATCACTCCGTAATCCGTAATTGCGTACACGTGAGGGATGGTGACCCGAAGGGCGGAGACTCGCGAGCAACTTACCCAAAGTTTTAACCGGCGAGGCTCCGTTGCTCTTGGCGATTTCGCCTTAGAGCAATACAGCCCGACCTGCACGAAGCGCAGGACACGCCGTAAAAATATCAAGAGAAACGAGCGCGCCATTTTCGCTTTGCACGCGCATATTTCAACATCAAATACTCAAGCGCACTATAAAACCAATTCATTTTTAAAATCAAATAAAACATATCTTTATACTCACGAAAGTGATACGCTCTCGTAATATCATACCAAATCTTCCGGCTGGCATAAATCCGGGCGTAGAATGATTTTAGAGAATACCATTCCCAATACGGGAAAATGTCACGATAAGAACGGTAAACATCGCCTTGCCAACCGGAATTATTTTCCGATTCAAAATAATAAAACGCTTTGGATTCGTTTTTCCAAACAACGGTTGTTTGAAAACTCAAACGAAGCCACATATCCGCATCTTCGCCGATTTTCACACCAATGCGAAACCCGTCAGTTTTAGCAAATACTTCCCGTTTTACACACAAAGAAATAGTACATAACTGCTTTACTTCATCAAAAATAAGGGATTTCGCATAATTGCCGGTATAGACGATTTTTTTTAAGGCTTGAGTATTTCGCCTGATGATTTGATCATGACGATCGATAAAAGAGTATTCGGTGGCAAAAATCCCGGCTTCGGGATATTCTTCAATCATCGTTTTGATGGTTTCTAAAAAGTCCGGACACCACGTGTCGTCGGCATCCAGAAAACAAATGTAATCATACCGGGATTTTTCAATTCCCATATTGCGAGCTTGTGAAACGCCTCCGTTTTCTTTGGTAATAATACGAATCCGCGAATCTTTGACACTCTCCGCCACCGCTAAACTATTGTCGGTAGAACCATCGTTGATAACCACCACTTCAAAATGAGGATAAGTTTGAGCAAGAATACTCTCTATGGATTTCGATACATAATGTTCTTTATTATAAAGCGGAATGATTACGGAAAAGCGAATCATTTTCCCTCCAAGGCATTTAGCAAAAACCGTTTCGAATCAACTCGCTGCTTTTCCAAAATTTCATTGACCGCATTCCAATCAATAGGAGTATGCAAAACGCCTTCCAAGTTCGTTGTTTTCGAAGAAATGAGTCTGTTTTGTAAATTAAAAAGCGAAAGGAGCGAATTAAAACGAGTCATTCCGCGTTCCTGATTTCCATAGATCACAAACGGTTTGTTAAACAAAATGGAAAAAACACAAGCATGAAACGAATCCGTAAGAATAAATTCGGCGTCATAAAAAGAGCGCAGCCATGTTTCCGGTTTGGTGGCGATTCTTGCTTCTAATAAAGCGCGAGCATCATCGGTACTCGTGTAAAACGGCCGCAAAGAAAAGGTTCCGATAATCTTTTTTTCTATTTGTTCGGTGTCTTCGCATTTGTCTAACACATAAACGAATAAATTTCCTTTACTGGGTTCAATTTTTTCTTTTTCAAACAATGAAACATAATGAGAAACATTCAAAAGCATCGTCGGGTCAAGAACCCATTTTGCTTTGACATCCAAATACTTCTGACATAAATTGACGCCTGATTTTTCCCGCACGGAAACCGCGTCAAACTTTTTTACAAGTTCTTTACAAGTAAATGTCTGTGCCGGGTCATATTCCCATTCATCGGTTCCGAAAGAGGCCGCATAAGCCACTCGCTTAATATTCCAGTCTTTGGCAAAAGCGAGAAAAGCGTTCTCCATTTTTTTATAACCGAGAGTGTAAAATTTGGGACGCCATACTTGATCGCTCCCTACAACGATAGCGCTATACTGATCTTTGCGGCGTTTCACTTCAATAAGATCGCATTTTTGAATCCGGCTTTCTATAAACGGTCTCATTTCATGAGAAATTTGAAATAGAAATTTTTTTCTTCTATTTTCATGAAAAATGGCTTTAATCCCTGTTTTTTTAAGTACATATTTTTGCAAAAACCGTTTTGCGTAGGCCAAAGGTCTTTTCCACCAGGGAAAGTAATATAAAGGTTCTTGAATGGTGACAACGTCATGCCCCATTCCTTTCAGCACCTGCTGCATGGCATAAGCTTGCAAGATACCGCCATAATTGGTTTCTAACGGGAGAGTTAAAACGGCTATTTTCATTTCGTTTTTAATTTAACTAAAAATTCAAGCGCGTGAGTACCGGATAATGATCCGTCGGCAGCCGTTCCGTACCCTCTTTATCCAGGTAAGAATCGATAAGTACGGAATAGTAAGAGATATTGAAATACCGGTTCACAAAAATATGATCAATGCGATAATCTTTATCATAGCGTAAATCAAATAAGCTAAGAGTTCCGCGTTTATTTCCCCAAGTTTCGGCTATTTGGTAAGCATCGGAGAAACCGGAACTTGTGATTAATTGATAAGCGCCGCTTGTTTGACTTGCGTTAAAATCACCGAGTAAAATCACCGGAGTATCGCCGGCAATTTCCTTAACCTTACGCAAGAGTAAAACCGCGCTTTCATATTGAGCCATTTGCCCTTTATGATCAAAATGAACATTAAAGACATAAAAAACAGAATCGCTTTGTTTATCTTGAAATTTCCCCCAATTACAGTTTTTATAATTTACGGCATCCCAACCTTTGCTTTGCTGTTCCGGAGTTTCCGAAAACCAAAAAAAACCGGAATCCAAAACCAGAAGTCGTTCCTTTTTGTAAAAAATAGCGGCATATTCTCCCGAAGCGCTACTCGTGTTTGCAATTCCGAAATAGGAGTATCCGGGCAAACCGCGGGACAAATCCTGTAACTGATTCTTTCGAGGTTCCTGAGTTCCGACAATATCAAAGTCATATTTTTGAATCAGTTCCGCAAGAACAGGATAACGCTTCTCCCAACCGTTCCCTTTCAGAGAATCTTCTTTAACCTGAACCCGCACATTCAGGGAACCCACAACCATTGGCGCCGCCACCAAAGGGTGAACCGAAAATAATATAACGAAAGCTAAATTCAGTTTTAATTTCATTTTTCTATCTATATTTTAGTTTCACATTTAAAGATATTTATTTTTTTATGAAACCCTATAAACGCGCCATTACTTATGGAACTTTTGATCTCTTTCACATGGGACACCTCCGCCTTTTTGAAAGAATTAAGGAAATCGCCGAGGAACTTGTCGTCGCTGTTTCATCCGATGCATTTAATGCAATCAAAGGCAAAATCTGCGTGATTCCGTTTGAGGATAGAAAACATATTATAGCGGCACTCAGAGTCGTGGACCAAGTGATTGATGAAAATTCCTGGGAACAAAAAATAGAGGATATTCAAAAACTCGGTTGCGATCTTTTCGTGATGGGTGACGACTGGAAAGGAGAATTTGATTTTTTAACCCCTTACTGCCATGTTTTGTATTTACCGAGAACCGAAGGCGTTAGTTCTTCAGAAATCAAAGCCTCCATTCAAAAATAAATCCCATGAATATTTAACATGCTTTCTCTTCCGGTTTATCTCGTTTTCTTCGCGCTTCTTTTTGTAATCATTTATTATGATTCCGAAAAGCGTTTGATTGCGTTATTGCTCGGTTTGATGTTTTTTCCATCAGTTGTGGCGTTTGTTAAAACGCCGATACTTTCAGCACATCATGTTTTATTTTACGCAGCATGGCTTGCGGAAATTTGTACTCGTTGGAAAAATGTAAAAGAAAGTCTTTCTACCATTCCGTTAAAAATTCCCATTTTCTTTCTCATTCTCGGGTATTTTGCAACGGGCTTTGAAATGAGCGGTAATCTCACTCGTAATATGTATCAAGGTGTTAGAATCTTTTTTGATATTTTTGGTCCTCTTTTCCTCACTTATCATTTAGCCAGAAGTTGTAATAGAGAACACATTTTAAAATTTCTGTACTTACCCATTCTTATTTTTTGCGGATTCGGAATCATTGAAGCTGCCATTGGTGCAAATATCCCTTATAAAATCATCGGAAAAGCATTTCCGGTTTATAACGGTTATTATAATCTCAACTCCAATATCGGGCTTAGTGAAGACTGGCGAATCCGAATTTGCATTACTACAGCGCACCCCACAACACTCGGCACGATTCTTTCCACTCTTTTTTTCCTTTATCTTCCAACTCTCAAAGAAACTTTTTTCAAAAAATCCGAAAAAATTTTTCTCTACTCCGCACTATTCCTCACCCTTTTCCTCAGCGGCTCACGCACTGCTTGGCTGTGTGTCGCCGGTTTTTCCGCTTTCTACTTCCTATTGCGCTCACCCCTTTGGCTTAAAATAATATCCGGAACATTCTTCGCCATTCTATTCTCTTTTGGTATGGCGACACTTATCAGCAGTTTCAGTATAGAAGGCCGAGGCTCCTCTCTTTCATTACGTGAAACCCAGCTTCTTTTCACTCTCGTTCAACTTCAAGAAAAACCACTTTTCGGACACGGATTCAATTACATCCACAACACCATCATAGAACGTGATACTTACGGAGACCAAGTCGGGAATAGCGAAATCGGTGTACTTGAATCCATTGTTTTCTTCATTCTGATTGAGCAAGGTATAATAGGACTTTTGGCTTATCTGTTCTTTTTTGCTTGTCTTATATTTCAATTTTTTCGGCATCGTTATTTGGGTGCAGTCGCCGAGCAGGGACTTTTAACTACGCTTTCGTTAATTGCATTTTTATTAATTTCCGGAAGACCCGGCGGAAACGATTATATTTGTCTTTCCTTTATCGGTTTTTGCTTAGGGACACTTTCGATCAGCAAAGCAAAAGATAAAGAACCGCAAAATTCAAAAGTAATCCGGTAGAATTCGGATGTAATTAAACTATATTTAATTTCAATATTTTAATACCTTTTGATAAGGTAAAGCTTTTTATGGCGAAAAAACATATCGTTGCTGTTGTCGGCACTCGCGGCATTCCTAAACTTTTAGGAGGCATTGAAACTCACTGCCAAAAATTATATCCGCGAATCTTAAAAACACATCCCGATTTTGAAATTCATCTTTACGCAAGGAAATATTACACCACTCACAGTAAAAACTATACCTATAAAGGTGTTTTTGTTCATCCGATTCCTTGTATTCATAAATCCAGTTTGGAAGCTCTTTCCCATACGTTTTTGTGTTGGTTTTATATTTTGCATTTAAAACCCGATATCGTTCATATTCACGGTATCGGCAATGCGCTTTTTGTGCCGTTTTACCGGCTTCTCGGCGCCAAAGTGGTTTATACGCACCACGGGCAGGATTACCTTCGGCAAAAATGGGGAAAGCTCGCCAAATTCATGCTAAAAACCGGAGAACGGGTCGGTACTTTTTTTGCCAATAAAATCATTGTTATCAGCGAAGGCATTAACCATTTTTTGAAAAACAAATATAAAACCAACCGTACGGTTCTGATTCGAAACGGAGTCGATATTCCGAAACGTAACGCTGAAAATGAAGCCGAATGGCTTACACGCCATATGCTTAAACCTAACAAATATGTATTTAGCCTGGGGCGTTTTGTAGAAGAAAAAGGATTCCACGATTTAATTGAAGCCTGTGAAAACTTACCGGAAGGAATAAAACTCGTGATTGCCGGCGGAGCAGACCACGAATCGGAATATTCCTTAAAATTAAAACGTTTCGCCAAAGAAAATAATGTGATCCTCCCCGGCATTATTAAAGGCGAAGAACTCACAGCCTTTTTCGGTAATGCCCGTTTATTTGTGCTTCCGAGTTACCATGAAGGTTTACCCATAGCTCTTTTGGAAGCTTTGAGTTATAATTTAAATGTTTTAGTGAGTGATATTCCCGCCAATAAAGAAGTTCCTTTATCCGAAGATTGTTTTTTTCCGGTAAAAAATGTGCCTGTATTAAGAGAAAGAATTCGTGAAAAAATTCAAGAAAACCAATCTCACGACTACATTCATATTGTCCGCGAACTTTATAATTGGGATACCATCGCCGAACAAACAGCCGAAGTTTATTATGAAATATTAAATTTAAAACCTGAACTATGAAAAACAACAAACAACCCACTATTCCAATGCCAACCGATGTTTCGGTAATTACTACTTACCGTTGCCAAATGCGTTGTAAAATGTGTGATATATGGAAATATCCCACCCAACCCAAAGAAGAAATCAAACCCGAAGAATTGGAAATTCTGCCCCCGTTAAAATTTGCCAATGTGACAGGCGGAGAACCGTTTCTTCGCGATGATTTGGAAGATATTATTGAAGTTCTTTATAAAAAAGCGCCGCGCATTGTAATAAGTACGAGTGGTTACTGGGTTGAGAAAACAATCAAACTTGCCGAACGGTTTCCGAACATCGGGATTCGTGTCAGTATCGAGGGTTTGGAGAAAACAAACAACTTTCTGCGCGGACGCGAAGACGGTTACGTACGCGGCTTACGCACTTTAAAAAGTTTATATGAAATGGGAATTAAAGATATTGGCTTTGGACAAACACTTAGCAATTATAATTCCCAAGATTTAATTCCTCTTTATGATTTATCCCGTACAATGAATTTGGAATTTGCAACAGCGGCATTCCATAACAGTTACTATTTCCACAAACAAGATAACCAAATCTCCCACAAAGAAGAACTCTGTGAAAATCTTGGGAAATTAATAAATCGTCTTTTGCAAGAAAAACACCCCAAAGCCTGGTTTCGTGCATTCTTTAACTTAGGACTTATCAATTACATTCAAGGCAACAAACGGTTACTCCCATGCGAAGCCGGAACCGTAAATTTTTTCATTGATCCGTTCGGTGAAGTTTATCCTTGTAATGGACTTGAAAAACGTTATTGGCAGGAAAGCATGGGAAATATTCGCAGTGGAAAAACCTTTGAAGAAATCTGGCTTTCGGAACAAGCAGCAAAAGTTCGTAACTGTGTACGCAGCTGTCCTAAAAATTGCTGGATGGTAGGAACAGCAGCCCCCGTAATGAAAAAATATATTACCAAAGTAGCTCCGTGGGTACTCAAAGCAAAAGCAAAATCGCTCCTTAAAAAACAAATCGATTACTCTTGCTTTCCGCATTTCGACGTAGGACAGGATCCGCGTCAAGGTGATTTAAGAGAAAAAATAAATGAAGATTCTGATTGTCAATAAATTTTATTATAACCGAGGCGGATCCGAAATTTACGTACTTGGTTTGGAAAAAATGTTAAAAGAGAGCGGACATGAAGTCGCTTTTTTTTCGATGAACGATCCTGAGAACTTTAAAAATGAATGGGATCAATACTGGGTAAGCACATTTACTTTTCGGAAATTCAGGCGCCCCTTTGGAGACAAGGAAACCAAGATAAAGTTCAATAAAATACTGGATCATTTTAATCCGGATATCATTCATTTAAATAATATTCATACGCAAATTTCACCCGTTATTGTGGAAATCGCTCATTGTAGAGGCATAAAAATCGTTTGGACAATTCATGACTACAAATTACTTTGTCCGGTATATACCTGTTTAAATGGTAAAGACGAAATTTGTGAGAAGTGTTTTTGTCATGGAAAAAACCATTGTTTTAAAAATAATTGTAAAGGTAATTTACTCGCCAGTTTTCTTTTCCAAAAAGAAGCGGAAAAATGGAGCCGGGAACGTTTGGAAAAACAGGTGGATGCATTCATTTGCCCAAGTCATTTTATGAAAGAAAAAATGATACAAGGCGGTTTTTCCGAAAATAAATTACATACCCTTCACAATTTTGTTCGAGTTCCCGGAGATGTGGAAACTAAAAAAAACACGGATCATTATTATTTATATGTAGGGCGTTTATCTAAAGAAAAAGGACTTTCGACATTATGTAACGTGGCTTCCCAATTACCGTATAAGTTAAAAATCGTGGGAACCGGCCCAATGGAAACGGAGCTGCGAAAACAATACCAAGTCAATCCGCAAATTGAATTCTTAGGGATTAAAACTCATACCGATGTTTTACAAATGATGGCAAATGCAAAATTTGTAATAATTCCCAGTGAATGGTATGAAAATAACCCACTTTCGGTACTTGAAGCATTATGTTTAGGAACTCCTGTTCTCGGAACTAATATCGGCGGCATTCCGGAACTTATCCGACAAGAAAATGGTGAACTTTTTGAACCCAAAAACGAAGCCGAATTAAAAGAAAAGATTAAACAAATGATGCACAAAAACTATGAATTAAATCAATCTTATTTTGCCGAAAAATTCAGCAGTAAAAATTATTTAAAACAATTGGAAACTATTTATAAAACAATATAATCCAATACGATTATTATTTTTTGGCATCATTACTTAAAAGTTTTTTCGAGTAACGAAGCAAAAGATAAAGAGCTGCTGATTTTTCAAAACCATACTTGACCAAAAATACAAAAGGAATAAAAGACTTTCCGAAAAAATTATATTCCCAACGTTTTTTGTCTTTTAAATCCACGCCATCCAAAATCCGTAAAATCAAATGAAAAAGATTTTTTACCGAATGTTCCGTTTGAACTAAAAACTCAATTTCTTTTGAAATTAATTCACATTTTCTTCGCCTTAAAGCAAAAGATGCCTCTATATTTTTTTCTTCCGCAAAAGTTTTTAGTTTGTCAAAAAAAATAACTCGATTTTCAAGATTATTGACCGTAACTAATTGAGATGCCGAACCGGAAACGTCCTGCCGGTAACAATAATAAGTCTCGATACCAAAGAAAATAGCCGCAGAAGCATAAACCGCGTGAATGACAAACAAGACATCTTCATGATATTTTAATTTGGTTTCAAAGGCAATGCGATTTTCTTTTAATAAACCGGCTCGGTAAAAAATACGCCAGCATGCCCCCATAAATCCGAAACTCGACATCACACGATTAGGGAGAAAATCTTCAAGAATGGCTTCTCGATGAAGCAAAGTATTTCCTGAATAAGGCAAAGCTATTCTTTTTTTTGTGCCGGCGATTATTTCAAAATACGAAGTAAAACCCAAATCGGCTTTGGAATCCAAAAATGAAAAAAATGCTTTTTCAAACTCTTTCGGCAAAACAGAATCATCCGCATCCACAAAAGCGATATACTCTTTAGAAGCGGTCTTAAGTCCGTTATTTCGAGAAGCACTTACCCCTTGATTGTCCTGATGAATCACTCGAATTACCGGGTTTTTATTTGCCCATTCGTCACAAAGTTTGGCGGTATTATCGGTGCTGCCGTCATTCACTACAATAATTTCAAGTTCAATATTTACAACGGAGACAAGCGAAGCGAGGCAATCATCTAAATACTTTTCACCATTATAAACCGGAACGATAATGGAAAGTCCGTTACTCATGAGTGTTTTACAATCCACTCCACCGCTTGCTCCGAAGCGGTTCCCTTTTCGCCGTAAGTACCGTAAAAATCAAGAATCGCTTTGCAATTTTCGCGAGCCGATTCAAAATCCAAATGCTCTACCAGTTGATAAAGATCTTCCGAATTTTCGGCAAAAAGGTACGGAGAATCTTCCAATTTAAAATTCAAACCGCGCGTACTGCGATAATTTTCCAAATCGGGAACATACAAGAGAATGCTTCGATTCAATAAGGCAAAATCACCCACCGAAGAAGAATAATCGGAAATAAGCAAATCCGTCACAAGTAAAAGTTCTTGCATATCATTATAGGATGTAGCATCAATCACTTTATGCGATGAATACGCTAACGACTTATGAAGACTAAAGTAATGTCCACGCCATAAACAACACCATTTTTCCTGAGTTTTTTTCTCAAGTGTATCTAAAATCCGAGTAAAATCCGGAATCGGATAAGTTTCATTATGGTCACGATAAGTGGGAGCATACATAAAAATACGTGTATCCGGCTCTATACCAAGAGCTTTTTTTATACGCATGACATCAGATTTTTGATAGTGAAAAAACAAATCATTTCGCGGAGAACCGCTTTTTAGAATTTCTCCGGAAAATTTCATGGCATTCCGAATGACATTATCTCCATATTTGGAACCCGAAGTCACCGTATCCACAAAACGATATGCTCGGCGCAACAAAGTCACTTCTCCGCAGGCAAGAATATCTACCACCTTAAACGCCCTGTCTCCATGCCATGTATCTAAATAAAATTGTCCTTTTCGTTTAAAAGGAAAACCGGTACCTCGATTAAAAACCCACCCCGATACGGTATATTGGGTTTTAATTTCTTCTATACTGCCTTTTTGAATGATCTGCACATAATCGGGAACAATGGTCTTCATTTTTTCAATATCTTCAAAACACCATAGAATCCGATACTCCGGATGGAGTCTATGCAAGGCTTCCGAAATAGCCCGGGGGTTACAAGAATAACTCATCCCCCCATAAGCATGAAACATTACTGTTTTTTTTCGAATTTTATAGAAAAATGAATAATAAATAGCGAAAACCCAAACGGTTAAACGCTTAAAAATTTTAACCATATCACCCTTCCGTAATACCTTTCCCAACGGAAACTACGTCAAAACCGATTTTACGAAGCGCATCGGCATCTAAAATATTTCGCCCGTCAAAGACAAAAGCCGGTTTTTCCATGTCATTGTAAATGCGTTTCCAATCCAGTTCGGCGAAACTCTTCCATTCCGTACAAACCGCAATGGCATGCGCGCCTTTGGCGGCGAGATAAGAATCTTCTTCAAAAATCACCTGATCGAGAACATCGGCCAAATCGCGTTTTGCTTCCGGAAATGCTTTCGGATCGGAAATCACCGGAAGCGCGCGCTCCGCGAGGAGATCGCGCGTCACGAGGTGTGCCGGGCTCTCCCGCGTATCGCCCGTGTTTGCCTTAAAGGCAAACCCGAAAACCGCAATGCGTTTCCCGGCAATCGTATTAAACATTTTTTCAAGCATACGGGCTACAAAACGATGCGTTTGCCACTCGTTGATTTTCACCACGCTTTCCCAATAATCCGCCACTTCCGGAAGTCCGTAGTAAGAACACAGATAAACCAGATTGAGAATATCTTTTTTGAAACAGGAACCGCCGAAGCCCACACTCGCTTTGAGGAACTTGGAACCGATACGGGAATCTTTTCCCATCACAAACGCCACTTCGTCCACATCGGCGCCGGTACGCTCACAAAGCGCGCTGATACTGTTGATGGAACTGATACGCTGAGCGAGGAAAGCGTTCGCCGTGAGTTTCGTAAGCTCGGAACTCCAAAGGTTTGTAGTGAGAATACGATCGCGCGGCACCCAGTTCGCATAAATTTCCACGAGTTTTTGACAGGCGGCAAGCCCCGACTCGGTTTGATGACTCCCGATCAGAACCCGGTCCGGTTCCATTAAATCGGTAATCGCCGTCCCTTCCGCGAGAAATTCCGGATTCGAAAGAACTTCAAAATGGAGCCCTTTCCGGTTGCTGTTCAAAATACGTTCCATGGCCGCCGCCGTGCGCACGGGAAGCGTTGATTTTTCCACAATAATTTTATTGGACTCGCTGACCTCGTGAATTTGCCGCGCCGTCTTTTCCCAATACTGAAGATCGCTCGCTTTACCGGCCCCTTGCCCGAACGTTTTTGTCGGCGTGTTCACGCTCACAAAAATAATATCCGCTTCGCGAATAGCGCCTTCCACATCGGTAGAAAAGAAAAGGTTACGCCCGCGGGCGCGCTTCACCACCTCATCCAAACCGGGTTCAAAAATCGGAAGATTTTCGCTGTTCCAAGCTTGAATGCGAGAAGCATTAATATCCACCACCGTCACTTTTACATGAGGACATTTATCTGCAATCACCGTCATGGTAGGGCCGCCCACATAACCGGCGCCGATACAGAGAACTTTTAATTCAAATTTCATAATTTACCAAAATTAGCTTTTTATTCCTGTGATACAAAGTAAAATCATTCGGATGCACCCACCGTATAAGAAAATGAAACTTTCACTCCGGCGCGAAACCAAAAATCCTGCCCGTTCTCTCCCTGCTCGTGAGACAAATTCCGGTACTTTCTCCCGCCGCCGCCCGCAAACACGGAAAACGCATTCATCAGGCGGTAAGAGTAAAGGATATCGGCAAGATACTGCCGTTCCACCACCCCGGAAAGCGGCTTTTTAGATTGAAGCGCTTCGTCATAATCCGCATACGTTCCCTTGTCACCCTGACGGAGCCACGCGAGTTCCAAAGAGACTTCATGCTGTTTGTATTTCCAACCGGTCGTCAACCAAAGATCGATCGCATCGGAACCGCGGACATACCCAAGCGGATAATCCACAAAATACATATCCGCAAAATCGGCATCCTCACGGTCACGGTAATTACTGCGGTACATCCGCCGGCTCGTGTATTTCAAAAGCGGTAGCCGTTCGTTCCCGTAAGCCGGGTCGGTGTAAACCAAATCCAAACGGTATTTAAAATCACCGAATCTTTGCGTCGGGATTTCTTGAGAATACCCCACAAGATAACTCACGATACCGCGGGAATCCACATCCTTTTCCCCTACCGGACTTTTCACTTCTTCGATCGCCATCTGCCAGTAAAACGCGCTCCCGCGGATCGGACGGGCTCCCATTTCAAGAACCACATTGGATTTCGTGTAACCGGCCGCAAAATTATCATGCCAAAACATAAACGGATTAATGGTACGGAACTCCGCTTGCTTTCCGCCGATCACGCTTTGCTCTACCACATAAAACCAAAATCTCGAAAATTCTACTCCGAGGCGGTGATAAACCAAATTCTTATAAGGCTCGGTATAACTCCGGTTGCGCTGATTATCCACGCTCCAGTGCGCCTGTTCCCACGCTTCCGAACCCTCGGGAGGAGCCGCCCCTAAAGTTGCCGGCGTCCCGTGCAAATGAGCGTTCAAAGAACTGAATAAAAAATCATAACGGAAAATATTGGGTTCAAACTTCCACCAAAGCGCATCGTGGTAAGGAGCGCCTCCGAGCGCAAGCGTATGCGGCGAAGGGCCGAGTTCGGGTTTAAAACGCCCGAATTGAATAAAACCCGCGCCGTAATCCCATTTCGCAAAACCCTCAAGCGGCACATTGATATCAAGGTTTGAAGGGTTCAATGTAACATTTGTCTTGAGATTATCATCGTACCACGCCTCCAAATCTTTACGGAGCGGAAAATCCAAACGCACTTGAAAGTCTTTATAAGCGCCCTCTAAAAAAATTGCAAAAAACGGATCAATTCTTTCATAAGAACGCGCGGTAGAAAGCGGAATCTGAAGCCCGCGCCAATTCCCCCCGTAACGATCTACCGTATCCAGAGCAAACTCAGGCGCCGTCGGCGCCCCATAAAACCCGAGATTCAACTCTGTGCCCACCGTAAACGACTCGCGCGCAAACGCAACATTCAAAAATAGGGCCGAAAGCAAACCGCAAAAAAAACGCATGGGGGAAATATAACTATTGCAAAGAACGCCTGCACGAATTTTTGAAAATCCCTGCGATTCGGCAAAAAAACGAAATCCTTATCACCTGAAAAGTGCCGCAAGCAACACTCCGGCAAAAATAAATTCCGGCTTTAAAAATAAAAAGCCCGCGTTAAGCGGACTCTTTATTGAAAGACAGTTACCGAGAACCCCGAACTTACCAGGAGGGGAGCAATGATAGAGTTGTCTGAGGATTTACCTTCTCACTGCCTTTCAAAACCCAATATAGCTCTTTTTTAAGCCGGCAACCCGGAAAAAAATAAATCGGAGGCAAAAATCTGTAAAAATCTGAAAAAAGACACCATTTTTTCTAATTTCGGGGGCATGAATTCCACCCTCATTCAGAGCCTTCCGGACAGCGTCATCAACCAAATTGCCGCGGGAGAAGTTATTGAACGCCCGTCGTCCGTTGTGAAGGAACTTTTGGAAAACGCGCTGGATGCACACGCCACTCATATCGAAATTCAAATCGAAGAGGGAGGGAAAAAACTCATCCGCGTCACCGATAACGGCTCCGGCATGAGCAAAGCGGACTTGGACGTTTGTTACTTGCGGCACACCACCTCCAAACTCCGCACCGCGGAAGATTTATTCCGCATTAAAACAAACGGCTTCCGCGGGGAAGCGATCGCTTCCATTGCCGCGATCTCACGCCTCGCCATCTATTCCCGCCCGGCAAGCGCGGAGGTCGGAAACCGCATTCGCTTGGAAGGCGGCACCGTTTTGGAACGCACCATAGAAGCCGGAAAACCCGGAACCTCGTTTCTTGCAGAAGATTTATTTTTCAACACGCCCGTGCGCCGAACCTTCCTCGGGAGCGACGCGCTCGAAGGCTCGCGCATTCTCGATACGATACTCCGCCTCGCCATCGCAAGCCCGGAAGTTCGTTTCGATTACCGCAGCGGCAACCGCGAACTATTCTCCGGAGCCGCCGGAGACTTGAAAAACCGGATCGCCGAAGCCATCGGAAGCGCCGTCGCCAAAAATCTCATACCGGTCGAATACGAAGAATCCGGCATTAAAATCACAGGGTTCGTATCTCCGGCGGAAGAAAAAAAAGGAAAACAAAAACATCAGTTTTATTACCTGCACCGCCGCCCCATTTGGAACCCGATTATCAACAAAGCCGTCGCGAGAGCTTACGAACCATACGGAAAACAGGGTTATCCCGTCGCCGTACTTTTTTTGGACATACCGGAGCAGGAAGTCGATGTAAACGTGCACCCGGCCAAAAAAGAAGTGCGCTTCGCCAATGAAAATCTCGTATTCCTCGCCGTTCACCGCGCCGTACGCGCCGCACTGCAGCGCACGGATCACAAAGAAACGCCGGTCGTAGATTTCTCGGCGTTCGCCGCGCAGGAATATCCCGAAATCGAAAGAACCATAGTCCCCGCGCCCGCCGTACAGGAAAGAAAAAGAACCGAATGGGATTCCGGAGTCGAACAGGATTTATTTTCGCTCCCCGAATTCGGAAAAGTCATACCGCTCTCCCCCAAATCGTTTGAAACGCCGGCAAAAGTCGAAACATTCCTAACGCCGACCTTCATTCAATTCGGAAAAACATTCCTTGTCTGCGAAGACAGCGAAGGCCTGCTGATTATCGATCAGGCGGCGGCACACCAACGCGTGCTCTACGAAGAAGCCCTCCGCGTCATTGAAGAAGGACACGGTATCGAAACGCAGGAACTGCTCTTCCCCGAACTCCTGGAACTCGGCAAAGTCGAAGCGCTTTTACTCGAAAGCATCTTGACAAACCTCAGCAGCCTCGGATTTCACTTGGAACCGTTCGGCATCTTAACCTATCAGCTCCGCGGCATCCCGCGCGAACTCCCGCTGTCGCGCGCGATCGACGCCCTGCACGAAATTCTCGACGACTTAACCTCATCCGATTTCGATGCGAACCCCGCCGCGAAAACGCTCGCCAAAGCGTGGGCGCTCGGAAACGCCTACCAATCGGGCGACAGCCTCTCTCAAAAAGAAATGATGAGCCTCATGGAACAACTGCTCACCACCGAAAACCCGACCGAATCGCCATCGGGAAAACCCACCCTCATGCGGCTCTCGCTCAGCGACGTCTGCCAAAAATTCGGCCGCTACCGGAAAGAATCTTAAAATCAGAATCCGGGCGTGCCCCGGCGCAATTCCAATTCATCACGGACAAGCGCAACCCAATGTCATCTTCGGGCTTGACCCGAGGATCCAAATGAATATCCACTCTAAAGCGCCGGGTCGGCGTAGCTACGGGCTACCCTCCGGTCGGTGCTGTACACCGGCTTCGCCGCCCTCCGCTTGCCTCACGCAATGTTCGCACGGTTCCAACGCTCATGGGTAAAAAATGGCATTGAGGTTCTCTTTAGGTATAAAATGCAGGGGCGCACTAAGCAGCGGTGCAGACTTGGAAAGTTTTACATGATCGCTTGAACTTAATTGATGTGCAAATCTCCCCAGAAAACCGGTTCAAAAAAGAATATATTCCAACATAACCCGAACACCCCTTCTAACCCCATCACAACACCTCCAACCGTTCCCGAATCCAATTTTCGAGAGGAATTCCTTGAAAATGAAAGCGGTATTTTGAAGCGCTTTCTTGAAATTCGGGGGAAACATCAACCAGTTCGGCAGCGATTTGGTGAGACAATGCGGAAAAAGATTTCCCGGCCGGAATATAATGTTCGGGAATCAAAGGTTGTTGCGTCACCAAATTCGGTACGGTAAGAAACGGCGTTTTAAGAAACTTTTTTCCCAACAAATAAGTAAGTAACTCCACGCGGCTTGCCGCCACAGAAGGCACTCCGCAAAGAAACGCTTCCGCATGAGCGGTACCGGGAACCGCTAAAACACTCCGGCATTCCGCAAAAAAAAGAGCGCGGGCATGAGCTTCCGCCGGTAAAACCTCTACGGAAAAACAAGGAGGAATTTTTTCGCGGAGTTTTGCATACAAAGCTTCGCGGGAAACGCCGAAAATAATTTTAATCCGGGAATCGCGTTCAAAAATCGCCTGCGCCGTACTTACATATAAAGAAAGATTCCTTAACGCCGCCTTCAAACGGCTTCCCGGTAAAAACAAGATTTGCCCGGAATTCGCATTCCATTTCACGTCAACAGAGGATTGCTCAAAAGGATGATTCAATTTGGAAACCAAAGCGCCGTGCCGGCGATAAATTTCTTCTTCAAAAGAATAAAGCACCGCGCATGGAGTTCCTTGAAACTGCGCGCCGCGATGCGCTTTCCATGCCCAAATCTGAGGCGGCGCAATATAGAACACCGGTTTCCCGAGTTTCTCGGCGAGAGCTTTTAACCTCATATTAAAACCGGGGTAATCAATGGCAACAAAAGCTTTGCATTCCGGATTTGCTAACGCCGACTCCAAAGTCTTTAAATGTTTCTTTAAGCGAAAATAACGCGGCAGAACATCTCCAAATCCGCTGACCGGAAGTTCTTCGTAAGGCACCAAAGACTCCAAACCCTGAGCGTTCATGCGCGCGCCGCCTGCCCCTGCCGCGCGAAACCCAAGCGCCAATGCCGCGGCAACAGCGGTTTCTCCGAGAATATCTCCGGAATCTTCCCCGGCGGAGAAAAGAATTTGCTTCCGCAGAGTTACCCCCGGGGTTCCTTGGAAACCCACACTTGTAAAAATCCGAATTCGGCCTGAAGCCAGGCGATTAAATCGGGAGCGCAGGAAACCGGGAAACGCCTTTCACGCAGCGTATATTCAAAACCCGAAGCCGCTTCCAAATGAAACACAAGGTAACACTCGTTTTCGCCTTCCATCGCATCGAAATTCTGCATTTGTTTTTTCAACGCCTGAAGCCGTTCCGGAGAAAGCGCCGAATGCAAAACTTCCACATGAATAAACTTCACAAGTTTCCGGCGCGCCCGCTCAAAGGTGAGGATCTGTTCCACATTAATTTGTAACGATTGGTCGCGCCGGTTCAGTTCTACTTTTCCCGAAATCAATACGCAATCATCGATACCGATATGATCCCGCTCGCGTTCCCAAACATCGCCTTTAAAGAAAAGAGAAACCTCGCCCTGAAAATCCTGCAAAGTACCGACGCCGAAGGTAAACGGTTCGTCTCTTCTCGAGGTACCGCTGATCGCGCGCACCTCGGTCATCACGCCGCCGACCGTCACGTTCTTACCGAGCAGAGCTTCGTTTCCGATCTCGCTTTCCGCCAAAGAACAATTCGTGAGCCCGCGTAATTCCGGGCGATACTCATCCAGCGGGTGCCCCGAAAGGCACATTCCGAGAACATCTCTCTCTTTATTCAAACATTCGATATAAGTCCATTCCGGCGCTTCTTCCAGTTCTTCCGAGCCGGCAACCTCAAATTTATCCTGACCGCCGCCCAAATCGAATAAGGAAACTTGTCCCAAATCTTTTTCATTCCGGCTGCGCGCCGCCACACTCAACGCCTTATCCACCGAAGCGAGAAGCGTGGGGCGGTTTCCCGGAAACGAATCCAAAGCGCCCGCCATTACCAATTTTTGCAGCGCCGTTTTCGCAAGCGGCGGACGTTTTTCGTCAAGACTTGCCTGATACTCAAAAATGCGTTTGCAGAAATCAAATAAATCTTTATAAGCGCCGTGGAGTTCGCGTTCGGCCACAATGTCTTCTACAATCAAAACACCGACGCTCTTGATACCGGCGAGCCCGTAAAGAATCTCGCCCTTTTCATTAACGGAAAATAAAACCTGCGAGCGGTTAATATCCGGAGCGCAAACCCGGATATCCATCTTTTTGCATTCCTGCATGAGGCTCACCATATTTTCGGTATTTGAAATTTCGGAACTCATGGAAGCCGCCATAAACTCGGGGCCGAAATGCGTTTTCAAATACGCCGTTTGGTACGCCACATAAGCGTAAGCCGCGGCATGACTCTTGTTAAAAGCGTAACCGCAGAACGGCAGAAGCACGCTCCAAATCGTTTCCACCATTCTTTTATCGTAACCGCGTTCCAGACATTTTCCGATAAATTCCGGTTCGAGTTTTTCCATATCGGCGGCCTTTTTCTTTGCCATAATCCGCCGGATATTATCAGCGCCGCCCAGAGTGTAACCGCCGAGAATCTGCGCGATACGCATCACCTGTTCCTGATAAACGATCACGCCGTAAGTTTCGCCCAAAACGTCGTTCAAGTCTTCATGATAACAATCGACTTTATCTTTCCCCTGCTTGCGGTTAATGAAAAGAGGAATCTGTTCCATGGGCCCCGGGCGGTACAAGGCGTTCATCGCTATCAAGTCTTCGATACGTTCCGGACAAAGTTCCTTCAAATACTTTTGCATGCCGGGAGATTCGAACTGGAACACCCCTACCGTGAGCCCGCGGCTGAGTAAACGGAATGTTTCGGGGTCTTCCAAATTCAGGTGCGCTATATCAATTTCGATACCGCGCGTTTTTTTGACCATCTCCACCGTGTCTTGAATAATCGACAAGTTACGGAGTCCGAGAAAGTCCATTTTCAAAAGACCGATTTCTTCGGCGTAATGCTTGTCATACATAATCGCCGGAAATTCGTCTTTCGATGTTTTAAAAACCGGAGCGAGGTCGGACATCGGATTCGGCGCAATAATCACCGCGGCCGCATGAATCCCGACTTGACGTGCGGAACCTTCCAACTGCTCCGCAAGGTGCCACATTTCCTGATAAATTTTCCGGCTCTCGATAAACTTTCTGAGATTCTCAGGACTGTAATTCTGAAGCGGTTCCCCTTTTTTATTTTTACCGGTCCACGCATATTCAAGTGTCGCGCCCAAATCCTTGGGGAACATTTTCGTGATTTGATCCGTATCGGAATTGGATATTCCCAAAACACGACCCACATCCTTAATCACGGCTTTGGCGGCGAGAGTGCCGTAAGTCACAATC
Organism: Fibrobacter sp.; assembly: GCA_031271785.1. Lineage (GTDB taxonomy): Bacteria > Fibrobacterota > Fibrobacteria > Fibrobacterales > Fibrobacteraceae > JAISUZ01. Next base: position 18,504 of record JAISUZ010000082.1, on the reverse strand, counting down.
TGCGTCACGCAATCCGCCCCGTATTTTTCCGTCACATAACGAACCACGCGGGAGCGGTCCCGGTCGGAAAAGTCCGTATCGATATCGGGCATGCTCACGCGTTCCGGATTCAAGAAACGTTCGAAAAGCAAGTCAAAACGAAGCGGGTCAATATCGGTAATCCCGATAATATAAGTGACCATGGAGCCTGCCGCCGAACCGCGCCCGGGGCCTACCGGAATCCCATTTTCGCGCGCCCAGCGAATAAAGTCCCAAACAATCAGGAGATACCCGGCCACTTTCATTTTACGAATACAGACAAGTTCCGTTTCGAGCCGTTCCCGGATCGCATCGGTGACCTCGGGATACCGCGAAGAAATATACTCATGGCAAAGGTGCGCTAAATAATCGTCGGCAGAGTCGAACTCAGCCGGAAACCGGAACTTCGGCCAGAATTTATCATCGCAGCCGGTTTCGATTTCCACATGGCAGCGCTCCGCAATCTTCACCGTATTTTCAATCGCTTCGGGGTGATCCGGAAAAAGGGCTTTCATCTCGTCGGCGGTTTTAAAGTAATACTGATCCGTCGGGCAAAACGGGTCGATATAATCCTGCAAAGTTCTTTTTAAGCCGATACAGCGCAGCGCTTTGTAAGCGGTGTAATCTTCTCTTTTGGCATAATGAACGTTATTGACGGCAACAAGAGCACAGCCTTTTTCTTTGGAATAGGCTTCCAGAAAACGGTTCACTTGACGTTCGGTTTCAAGACCGTGATCCTGCAGGGTTAAGAACAAATGATCACGTCCGAAAATTTCAAAGACTTCGTTTAAAAAATCAAGCGCGCTCGCATCGCGGCCTTCGATAATATCTTGCCCCACGCGGCTGTTGACTTCCCCGGCGAGCGCGATAATCCCTTTTGCCTTTTCCCGGATAAATCGCAGAGGAACCGCCGGAGGGTCCGCCCAATGTTCGTTTTTTTCATAACAGTAACTGACGATTTTAAGCAGGTTATGGTAACCTTCGTTGTTCTCGGCAAGGAGCGTTAAGCGCTGATAGGTTTTCTCATCCTTAATACTTGCAGAAGGCCAGTCCACATAAACCTGGCATCCGAGAATCGGCTTCACCGGAGGGAGTCCTTTCGATTTCCGTTCCTTATTAACATTCGCCGCTTCCATGTAAAACTCAAGCACCCCAAACATATTCCCGTGATCCGTAATCGCCACCGCCGGCTGCTCATCGAGTGAAGCCTGAGTAAACGCCGCCACCCCGCGAGTAATACGGCAAGCGGATTTTAGCAGGGAAAATTCGGAACAAGCTTGAAGGTGAACGAAACTCATGAAAACCTAAGAGTGAAGCAATTTAATTTCTTCAATATTATCCAAATAAAGCGGGAAAAAAGCCTCTTGAGAAGGAGACTCCGCTATCACATGATAAGGATTTTTGCTTAAATGAATCGATTTCACATTAAACTGAATTTCCTGTTTTTCTTTTTTAGGATGTTCCGGAGAGCGCACCCGCGCGACAAGCGGAGAACCCATCATCTGCGCATAACGAAGCACTTTGAAAAGATCCGAAGTTTCGAGTTTGCAAAAGTCCCGGCCGTACTTTGTGGTGCCGAGCATTTGAGAAAAATCTTCGGTATCGGAATCCATTCTGAAAGCATAATCCACTTCACCGGAAGGCGGGAGCGGGAGAATAAAATCTTTGTTGCATTGTTTTGCATCGAGCGGAACCGCGAGTTCTTCGGTTTCCTGAATACCGGGTTCAAGCCCGTAATGCTTTAGCAGTTCGCGCGCCGCCATTTCTTTTTCCGGACGGAGAATAAAACCGTAAGACGGAATCTCTTCGATAACGCATTCCATAAAATGATCAAAACGCGAAAGGGATTTCCGGACTTCGGGTTTTGAAATTTTAAGGAGCCGCACCGTCGATAATTTCGCATCGAAATAAGAAGACGCCCATTCCGAAAGTGTCGCCACCACATTTTCGGGCAAGTGATTCCAGTTCATGAAATGATCCACATCTTCTTCGGAAAAACCGCTTTGCAATCCTCTCAGATAAACGGAACGCTCCAGCACAAAACGCAGGAACGGCTCGTCGCTTTTCACTTCGGCAAGGCACGCCGTTAAAAACAAAAGCCGCGGCGGAGAGGAAGCCGGAAGAATCATTTCAAAATTCGGAAGCGCGGAAGGCGGAGCCACCTTCGGAATTTCCACACTTTCTGTCAAAAGTTCGCGACCGAGTTCCGTTAAACGCACGCCCTGAATCCGGTGTTGCGCCACCGCAAAATCAAGGTAACCCATGAGCCAAAGTTCGCGGAGCACGCGGGAAGTTCCCGACCAAAACACGGTTTGCCCGGATTCCTGCAAACGCGTTACCGGATCGAGCGGCCAAAAAAGCCGTGCGGCGCCGGAAGCGCGTACCGGTTCTTTCATTTGTCTGAAAAAATGAAATAACGAAGTTTTATCTCCGGAGAATCTTTCATCGATCCACCACTTCAAAAATTCCGTACGCAGCCGGAATCCGTTCCGGTTTAAAAAAGTAAATGCCGAAGCCGAAGGCACCAAGAGCGATTCTTTTTGAAGCAGCCACTCTTTCGACAAAAGAAAATGAAAAATAAGCAGGATTTCATCGGCGGCGGCTTCCGGAGAAACATTCCGGGAATGGGTAAAAGCATCTTCGCAAATCGTAAGAGAACGGCGGTGCAGCGCTCTCGAATTATTCACGCGGAGTTTTCCGAGTTTTGCAAAGGAAAGCACAAGGCAAATATGCCATTCGAGCATTTCATAATGAAACCAATGCGAAGACGCGGCTTCATAAGGGTGCATTTCCACCTGAAAAATCCCCATAAAATCCAAGAATCCGTGATAAACAAAAGAAGTCCGCCCCGGATTTTTTTCGCGGTAAAGATAAAGATTCCGTACCGCCTCCAGTAGAAAAGCATCGAGTTTTTTACGATGCTCGGCGGTTACCAATAAGCGAATTTCATGCGTTTCCAGCCCGCGGTTGCGGCTGTTATAAATCGCGCTCAGACAAAGCTGCTGCCAAGGTTCGAGTGAAAGGAAAAAGGTTTGCGCCCGCGGAATACCGGAAAAAAATTGTTCCACTTCCGAAAGAATCAGCGCATTGTGAATCAGTCCTTTTTTTTCATAGGCTTTCGCATGCATTTCCCGAAGCATGGGTTTAGGCATCTGATCTAAAAATTGCGAAAGCGACTGCATGAAACTCTCCTTGTCGGAAAGGGTAAAGATAGAAAAAGAGTCAGGAATTGATCTCTAAAGCCTTGAAAAGTTCCTCTTCGCTTTTCACAACGGTATCCTTATGATTCCAAAGTCGTGAAAAACTTCTCCCGTAAGATTCCTTCAGCAACCGGGAATCGAGGAACAGCACCACGCCGCGGTCCTGTTCGCCGCGAATCAGGCGCCCCATTCCCTGCCGGAGTTCCAAAAGCGCTTCCGGAATGAACAATCTTCTAAACGCATTTTCCTTCTGCTCTTTCATGCGGTCGGAAAGGGCGGCGATCAGCGGGTCCGAGGGGTTCGGGAACGGGAGTCTCGGAATCACAAGCAGCTCCAGCGCCTCTCCGGGAAGATCCACTCCTTCCCAAAGCAGCTGACTTCCGAGAAGACATGATTTTCTTTCTTTCCGGAACATCTCCACCAGATTATCCATACCGCCGTCCACATGCTGGCATAAAAGCAATTTTTGCTTCTCGGCAAACGGTTTGGAAAGCGAAGTATAAACGCCGTTCATGCTCGCAATGCTTGTGAAAAGAATCATGGCGTTCCGATCATTCAAAGGCATTAACCGAGAAAGCAAGTCTTCAATCGCTTTTTGATAACCGACATCTCCCGGCTTCGGAAGGTATTCGGCAATAATCACCCGGCGGCGGGAATGTAAATCGAACGGGGCTTCGTAAGCGCGGAAAAACGGCGCTTTTTTAGAAGAAAGATCCGGGTGCGCAAACCCCATGCGCATACTGAAATAATCCGGAGTACCGGCGGTGGAAAGCGTTGCCGAAGTAAACGTGACCGACTTCACCCACGGATAAAATTTTTCGGCAAAAACATTTCCCGGCGCAAGCGGAATCGCTTTCATTTGCAAGGTATGCGGATTAAATGGTTCTTCCAGATAAAACACCGTATCTTCCCGCTCGGCTTTCGCGATCCATTCGAAATCCCGGGTAAACGAAGACAACTCGGCAAGCACGCCTTCCAGATCGCGGGCAAGATCTTCAAAAGAAGTTCCCGAGTCACGAAGGTTCCGGATAATTTCGGAAAGCAAAAGTTTTAAGTTGTCCTGTTCCGTGAGAATCCCTTGATACTCAACTCCGAACGCGGCGGTGATATTCTCTTTAAAGCGGAAATCATTTTGTCTTACTTTAGGGAGTTTCTTCCCGATCTTCATAAATAAACGGTGCAGTAATTTCTCGTTTTCCGCCAAGCTAAACCGGAAACTCGCGCAGAGTTCCATCCCTTTAGCGTGGTGATTCGCCTCAAACGCGTTTTCGGCGCTCGCGATCCAGCCTTTATTTTCAAGCTTCGGATGCACCAAATTTTTTGCGATGTTTTTAAACCGGAAAAACCGCACGGATTTCCCGAAAGACTCGTGACTAAGTTCCGGCAGGCGGTGCGCTTCGTCGAACACAATGTGTTCATACACGGGAAGCAGCGCAAAATCGAGCGAGAGATCCGCAAGGAACAAAGAATGATTCACCAAAACCAAATTGGATTGCATCGCGGCTCGCCGCGCACAAAGCGCGGGGCACTTTTCATAAAACGGACATTTTTCTCCGGTACAGGAAGCGGCATCACTTGCCGTTTTCGACCATAAACTGCGGTGTCTTGTCCAAGTAAACCCCGTATTTTCACTGATATCGCCGCTCACGGTGCGCGCCGCCCAAGGGATCAGCGGCAAAAAAAGTTCCAGTTCGTCTTCGGCGAGAAGCGTTTTCGATTTATCGAGCACTTCCTGAAATTTCCGGTAGCAGACATAATTTTGCCGGCCTTTCAGCAAAGTCGCGGAACGTTTTCCCTGAAAAAGAGAAGCCACGAGCGGCAAATCCCGCTGCCACAACTGTTCCTGAAGCGCCCGCGTAGCCGTACTGATTACCACACGTTCTCCGGAAAGCGCTTTCAAAACCGAAGGGATTAAATAAGCGAGCGTTTTCCCGGTGCCGGTACCCGCCTCAAGCATGCAAATACCGCCCTTATACATATTGCGTTCCACCACTTCCGCAAAATCAATCTGAGATGCCCGAACCTGATAACCGGGAATCCGCGAAGCGAGAACGCCGCCTTCTTCAAAGAAATTCCGTGCCCGCGGAAGCGTTCCCGCAGCCGCTCCGGATAAAGAAATCACGGCCGGTTTCACTTCCTGCACATCCAATACCGGTTTCGGCGCCGCCGCATCATTCTTAAAAATCATTTCCCAAACCGTTCCCTTCACAAGAGAGGCGATGGCATTCTTTTCAAACGCTGAAAATTGCCGGATTTCCTCAAGAGCCTTGCAGAAAAGGTGACCGCAAGCTTCGGCATCGGGGAGCGCGCGGTGAGAAGCCGAACGTTCGATATTCAAATATTTCACGAGCGTTTCAAGCCGGTGGTTCGCCACTTCGCGGTAAACGATCCGGGATAAAGTAAGACTGTCCAAAACCGGATGACTGCCGAAATCAAGTCCCGACTTCGCAAAAGATTTTTTCAAAAACTTGAAATCAAACCCGGCATTGTGCGCAACCATCGGATAACTGCCGATAAATTCAAAAATTTCTTGCGCCACATTTTCAAACGGCGCGGCATCCTTCACATCATTTTCAGAAATACCGGTAAGCGACCGGATAAAAGGGCGGATATCCTGCGAAGGACGAATCAAATAACTTCGTTTGTCCGTCATCCGGCCCTGTTCAAAAAGTACCAGAGCCACTTCGATAATTTCATCTTTCTCAAGATCAAGTCCCGTTGTTTCCAGGTCAATAGCGACAAACGATTCAAGCATCATTATTTTTTCCATTGCGGCAAGCGCGGCAAAGAAGGCGTTAAAGAATCAAGGATATTCACGCCGTTCTTAAGAATTAAAACTTCAGAGAGCGATCTCCAGGGAGCCGCAAATGTCAAAGGAGAAAGAGCGCCGGCGTAAGGCTCGTCCAAACGCGGAAGGGTGTGGTAATAATCCAGGGTATAATTCCCTTCCGCAAGCATTTCAAAACGGAAACTGCCGTCCGGCAGGCATTTCTCTTTCCGGTATTCTCCGCTTTCGGTAAAACGAAGGCGAACCCAGGTATCTTCGGCCGCCCCCGGAATTTTTCCTTCCAGAGTCGCGGTACGGAGCCTCGGGACGGTTTCAAACTGAAGCATATTTTCAAACCGTTTTGCCACAATCGTATCGCGGAATCCGGTACTGTCCGCAGGGGCAAGCGTAGTGTCCAGAAAAGAACGCACCAAACGAATTCTCGAATCGGTCGCCCAATTTTCATTGCCTTTAACTTCAATACGGTTCGGCGCTTTCTGAGAAATCAAAGCGGGAACCGTATCCTGCAAAAGAATCAGCCACAAAGAATCCGTCAAAGAATCCGCGCGCACCGGCTCGCTGTAAATCAATTCGATAGGCGTTTTCGGGAACACCATCTTCGTACCGGATGCGGGAATCGTACCGGAAAGTTTCGGACCGAGCGTATCGGCGGGCATCCGTTTCCAGGTCACGGAAGCCGAATTGAGGCGCATATCCAGCGCCCGCCCAAGAGAATCCCTCGCGGAAAGGCACACAAAATCCAGTAACGAATCCACCGGCGGGCGCGCGGCAAAATAAAAATGAGGAATATTATTCCTTGCCGACGGATAAACCATCAGCGGGTGAATCCGCGAAGAATCCCGCCGCTGTAAAAAACAATTTTCGGGATTGGTAAAAACAGAATCCCACCACACGTTTCTTGAAAACGTCGCTTGCAAAATCCGGTTCCCCACCTGCTCCGCCGTTTCCAAACGAAGCGCCGTCGTATCCTGGTCGGAAAGCGAAAGCCAAAGCGTATCCGCAAAAGCGGAATCCAAAATCACATCGCTTTCCCCAAGCCCCGCCCACTCGGTAATCGGCTCCATCCGCTGATTCCCGTTCAGATCCACAAAAGCCGCCACGCGGTAACGCCCTTCTTTCAAACCGCGGAAACGGAAAAGTCCGTTGCTGTCTGCCTGCGTAATAAACAAAGGTTCTTCCACCGTGAGCCGCGGAAGCGTATCCGGCCCCACAAAAGTCGAATCCTGATATTTTTTAAGATAATTCCGCTGTTCCCGGCTTTCACCCATCAGGTAAAGTCCGATACTCGGAAACTGCTTCTCGCGGATCATCTGCGAAGTTCTGAGAACGCGCCCGGCAATAGAAAGCGAATCAATTTCCGGACCCGTAGAAAACACGAGCAAAAAAGGTTCGGAAAGCGGATTCCCGCGCAAATCCTTAATACCGCTCCCCACTGTCACCGTATAAGTCGTACTCGAATCCAAACGCGCCGCCGAAGAAATCGAAAGCAGGCTTCCGTCCACCTCCGTCCGCAGGCGCTTTTCAATCGGCGGCGAAATTAAAACCGCTCCGCGTGTAACCGCCGCGTTAATCCATTCGTCAAACTCAACTTTAATATCCAACTTCGTCGGCTGGTTTATCGAATTCGGCGCCGGATAAATACCCGCCACCCGCGGCGTTAATTTATCCTCGGGACCGCCGCCGGGAGCGACTACCGTCGCACAAGAAACGAGAAACAGAAGGAATAAAATTCCGAGATAAACTTTCAGCAACAAATTCTCGCGCGGCGGCATTTATCAAATCCAATGAATGATACGTCCGATCCGCGACCAGCGTATTTTAAAAGGAATGCGCCACCAGGAAAGCGGTCGTCCGAAAGCAAAAGAACCGTCGCCGTTTTCAAAAGAGAAATAAATCACAAACGCTTTGGCTTTTACCGAAAGCCTCGAAACAAAACCCCAGTAACGGCTGTCCGCCGAATTATCGCGGTTATCCCCCATCATAAAATACACGGGCTTTTGCACCGCATACTTATCCGCCGGCTTTCCGTTCCGTAAAACCGTCCGTTTCAATTCCCACACGGAAACCGAATCATCTTCATTCAGGCGGCGCACATTCTCTTCCAAATCCTCAAGCTGCGCGCTTTCAAAATACTCGTAACTCACCGGCCGGGTCCAACCGCTCACCGGCGCATTCTCGTCAAACCGCGGCAAAAAACTGGTGCGGGCAAGTTCTTTGATCCACTCAAACGAAAGATTCCCGGAAACCGTATCTCCCTCGCGGAGCCCTTGCCCCATTTTCCCGCTCTGATACAAAACCGCGTTCAGTAACAACCCGTGTTCGGCTTCCACCGGCACTCTGAAATCCGAAAACACAAAATCTTTCTGCTCCATCCCATCGCGGAAAAGCGAAAGCAAAAGTTCCACTTTCTCTTTCGGATTTTCCTGAACCATCAAAGAACGCACCCAATCCAAACGGCGGAGCGAAAGCGAATCAAAAACAATCGTATCGCCCGGAGCCGGAATCCGGATACGGCTGAGTTCGTCCCGGGAAGAATTCCCGCGGTAACGGGAAGTGTATTTGCCTTTACCGGGAAGCTTTGTCTGCAAAACATTATTAACGCTCAAACGCCCCTGATGCACTTCCACAAAATCACCGCTCTGCGCCACGCAGCGCTTGATAAAATCTTTCGGACCGTCGGCATAATGCACCACCCGCGGATTCCCGGGCAAAGGAGAAGAATCCCAAAAGAAACTCCCAAGCATCAGCGCATTCACAATATGAGTATAACGCTCGCGGTCGTAATCCGGGTAAAGCGGCTCGCCGGGGTAACGGAAAATCACCACGTCGCCGGGTTGCGGTTCCGTAACGGCCGGGAACTTCTTATCGGAAAAAGGAACAGGCGAGCCGTAGGTAAACTTAAGCCCCAGCAAAAAATCACCGGTCAGAAGCGTATTTTCCATGGAACCGCTCGGAATCTGAAACGCCTGAATCACGTATTGAATCACAATCAAAGCGAGCGCGACCGGAATCACGAGTTCACGCAGGAGCGTTCTAAAAAAACGTTTAGGGGAAAACTGTAATTTTTTATCGGATTTATCGGACATAGGTTCCCAAAGATAGAAAACCTATCCCTTCTTTTTTATAGACTGCGCACGCGCGCCACGAAATTCCGGCTCACGGAAATCATCGTTTTCGCCCTATCTTTCAGCAACACGCTAATTCTGCCGCCGATATTTTTCTGATACTCCGCAATCATGTCGATCGCTACCAAATGAGCCCGGTGCACGCGCACAAACTTTTTCGGAGAAAGGCGCGCCTCCAGATCCACCAAAGACAAATCAATAATATGCTTTGAATTTTCCGTATAAATTGTCGTGTATTTATCTTCACTTTGAAAACGGATAATCTCGCTGACCGGCACCAAAAGCGTCCGGTTGCCGATCTTCACCTGAATCCGCTGTAAATAACTCTCCGCGCTCTCCAAAGGCATTTTCACCGGCGGCACGCTCGAAAAAAAGCGGCGCAGCTTCTCAACCGTCATTTTCAAACGATCGTCTTCAATGGGTTTCAGCAGATAATCCACCGCATATTCATCAAAAGCGCGGAGGGCATAATCATCATAAGCAGTCGTAAAAACAACCATCGGAATATCATCTTCATCCAGAGAGGAAAGTACGCCGAAGCCGTCCATACCGGGCATTTGAATATCCAAAAAAATCAAATCCGGCTCAAGACTCTGAATCTTTTCTACCGCCTCTTCGCCGGAACCCGCCTCTCCCAAAACAGCAATATCATCGGGGAAAACTTCCAGTAATTTCCTCATGCGGAGCCGCGCGAGGGGTTCATCGTCAATAATAAGCGTTCTCAGTTTCATGGCATGAAAATAAAATTTATTTAACGCCGGGAACAAAAAAAGTAAAGACACCCGACAAACGGTAAAAAAATGCGTTCAACAAGTATATTCGCCCGGCATTTGAATATTTCCCTACCCCTTATCCCGCCTCTCTTACCCATAATTTTGTAAATTGCCCGCCATGAAATTCAAAAAGTTTTTCTCCGTATTAATCGCCGCCGCGTCCGTCTCTTTCGCAGCAGACTGGGCGAGCTCCTATCAAACCATGATCGCCTTTGACAAAACGCGCGCCGAAGGGAACCGCCCCGGCTATGTCAAGCCGCTCGCCACCTATTTCAGCGCCGTTCAAAACGGAAGCTGGCTCACCGGCGTCACCGTCCCTAAAAGCTTATCCTTTGAAATCGGGTTACCGATCAACCTCGCCTTTATCGCAGACCGCGAATACACCTCCGCAAACGTCGCCACCATCTTCGGAAAAAAAGAAGAATACGTTTACAACCAGGAAATCGGGCGGAACGTGATCGGCGGCAACGAAAACCTGAACGGCCTCAGCGTATTCACGGTTCCGGCGCTTCAGGCGGGAATCGGCTTCTACCACGCCAAAATCCTCCTCCGCGCCATGTGGCTCCCCACCATCAGCGAACTTCAAAGCTACAACCAACTCGGCATCGCCCTCCAGTACAGCTTTGCACAATATTTCCGGAAACACCTCCCGCCCGCGCTCCGGTCTCTCGACGTCAGTTTACTTTGGGGCTACAACAACACCGATGTGAGCTACACTCCGGACAAATTTGCCGGAAGCCTCGACCTTGATTTTTCCTCTCACCATTTCATGATCGCCTTCGGTTATTCCCCGGTTCAACTCATCGAAGTCATGCTCAGCCTCGGTTACGAAACCTCCAACATGGACGCCTCCGGAAAAGTCTGGCAAGAAGAGTCTCCGTCGGACGTGATCCTCCCGAACATGAATATCGACGGACGGAGCGGATTCCGGCTAGGCATTGAAATCGCGTTCACCCTCGGCCAGTCGTTCCACCCCGTTGTCGGGCCGGGAATCGGTGCGGCAAACACCATGAACGCAAACCTCCTTTATTTCAAACAAAGTTTCGGCAAAGACGAAGAATAAGGAAGGGGGAGCATCCCCCTCGCTTCAACCGGCGTTAATCGCTCCGTCTTTTTCGGCTTCCTTCGGTCGCCGGCCTTTGCGCGCCGTTTTGCGCTACCCCCATAGTTCGAAAGGTCATGTAAAACTTTCTAAATGTGCGCCGCCACTTGGCGGGACAAATTTTTAGGCTGGAAGCCGCTCCAATTTGTCCCGAAGCGTTGGAATTGCGCGGGAGTTGCATTTTACATTTTCAAGGCGTTTGTATATGCCGTAAAATAAGCATCACCGCAGACTTGAAAAGTCTTACATACTCGGGCATTTCTATTGATGCGGTAATAGGTATCACCGCACTTTTGGAAAGTTTTACCATGTCGGAACGTACTTAATTGATGCGGTAAAACAACGTCAATACGCTTGCATGCTGACAATGTTTTTGGAGGCATATACGAATGCCTTTTCTTCGCGTGAGGCAGGCGGAGGGTGCGCATTTATGCGCAGTGCGCAGCACCGACCGGAGGGTAGCCCGGAGACACGCCGACCCGGCCTTCGGTTTGCAATGCCGAAAGGCAAAAGCCGGGGCACGCCCAAAATACAAGAAAACCCGCTTTCGCGGGCTTGTGAAATCATTTTTTCGGCGCACTTACTTTGCCGCAGCCGTAGAATCCGTTGCCGCCGCAGCGGGCTGAATCGTTTCGGTTTCCTGATTCAAAATGGCTTCGAGCATTTCCGCCGACTGAATAAATTCGTTGGATTCCGCGCAGGTTTTATTTCCAAGAAGCTGTTGGAGATACTGTTTTTGCAGCGGTACATCGTTTTCGGCGGCGGCGATTCCCGCGAGCTTAAACAGTGTAACGCAAACTTGTCCGCCGTTCGGGAATTGTTCCGTTACGCGTATGAAAACTACTTTGGCCTTGTCCATCTGCCCGGCTTCGGCCAGACAAAGTCCCATCCAGTAAAGCGAGTTTTCCGCAAGGTCTCCCGTTTTCGCTTGTTCGTAAATCTGCTTGAATCCGTCGAAAGCGAGTTTATATTCGCCGCGATGATAATCGGAACGCGCCGTGGTGAAAATCTGCTCCAGTTCCTGGCGCTTTTCCGCAGCCATTTCGGAACTGTCCGCCGGCGCTTTTTCAGCGGCCCCGCTCACCACCACGCGTTTGGAAAGAATCTTGTCCGACTTTCCGAGAAGCATATCCAGCCGGTAAAGAACTTCTTCCTGCCGGCTGTCATTGCGTTCGGATTCGCTCGCCACTCGAGCGGCAAGGAGTGATACTTCCGCCCGGAGCCTGTTATTCACCTGCTCCTGCATCGCATAAAGCGAATCAAGTACCTGACGCAAAGAATCGATTTCCGCCCGGATGATTTTGTTTTGTTCCGTCATGTTTGACTTCACATCATTGCCGACCGCCTGCATTTCCTTAGTCCGAATCATGGTGATGCTCGAACAGCCGGAAAGCGCGATGAAACATAAAATCAAAAGACAAAAAATTCTTCGAGTCATAAAAACTCCTTGCCGCTCTAAAATGGGTTACTTGATATGGACTTTGAAGTTAGCGCGGCGATTTTCTTTGTAATCGGCTTCGGTATGACCCGCCGCTTTCGGATTTTCTTCTCCGTAACTCACAGTTTGAAGGCGATCCGCCGCAATGCCGTATGCTACAAGGTAGTCCTTCACTTTCGTCGCCCGGTTTGCGCCGAGAGTCATATTGTAATCTTCGGTACCGCGTTCATCGGTATGCCCTTCTACCGTAACGACAAAGCGGGGTTCCTTGTTGAGAATATCGCCGACTTCGGCAAGTACTTCTTTTGCCTTTTCCGTGAGTTCGGAACGGTCAAAATCAAAGTAAATGTCGTCGGACATCAGTTGGTTCATGAGCGCTTCGGCGCGGGCGCGCTGGGCTTCCAAACGCGCGGCTTCAATGCTGTCCTGTTTGGCGGCATCGTCATCGGTTGTTGCCGGAGCTGCTTGAGCGGCAGGCGGCGGGGTATTCGCGGCCGGATCGGTAACCGGATCTTGCTTTTTGTTGGAGCAAGCAAACAACATTGCAGCAGCTAGTGCTGCAGTGAAAAGAAGGGAAAGAGTTTTCATTTTGTACTCTCCTTTGAGGTTGTGTGATTTGTGTCTTCTGGATACCAGGACCACGAAGGCGATGTGTTTTCTCCGCCGTTCGTAATCCGAGTGACGTTAGATCCGTCTTTACGCATAATATAAATCTGATAACTTCCGCTGCGATCGCTTGCAAACGCAATCAGCATCCCATCGGGGGACCAGGTGGGGCGTTCGTTGTTGCCGGCGCCGGAAGTAAGCTGCACAATGTCGGAACCGTCAATCGCGCAGGTATAAATATTCATTTTGCCGTTATCCATGGAGGTATAGGCAATCCGGTCTCCGTCCGGCGACCAGGCTGCCTGTTCGTTGTAACGCCCCATAAACGTCAGGCGGCGTACATCGCTCCCGTCTTTCCCCATGACAAAAACCTGAGGCGAACCGCCGCGATCGCTTGTGAAAAGAATTTCCGAAGCGCGGGGGCTCCAGGCGGGGCTCGTTTGCGAAGCGCGGATAAACGAAACGCGTTTCGCCTTTCCGGTATCCATATTCCCAATGAACAAATCGGCTTTGCCGTCCGTGATGGAAGAAAAAAGAAGTTCGCCGGAAACCGGGTTCACCACCGGGCTGAAAGTCTGCGGGAAAGCAGGGAAAAGGCGCGTGTCTTTCCGGGTTAAAAGATTTTTGCGGAAAAGCTGCCCCCTGCCGTTACGGAAACTGACATAAATAATATCGCGATTCCCAAGCCCCCAAACAGGCATCATGCTAATCGTGGAATCACTCGTAAGTTGTTTGCGGTTAAAACCGTCGTAATCGGCCGCCACAATTTGCTTCACGCCGCCGATTTTCGAAACCCACGCAAGTTCCGTGGAAGCCACGCCGCGCACACCCCAAAGCTCATGAATCACTTTGTCTGTAAACAGGTGCACCGCCGCCCGCACATTGCTTGCATCCACCGTATAAGATTCGCCGAGCACAAGCGCTTTGGTTTGAGAGGCGTAAAGAAAACAGGAAAGTTTCCATTTTCCGGAAGCCGTGTTTTCCAGCTTTCCCGTGACATAAAATTTGGCGCGCGCCCGGCTGAACTTTACCAAATCAAAACGCGGCGAAGGCACCACATCAAAACGCCCGGAAAGTGAAAAATCCCGGGAGACGGTTTCGTGCGGTTTTTCCTGAATTTTCGAATCATCGATTCCGGATTCCGTAAAAGGAATCACGCCGATCGGCATGGTTTTATAAACCGAAATCCCGACATCTACCGCAATCGTATCGATCGCCGCCCAAAGCGAAGAAACTGAAAAAAGAAGAAGGAGTAACAAACTTTTCATCGGAATTAAAATAAAAAAAGATTTTTACGCTGTATATCTAATTCGGAGTAAAGTTAAAATTCAAGGTTAAAGCTTCGTTTGAATAGCCCGGCGGAAGTCCCGGCACTTTTGAAATTTGAACCGCACGAACGGAAAGATGATCCCAAGTCTTATTTCCCGAAGATTTCCGAAGCGTCACCGCGCTTAAATTTCCGGCGCGGTCCACCGTAAACTGCACCGTCGTTTTCGTGGATTTCGGGAGTTCCATTCCGTTGGGAGGATTGAAGTTCTGCATGATCACCTGCTTTAAACGCTCGAGATAAGCTTGAAGCACCGGATCCATATTGACTGAGCCCGCCGGTGCAAGAGAAGAAACCTCGTTGAATGTCGGGAGATCCATATCATCGAGTTTGAAATCATCAGCCTCATTCACCTCGGAAACATCGGCAGGAGGTTCTTCCGGAACAGGCGGCGATTCCGGCGCCGGCGTCTGCGGTTCCGGATTTTTAGGCGGATCTTCTTTGGGTTTCGGTTCCGGAGGGAGTTCTGGTTTTACTTCCGGCTTGGGGGGAACCGGTTCCGGTTTCGGCGGCTCGGGTTCCGGAGTTTCGGGAACGGGAGGCGGAGGAGGCGCCGAACGAATCCGCGGCGGCGGTGGCACCGGAGAAGCGACCTGCACCAGTTCAAACACCGGAATCACTTCCGCTTCCTTAGTCCAGTTGATCGAATTAAAAGCAAACAAAAGCACAATAATCACACAATGAAAAACAATCGAAACCGCGATGAGCTTCGGTAGAAACGAGCCCCAACTGCTTTCAAAAAAAGGATTCTGCTTTTTCATTCTTCAGGCATCTCATCCTTGGATAAAGTCAGGAACCCGAGTTTCTTCACGCCGGCTTGCTGTACCCGCGACACCACCTTCATCACAATACCGTAAGGAACCGCATCGTCGGCGTTAATCACCACCGCCATATCGCCGTCCCACAGTGATTTGAAAATACCGTTAAAATCTTCGAGCTCAACTTTCATATCGGCGATATAAATTTCCTGATCGCGCGTAAGAGAAACTTTCAGCATTTTCTCCTGCTCGAGCGTCGGCGCTTCCGCCTTCGGCAAATCCACCTTAACCCCCTGACTCATCAGCGGCGCCGAAATCATAAACACAATCAGAATCGAAAACACGACATCGATCATGTTCGTGAGGTTCATCTCCTGATTGAGCGGCTTGCTGCGGCTGCGTTTCACGGCTCCTCTCCCGCGATTTCTTCGAGCGCATGAAGATCGCCGCGCTTAAACAAACTCAGCACGCGGGAACCGAAATTGTAATACGCCACTTCGTTTTGATTATTGCGCGAAGCAAAAACGTTGTAACCGGCCGAACTCGGAATCGCGACCACAAGCCCCGCCACCGTAGTGATAAGCGCCATTGCGATCCCGGGAGCCACCACCGACAAATCCGCCGAACCGTGGCGCCCGATTTCATAAAACGAAATCATAATACCCCAAACGGTGCCGAGAAGCCCGAAGAACGGCGCAAGGCTCGAACTCACCGCGAGAAAACTGAGATACTTATCTTCACTCAAACGGAGCGCCTCGATGGAACGTTGTATGGTATCTTCCAAAAGCGACGCGCGGTGCTGAATCGAATCGTAACTCACATAACTGCTGAATTTCGAAGCCTCCATCAGCACCTCTTCGGTCAACCGCTTGAGCGCGCTGTCTTTCGACGACTTGCAGAGACTCCTCAAATCCGTAAAATGTTTCACTTGTTCGAAATCCCGGTAAAACCGGGCATTCGCCCGCCGGTTCTTGCGGTAAGAAAAAAACTTGACAATAATAATGCCCCAGCTCCCGACAGACATTAACAAAAGAAAACTCAAAATAATGACGGTAAAAACATCGGACTGCCGCACCATCTGCACAAAAGGTAACTCCAACACAAAAACCTCCGTGAAAAACCTCTGAACCAACAAAAATAACAATCGTTTCCCGTTTTGGAATGGGGTGACCGGACAGGGCGTGCCCCGGCGCTTCGCGCCGGGTCGGCGTGTCTCCGGGCTACCCTCCGGTCGGTGCCGGATATTTCGGTTCTTCGGTGATGAGAATCACGGGATAAGGGACACGGAGTTCAGGCAGAAACTTCACCCGGGAATATGGGATACGAATACGTTGGAATCCGAATCTTCATATCCCCTGTCCCATTATCCCTTATCCCTGCATTTCATTCTTGAGAAATCCGGGAAATATCCGGCACTGCGCGCTTCGCGCGCACCCTCCGCCTGCCTCACGCAATGTTCGCACGGTTCCAACACTTTTTGCGCATCAATACAGTTCGCTCCGGCATAAAAAGTATTCTCAAGGTGCGCCGCAGTTTGGTCAGCATCCATTGGATTCCGCACTTGATGCGGAATGACATTATCAATTACAAATTATGTAATTCATAATTAACTTGCGATACCGGAGATTACCTCCGTAATTTCGCAATTGAACCGATCATACCCAAATTGTTAATTTATCCCCCCTTCCTCTCTTATTTTGCATCCTTGAAAGCGCCTCTTTTGATAGGCAAAAACAACCGTCACCATATCAAACAAACTAAAAAATGGGGAAAATAAGTGAAAAACGAGGCGCCATAAAAAACGATCCTTAAATAGGCCGTTCAAATATAGTTTCCTTTTTTCGATTTTAGAACAAAAAAAGCTAAAAACACTTTCTGAAAAAAGTCGAAACAAATGATCCTTTTCCTCAACTTTTTAACCTTATTCAAAGGAATTTATGAATATTTTTTCAACAAAAATAAGAACACTTTTCGGCGCGGCAGTATTGGCACTTTCTCTTGCCGCCTGCGGCGGCGACAGCGGAACCGGCGGAAATAATGAAATTGAACTCTCCAGCAGTTCAAGCGAAATCACATTATCAAGCAGTTCTCATACGGATGTAAGTGATCCGCTCAGCAGCAGCAGTTTGCAGGAAAACTCCTCCTCTTCGGCTACGGATAATAGTTCTTCATCTACCGCAGAATCTTCAAGCAGTGCAACACCGGAAAGTTCATCATCCGACGTGAATTTGAGCAGCTCCGGAGGCGCTATAAAAGAATACGGGGAATTTAACGATACCCGCGACAGCAAAGTTTACAGGTATGTAAAGATCGGCTCCCAAACTTGGATGGCAGAGAATTTGAACTATTATAAGTATCCAAGTTGGTGTTATGATGATTTGGAATCCAATTGTGGCACTTACGGCAGACTTTACGACTGGAATACCGCTATGGAAGTTTGCCCGGAAGGTTGGCATTTACCGAGTTATGAAGAATGGAAAACATTAGTAGATTATGTCGGTGGAGCATCTGTAGCAGGTACCGCGTTAAAATTGGCAGGCACGGATGATTACGGTTTTTCCGCTTTGCTGAGTGGCTACCGCAACTACTTTAGCTTCTTGTCAGTCGATGTTGGTCATTACGGCTTTTGGTGGACAGCCACCGAGAATGGTAGCGATGATGCTTACTACCGAAGCATGGGCAGTGGCTACGCTAATGTGGGTGAGTACTACTACGATAAAAATGGCGGATTCTCAGTTCGTTGCGTTAAGGACTAAGATTTTTTTCCGCGAACGGTAATTCAAATTTTAGATCCTTTTCCTCAACTTTTTAACCTTATTCAAAGGAATTTATGAATCTTTTTTCAACAAAAATAAGAACACTCTTCGGCGCGGCAGTATTGGCACTCTCTCTTGCCGCCTGCGGCGGCGACAGCGGCACCGGCGGAGACGATAATACCGAACTTTCCAGCAGCTCAAGCGAAATTACATTATCAAGCAGTTCTCTCGGGGATATAAGCAACCCGCTCAGCAGCAGCAGTTTGCAGGAAAACTCCTCCTCTTCGGCAGGAAATACATCCGGTTCGTCTTCAACAACAAATGACAGTTCTTCTTCCGGCACGGAAAGTTCAAGTAGCAGTAAAGATATCTCCAGCAGCTCGGTTACCGAAGAAAGCTCCTCCTCTGCCGCAGAGTCTTCGAGCAGTACCGCACAAGAAAGCTCAAGCTCCGGTGAAGAAGTTTCCAGCAGTTCGACTGCCGAAGAAAGTTCCTCTTCCGGTTTGGAATCCAGCAGTAGTATAGAACAGAGCAGTTCCAGTAAGGAACCGGAATCCAGTTCGTCTTCGGTGAATAATATGTGCGGCAGTGTTCTTTATGACCCGGTCACAGA
>JAISUZ010000053.1 GCA_031271785.1 Fibrobacter sp. | reverse complement strand
CATTTTTTCATTTCCAATTCAATTCACATTTTTATTTTCGCAACACACATGTTTCACATGAAATGGAAACACTATGTTTCAAAGTGATAAATCATTAAAATGTTTCCCGTGAAACATTTCTTTTTTATTCAATTCATATGATAAATAAGGGGTGTTACGGGTATATTAATTATGCCCCTGCATTTTAGGTTTTCATTTTCTCAAGATACGTTAGGGAGTATAAAATCATGACCCCGACCAAATGGCAACGCGCATTGAAATGTTTTACATGAAAGCACAACTTAATTGATACTCAAAACAAGTTTGGATCCTGAAACATCCTGACCCTGAAACAAGTTCAGGGTGACGAGAGTGTGTCCAAACAGAATTTTCTATTCCCTAAATTTCATACTCGAGGAACTTGAGTTGCATTTTACATTTTTAAGGCGTTTGTATATGCCGTAAAATAAGCATCACCGCAGACTTGAAAAGTCTTACATAATCGGGCATTTCTATTGATGTAGTAATAGGTATCACCGCACTTTTGGAAAGTTTTACCATGTCGGAACGTACTTAATTGATGCGATAAACAACGTCAATACGCTTGTGCTGACAATGTTTTTGGAGGCATATACAAATGCCTTTTCTTCGCGTGAGGCAGGCGGAGGGTGCGCGCGAAGCGCGCAGTGGTTGTTTTTCGACTCGTTTTCGCAAGGAGAACCCAGACGAAGTCCGGGATGACTCGTTCCTATTATTTCATATTTGTTTGTAAAAAACAACCACCGACCGGAGGGTAGCCCGGAGACACGCCGGCCCGGCGCTTTAGAGTGGACCCTGACCAAGCGGCGGCACACATTTGGAAAATCTTACATGCAAGTGCGAACTAATTGGTGTGCAAAACAAGTTCAGGGTGACGGTGATGGCGCCGGGGCACGCCAATATCAAAGTTTTTCAACATGAAATTTTTAGAATATGTGAATAATTCTGCCGTCGCTTTCTATTTCCTCTTGCCTTATCCACAATCTTATGTTAAATTGTTTCCCGTGAAACATTTTGACCTTCCGGAACAACTTCATTTATTTAATGAATTCCTTTCTCAATTTAAGGTTTCTTTTTCAAAACCGGTTATCGATCAGTTGGTTTCTTTTGCGGAAATGGTAGTGGAAGGCAACGAGGTTACGAATTTGATTTCCAAAAACGATGCTCCTAAAATTTTCTCGCGGCACATTACGGATTCTTTAATCCCCTGCCTTATTTTAAATCAGCAGCATAAAAATTTGGAAAATCTGCGCTGGGCGGATATGGGTTCGGGTTCCGGATTTCCGGTGATTCCTCTCGCGATCGCTTGTCCGCAAACTTCTTTTTTTGCCGTAGAGCCGCGCACGAAACGCGTGCAGTTTCTTGAAAGCGTTAAACAAAAATTATCGCTTCAAAATTTGAATGTGATCGGTAAGCGGTTTGAGACTTCGGAATTAAAGGACCTGGACGTGATCTCTTGCCGCGCACTTTCTTCTTTTGAAAATGATTGGGAACGCGCAAAAAAAAGTCTAAAAAAAGATGGAATCTTTGTGACTTTGAAAAGCTTGGATTCCGTTTCCCATTTGCAAAATTCCAAAGATTTGAGTATCATTCGTTATACACTTCCCAAAGAAGAGAAAAATTATGCTCTTCTGATTCGAGGTTTTTATGAATAAAGTGATTGCCGTTTGTAACCAAAAAGGCGGTGTCGGAAAAACAACCACCACTGTGAACCTGGCAGCGAGTTTTGCAGCGCTGGAAAAACGAGTGTTGTTGATCGATATGGATCCTCAAGGAAACGCTTCTCAAGGGCTCGGCTATAACGAAGCTCAAGATGAAGACGTTCACGAAGCGCTTCACATGGCGAGTAATCCAGATAACGTTTCGTATGAAGCTTTAAAACCGATGTTAAAACCGACGGCTTTGAATTATTTAACGATTATGCCTTCCGGTCCGGATTTGGCGGTTCTCGAAATTGAGCTCGTGAACGCTATGAGCCGCGAACGCCGCCTGGAAAGAATTATTTCCGTTTTACGCGATCATTTTGACTTTATTATTATAGACTCGCCGCCGAGTTTGAATTTACTTACATTGAATATTCTCACGGCAGCAAACAGCGTATTGATTCCGGTGCAGTGTGAATATTATGCTTTGCAAGGGCTCGCCGAATTATTTAATACTATCCGGCTGGTTCAGAAAAACCTGAATCATTCATTAACGGTGGAAGGGACTTTGCTGACTATGTACGACGCGCGCCTTACCCTTTCGCGGCAGGTGGCAAGCGAAGTGAAAAATTATATTTCCGAGCGGGTATTTAAAACAATGATTCCCCGGAACGTAAAACTGAGCGAGGCGCCTTCTCACGGGAAACCGGCAATTCTTTACGACGTACAGAGCGCCGGGGCGCAATCTTACATGAAACTGGCTGAAGAAATTCTTAACGGGAAACATTGATTATGGGAAAGCAATTAAGCGGACTCGGGCGCGGGCTCGGGACCATTATCCGGGATCACGATATTCACGAGACGATCACGCAGGGTGAAAATAAACAAGGGCTCCAGCTTCAGCAAATTGATTTGAATTTGATTGACCCGAATCCGTTTCAGCCCCGCAAAGTTTTTTCCAAGGAAGAAATTCGGGAATTGGCGCAAACCATTAAAGAGCATGGATTGATTCAGCCGATCACCGTTCGCAAACACGATGGGCGTTATCAGATTGTAAGCGGCGAACGCCGTACGCGTGCTTCCCGTGAAGCCGGACTGACTCAAATTGCCACTTATGTTCACGAATTGTTATCGGACCGTAACATGAGCGAGTGGGCGTTGATAGAAAACATTCAACGCGTGGATTTGAATCCTATTGAAATCGCCGAATCTTATCAACAACTTATCAATATTCATGACTATACGCATGAAAAATTAGCTCAGAGTGTTGGTAAGTCGCGTTCGGTAATTACTAATGCTCTCCGGTTGTTGAAACTTCCCGAGAAGGTGAAAACTTGGATTCAAGAAGGAAAATTATCCGCTTCGGCCGCTCGGGCATTGTTAAGCCCTGAAATTTCCAATCCGGAAGCGGCAGCTAAAAAAATCATCGAACAGGAATTAAATGTTCGTGAAGCGGAAAACATATCCAAAAAACACAAAGAATCCAAAGCAGTTAAAGAAACACATTCCGTTAATCCACAATTTAAAGAGTTTGTGGATAAACTTCGGGAATTCTTTGGAATTGAAGTAAAACTTCAACATTCCGCAAAAGATGCTTCCAAAGGAACTATCATGATTCCTTATTACTCTATGGAAGACCTAAACCGAATCTATCAACGTTTGGAAAATTTGTGAAAAAGAATCGTTACATTGTTCAAGTTATTCCGCCGAACTCAAGGAAAACGAAAACTTATAGCATTTCCCCTTTCCTTTTCAAGTTATTCTGGGGATTATTAGGTATTTTCGTTTTATGTCTGGTGTTGATAGCTTTTAAATTAGCGGAAATCAATTTACTGATGATTGATTTCAATAATTTGAAAAAAGAAAATCAGCAGCTTATGATTACGCAGCAAGAATATGAACAAAAATTATCCGATTTGAAAGATATATTCACTTTAGAAAGCCAAATTTTGAATATTTTGGGAACTTTCTACGAAAATGACTCCAATAAAGTGAATTCCATTTTGGATAAATACCGGTTTGAACATTCCCCTATTGAAAAAAATAAAGTGAATTACGACGGTATGTACCATTTCGGAAGTACCGGTTCCATAAAATCACGGGAAAAAATACCGAATATTCTCCCTGTTGTCGGAACTATCAGTAAAAAATTTTCGGAAGAAGAAAATCACAAAGGAATTGATTTTGCCGCTCCTTCCGGAACTCCGGTTTTCGCTGCGGCTTCCGGAAAAGTAGTCCTGGCCGATAAAAAAGACGAACTCGGCTTAACGGTCGTCATTGACCATGAAGACGGCTACGAAACGCGTTATTCTCACTTAAAGACTATCTCCGCAAAAAAAGGACGCCAAATTAAAAAAGGGGAAATTCTCGGTTTTGTCGGTTCTACCGGAAAATCCAGCGGTCCCCACCTGCATTACGAAGTTCTTTTTAACGGAAAATCAATCAACCCTGAAACCCTTTTTAACGATTAGAGGTATTCGATGTCAAAACCATCCGAACAGCAATTCACACAGATCAGCGAACAAATAACCTTTCAAGGCGATATTCAGGGGGATAGCGATCTCCGTATCGCCGGTACCGTGAAAGGAAACATTACGACTTCCCGCAGCTTGATTGTGGAAAAAACAGGAAAAATTGAAGGTGAAGTTAAAGCCGATACCGCAACGGTTGCCGGATTTGTTCAGGGAAATATAGAATGTACGGTAAGTCTCGTTTTGGAAGCAAAATCCAAATTCATCGGAAATATTAAAACCAAACAGCTCATTATTGAAAATACGGCTTTCTTTCAGGGCAGCTGTGTTATGGAAACGGAAAAAACAAAGTAGCTTATTGACACTTTCTTTAAAATTTCTCCTTATTTATATAAAAGGAAATGATATTGAGAGTGTGAAAAAGTGGATATTTTAGGTAAAAAGCATGTAATGTTTTGATATTCAACATAATGCAATTCATAAACATTTTCTTAAGTGTTGAAAACCTGATTCCTTATCCACTTTTACGATAGTGCATTGATATTGAAAACTTTACTTTTCAATAGCTTTTCACATTTTGTTTACTTTTTCGGATTGAAAAAATCAAAATATTTCCTTGTTTTGTGAGAAAAAATATTATTAAATTTTACTCGCGATTTACATAGACCACATATAGGCTGATATTATGAATATAAACTCCATTTTTAGTGTGCTTATTCCGAAAGAAAATAAGTTTTATCCCATTTTGAGAGATATGTCAAGTAATCTTTTGGAATGTTCCCGAAAATTGATTGAATTTACAAGTGCTTCCAATAAAGAAATGTGGAAGGGAATTTACAGACAAATTAAATCATTTGAAACGAAAGGGGATAAAATTCTCGATCAACTCTTTACCGAGTTAAATAACACTTTCATTACTCCTTTTGACCGGGAAGATATTAATGCTCTCGGTGAACGTCTTGACGATGTGTTGGACTGTATTAACAGCGCTGCAAAACGCGTTGTTATTTATCAGCCGGAAACTCTTCCGGAACGTTCCATTAAACTTGCCGAGTGGCTTGAAAAAGAATGTGAATTGATTAACAAAGCGGTAGAAGGACTGGATTCCGTTAAAAAATATCCGCAGAAGATTAAAGATATTTGCAGTGAGCTGCATGGACTTGAAAATAAAGCCGATGATGAATACGAGCATTTTATTATGGATCTTTTTGAACACGAAAAGAATGTGGGTGAGCTGATTAAGCATAAGGAAATTATGCAGGAAATTGAACGCGCTACCGACAAAGCGGATGCCGTGGGTAAGATTATTAAGGCTATCGTTGTTAAATACGTTTAAGTGTGAGTAAAAAATTATGACTTTACTCATTATCGTAATTGTTTTAGCGCTTATTTTTGATTTTATCAATGGGTTTCACGATGCAGCCAATTCTATTGCAACGATTGTTTCCACTAAAGTTCTGACTCCTTTTCAAGCGGTTGTTTGGGCGGCATTTTTTAATTTTGTCGCCTTTTTTATTGCTAAATATATTATCGGCGGTTTTGGAATTGCCGATACGGTTGCAAAAACCGTGTATCCCAATTTTATTACGCTCGAAGTTATTTTTGCCGGAATCATTGCGGCCATTACATGGAATTTGCTGACATGGTGGCTTGGAATCCCTTCTTCTTCTTCGCATACGTTAATCGGCGGTTTTGCCGGTTCGGCTATTATGGCTACCAGCATGAGCCACGGCTTTGTGCAGGGGATTCATGCGATTCAAAGTTCCGTTATTTTGAAAGTGGCCGCCTTTATTTTCCTCGCGCCTCTTGTCGGCATGTTTATGGCGTATTTCCTTTCTATCTTGGTGATGCATATTTGCAGAAAAGCAAAACCGCATAAGGCGGAGAAATGGTTCCGGCGCTTGCAATTGGTTTCATCGGCTCTGTTCAGTGTTGGGCACGGATTGAACGACTCTCAAAAAGTAATGGGTATTATTGCTGCCGCTCTGATCGCGGCGCATGCCGAAGGTCTTGAAATGGGAATACATTCTATCGCCGATTTGCCCAATTGGGTGGCGTTTGCCTGTTTTTCCATGATTTCTCTCGGTACCATGTCGGGCGGTTGGAAAATCGTGAAAACAATGGGATCGCGCATTACCAAAGTAACCCCGTTTGAAGGAATGGTTGCCGAAACGGCGGGCGCGTTAACGCTTTATTTGACCGAATATCTGAAAATTCCGGTAAGCACCACACATACCATCACGGGGGCGATTATCGGGGTTGGAGCTACAAAACGGCTTTCCGCTGTTCGCTGGGGTGTCACTCGCAGTCTTTTGGTGGCTTGGGTTCTCACGATTCCCGTGAGCGCGTTTCTCGCCGCCTTCTTTTACTGGCTGTTTTATTTCTTGTTTAAGTAACTGTGTTTAAGCATCAGGTTCATCTCGGTCAGATTTCCGATTTGCATATCGGCGGCGCGGGAGAACTGGTGGAGGGTATTGATACGCGGGCACAGTTTCTCCGTGTGCTCGCTCATGTTCAAACATTGAATCTTGATCTTTTGGTGCTTTCCGGAGATTTGGCAAATAACGAAGAGTCGGAAGCTTATGAGTTTATAGCGCGTGCCATGGCGGGTTATCCGAAGGATTGGTGCGTTATGGCGGGGAATCATGACCGTGTTGAAACCATGAGCCGCTTTTTTGAAATGAAAAAATATGGAGATGCGTATTTTTACCGCCGGCTGGTGAAAGGCAAACCGGTTTTATTTTTGGATAGTTCGAGTTACACGATTCCCGGAAATCAGCTGGATTGGGTTAGAGAACAGGCGGCGGAACTCCGGGAAGAGTTTCTTTTGTTTGTCCATCATCCGGTTTGTCTTTGCGGACATGCGTTCATGGATGCTCGTTATCCGCTGAAAAACCGGGATGAAGTTCAAGCGGCTTTTCAGGGAATTAAGAATTTGCGTTTTATTTTTACGGGGCATTACCATACGGAAATGGAAGTGGATTGGCTTGATAAAAAAGTGTATGCGGCGCCTGCAGCTTTTATGCAACTGGATCCTTTTACGCCCGGCTTTCGGGTGGCCGATACGCGCCCGGCATGGCGAAATATTCTGTGGGGGGATCGTTCGCTGCAAACTTCGGTACATTTCCCGGGGTGCGTCTAAAAATGGCTTTGCGTTTATGAAATCTCGCCGCTTACCGAGCAGAAGCAGAAACTTCAACCGGGGAAACGGGATACGAATACTCGGAAACCCGGATTATCAAATCTCCTTTCCCGTGTCCCTGATCCCATGATTTTCATAAACGAAGAACCGAATCCACGCGTTGTGTTATTGCGGATTTCATAAAAAATGAATTTTTAGAGAGGCCCTCTATAAAATCCCCTTGCATTTTTTCACGGAATAGTGTAAATTTTCCTCGAATTTGGCGGTTTAGCTCAGTTGGTTAGAGCGACGGAATCATAATCCGCAGGTCCGGGGTTCAAGTCCCTGAACCGCTATTATCCTAAACAAGGAGAAACACGAAATGAAAAAGTTGACGGTAATCTTCTTCGCAGTATCGCTTGTTTCTCTGATGCTTGCTTGCCGGCAAGAAGATCTGACGCCCCAAATGCAAAGAGCGGCGGCGCCTGCAAAGGCAAAAGTGACTATGGTGGAAGTTCCTTCTTTTACCGCTCCTGCCTCTCCTGTTATTGATTCTCTGAAAGCCGCGAATTATAAAAAAGCAAGCCTTGCTTTGCTTGCGCTCGGCGAACAATGGTCGGAGACTCTTGAAAAATCTTCCGATGAAGAACGCATTCAAATTCTTGAAGTTTATGAAAAGGCGAGAGATCAGGTTTGCGCCAAGTCGGGGCTCGCCGGTATGGCGGAATTCACCTGGCTTACCGATGTGGCGCTCCCGGCAGAAGAAAATAAAGCCGTGCTTGCCGCCGCCGGTGTGAGCGCGGTAGAGTAAGTTTTAAAATAAAGTTTTTGTAAAAAGGGTGTAACACAGTCGGCGAATAGCGGCTGTGTTTTTTATTGTCGCTTTTTTGTATCTTTGGCGACTCATGATGCATTTTTTTCATATTCCCACTATGGGAACCTGTTTTACCGCCGATTCTCCGATTCGAGTGGCTCCCCTTGGTATTAGCTCCGTTATTTCTCTTGTGGACGATATTCTTTTAGAACAATTAAGAAAATATTATTCCGGCGAATATCAAATGAGTTATGAGCCGATTCCTTTGAACGCCGAAGACGGCCGGGCAAAACGTATTACGGCATACCTTAATTTGGTTCAAACGATTGTAAGCCGGAATTTCAAAGAAATTCAAGAACTGCCTCTCGGTAATGATAACCGAAAAGATCTTTATTTTCGTTTGCTTCCGGATGATCATCCGCTGAAAAAAAGTTATTTGGATTTTTTGGCGGCTCCGGAAAGTTCTCCGGAACGAAAACATTGGGAAGCGGAACTTTCCGCGCAAATGAAGCCGGGTTCCATTGATGTGAATATTATGGTAAAGCTCGACCGCGTTCCGCTGGATGCTTCCGGAAATAAAATGGATGACCTTTACAGTGATGCGAGGGCCGCTCTCCGCGGTTACGCTCTTTCCGATTTGGATCACAGCGCGATTGTTTTCAGTGCGGGCATTAACCAGAATTTGTATCAATATGCATCGCAGTTTCCCGATTTTTACCGCGACGAAAACGGAGTGATTAAGAAAAAAATCATCGTTAAAATTTCGGATTACCGATCGGCCATGACTCAGGGGAAATTTTTAGCGCGTAAGGGGCTTGAAGTGAGCGAGTTCCGTATCGAATCGGCTTTGAATTGCGGCGGTCATGTGTTCCCGACGAAAGGGCAGCTTCTTCCGCAGATTCTTGCCGAGGTGTGCGAGAATCGCGAGAGTTTGCTTTATTCTTTTAAGCCTGCGGTGCGGAAATATTACGAGAATGTGATTGGTGATGTGAGCCGTCTTGAAAAAGAATGCGGAACGCGTATTACCGTACAGGGCGGTATCGGAACTGCCGATGAAATCGCGCGGTTGAAGGACGTTTATCAAGCGGACGGTGTCGGGATCGGTTCGCCGTTTTTATTGGTGCCGGAGGCGACGCTGCTTGATAATACAACGCGTACGGCTCTCGTGAATGCGACTTCGGAAGAGTTGTATTTGAGTTTTGCTTCTCCGCTCGGCGCGCCGTTTAATAATCTTTACACTTCGGGTTCGGAACGGGCGCGCCGGCAAGCGCTTGCCGAGAACCATCCGGGAACAGCTTGCCCGAAAGGGTTTCTCCGTAATAATACCGAGTTTACGCCTTATCCGGTTTGTACGGCATCTGCGTTTTATCAGAAGAAAAAAGCCGAGGCACTTCGGAATGCCGGGCTTTCCGACGAAGAACTTGAAAAGGAACTCGCGATCGTTTACGAAAAATCCTGCATTTGCGATCAGCTTGGAAATGCGGCTTTAATTGCTTGCGGTATAAAGGCGGAAGCGGATGCTCCGCAGGCCATTTGTCCGGGTCCGGGAGCGGCGTATTTTAACAGGGAATACAGCCTAACGGAAATGGTTGATCATTTTTACGGGAGAGGAAAATCTCTCGCGAGCGAAAACCGTCCCCATTTTTTTGCCGAAGAAATCCGCATTTATACGGAATGGTTCGCTAAAGCGGTGGCGCGTTATGACGGCGATCCGGATTACGGTAAATGGCTGGAAGAAGCGGGTGTGAATTTATTGAATGCTCTTGAATTTTGCTTGGATATTGCCCGCGGTAAACGTTTCGGGAATGAAAATTTGGAGAGCATTACCGAGGCGGTTCAAACCGGTAAGCCGCGCATTGAATACGCAGCGAAGGTACTCGCGGCGAAGATTAGTTCGAATCGGATTTGAAAAAAGCTTCATGCTATTTGCTTTGGGCGCATTAGTCCGGTTTGAGCGGTCATATAAAATTTTTCAAACCTGTGATGTCATTTCTGCATTCAGCTCCGGCATGATACTCTGCTTTTATTAAAAGGGGGAGGCCCCCTCGCTTCAACCGGCGAGTTTCGCAGAACCTTCATCGGCTTCCGTCGGTCGCCGGGTTCTGCGCGCCGTTTTACGCTACCCCCTCGAAAAGCAAGTTCCCGGGTCATCCATTTATGTATCAATATTGACCGTGTTTGCATGCAATGTCAACCCCTTTTTGTCATCGCGAACGCGGAATGCGTGAGGCAGGCGGAGGGTGCGCGCTTTGCGCGCAGTGATTGTTTTTTGACTCGCTCCTATGATTTCATATTTGTTTGTAAAAAAACAATCACCGACCGGAGGGTAGCCCGGAGAACAGCCGACCCGGCGATTCTTTTTTAATGCCGGTTTTGCAAGCCGGGGCACGCCCTTTTCAAAGATTCAGGCAAAGCCGATGCGGGCTTGAAAATAAGTTTTGCTTGGGTCTGTTTCGCTGACGCCGAAAATCATGGTGTGATGGTTCGTGTCCGGGAAACGCACGAGGTTTACGGTTTCGCCGTGAAGGATTTGCGACAGGAAATTGATTTGCAGCGAACGGAATTGTTTTTCTTTGAGTTCCGGCATGGTGAACGAGTCCATGGTCCAGTCCGCGTAACGGCAGTGATTGACATGGCGGTTCATGTCGAGATCGCTCGCGGCGGCTTGCCTTGTTTGGACAACGCGCCCGCCTGCCGGCGGTTCGAACAGTTTAAGCATTTCGGACATGGCGTCTTGTTCCGGAAAAAGCGGCGGCACGAACGGTGCATTTTCGGGGTTTTCCGATTTGCCGGTTTTCAAGTTCACAAGCAGCCATGAAGAGGTGGCGAGCGCGATGGTATTCCCCTGCGCGTCCGTGATGGCGTAATCTTTGAGAGCGACCTTTTCCTGATAGTAGCCTTTGGTCCAAGTGGAGACCGATAGTTTTTCGCCCCACACAGGGAATTGGCTGATACGGATTTTCATGCGGGAGAGGGCGTAAGTGTATCCGTGCTGCATGAGTTTCCAAATACCGACACCGTTTTTTTCCACATCGAGAATGGCGCTTTCTTCCATAAAACGCATGAGTCCGGAGAAGCGGAGATGGCTGGTGTGGTCGCAATCGGAGAAACGGACTGAAAAATGTTTGGTGGTAATACCGGTATCCATGGCGATAATTTAAATTTCTTTGTATGAATTCTTTTGATCGTTTCCCCAGTTCCCTTTTAATTCCCCCTATCTCCAATTTGAAAGGTACGGTTTCTCTGCCGGGTTCTAAGAGTATTTCAAACCGCGTGCTTCTTATTTCCGCTCTCGCGAACGGAAAAACACGCTTGCACCGGCTTTTGAAAAGCGACGATACCCGGTATATGGGCGAAGGGCTTGAGGCGCTTGGGATTTCCATTGAACTTTCCGAAAACAATGCGGAAGCGGTGGTGTGCGGTAACGGGGGGCCTATCAGCTGTGACAGCGCAGACCTTTTTCTCGGCAATGCAGGCACAGCCATGCGTTCTCTTTGCGCCGCACTCTGTTTGGGGAAAGGTTATTTCCGGCTTGCCGGCGAGCCGCGCATGACGGAAAGGCCGATCCGGGATTTGGTGGACGCACTTACGGAACTCGGCGCGACGATTCGTTACGAGGGTACCGAAGGTTATCCGCCGCTCCTGATTGAGGCGCACGGACTCCGCGGCGGGCGGGTTTCGATCCGCGGGAATATTTCGAGCCAGTACCTGACGGCGCTTTTGATCTGCGCGCCTTACTGCGAGTCGCCGCTCCATATTTCCATTGAGGGCTCCTTGATTTCAAAGCCTTACATTGCCCTTACGCTGAAAGTGATGAAGGATTTCGGGATTGAAGTGCGGCATGAGAATTTTCAGGAGTTTGATATTCCTCAAGGAGTTTACCGGAGTCCCGGGGAATATTCGATTGAGGGCGATGCGTCTTCGGCGAGTTACTTTTTGGCCGGCGCGGCGATTGCCGGAGGCCCTGTACGGGTGACGGGCGTCGGTACAAAGAGCGCGCAGGGCGACGTCGGGTTTGTAAAGGTTCTTGAAAAAATGGGGGCGGTCGTGCGCCTCGGAGACGATTGGATCGAATGCGAAAAAGGAACGCTTCGCGGGGTGGATTTGGATTTGAACGATATTCCCGATGCGGCGATGACGGTGGCGATCCTCGCGCTGTTTGCCGATGGCCCCACTACGATTCGCAATATCGGCAGTTGGCGCGTGAAGGAAACCGACCGCATTGAAGCGCTGACGGCGGAGCTCCGGAAAGTGGGGGCGGCGGTGGAGAGTTCCATAGACAGTATCGAAATCACGCCGCCCAAAGAATTG
Source organism: Fibrobacter sp. (assembly GCA_031271785.1). Taxonomy (GTDB): domain Bacteria; phylum Fibrobacterota; class Fibrobacteria; order Fibrobacterales; family Fibrobacteraceae; genus JAISUZ01. The sequence continues at coordinate 6,601 of JAISUZ010000053.1, read as the reverse complement.
AAATCCGCCTCGATCGAAACTTACAATGATCATCGTATGGCGATGTGTTTCAGCCTTGTCGCTCTCGGCGGCGTTCCTATTACGATTTTAGACCCGGGCTGTGTCCGGAAAACCTATCCGCAATTTTTTGACGATTTTAAGAGTCTCACGTGAAAAAAATAGTTTGGTGCTGCTTGCTCTTTGCCGGTTTCGCTCTTTCGCTCCCTGTGAAAGATACGCTGGAGTTGTGGGTGATGCCGAACGGTCCCGGCGCGGGAAACGCGATTCGCGAGCTCGGGAACCGGTTTGAAGAGGAAACAAAAATTCATGTGCGGGTTCGTTTGCTCGATTGGAGCGAGGCATTCTCAGAAATTGACCGCGCGCTTCGGGGAGAAGGGAATACTCCCGATGTTTTTCAGCTCGGTTCCACTTGGATTTCGCTTTTTGCTTCGAAGAATTTGCTTGCGCCGCTCGGTTCGATGGTGAATGCGGTGGATTCTTCGCGCTTTTTGGAGTTGAGTTGGGAATTGACTCATGTGGAAAATAAGAGCGCCGTTTTTTCCGTTCCGTGGTTTTTGGATGTCCGTATGTTATTTGCCAATAAAGCGGTTCTTTCCGCACTGGGAATTAACGAAGGCGAGCAGTTTACGGAAACCGGTTTCCGTTCGCTCTTGCAGGAAATCAGCGACCGGGAGTTTTTGAACCCGCAAGGGTTTCCGATGGCGCCGTTCGGACTTCCGGGGAAAGACGACTGGACGGGTCCGCAGCAGGCGGCGCCGTGGATTTGGAGCGCGGGCGGGGATTTTGTTAAAAAAGAAAGCGAGGGTTGGGTGAGCGCCTTGCTCGATTCTGCGACTTTGGATGGAGTAGGCAGTTACCTGGAACTGCTCGGAAACCTGCATTTTTCGCCTTATTCTTTACGGGAAAATTCAACTCAAGTGACGCAGCGGTTTGCCGGCAGCGAACAGGTTTTTCTGATGGGGACTTCGGAGATTATCCGGAAACTGGATATTCCTATTGCGGAAAACGGCTTGAAAGAGAGTTTCATTGGGCAAGACGGTATTTTGTTATTGCCGTTCCCGAATGGAAGTAACGGGCATTTTTCATTTGTGGGCGGGAGCCATTTGGCGATTCCTCAATTGAAGTTTAAGAATGCCAAGGCGCGCCGGTTGTTACGGTTTTTGGTGCGCGCCGATAACATGGATCGCTACACGCGGCGCATCGGGTTTTTGCCGGCGGATAAAAGCATTTTGAGCGTGCGCGCCGCGGACTCGCGTTATCATTACCTTATTAAGGAAATCGAAAAAAACGGGCGGGCGTTTCCGAATATTCCCAAATGGGGCGATATTGAAAATGAACTGATTGCCATGTTTAACCGGTTCGGTGAAATTTTACGGAATCAGAGCGATGAAAAGATTCGCGCTTCGCTTCTCACGGCAACTCTTTTAGAGACTCACCGGAAAATCAACCTTATTCTCGGTCATGACAGCGGAGAATATCAAGGAACCGTGGATACTGTTTTTGTAAAAAAGGTGCTGTTTGCCGAGCGGTCGTTCCCGCCGTTTGAGCAAAGAAAGGCGATTACCGCGCCGGATACGGTTCAAGCGACGCCCGAAGTGAAATCAAAATCCGTTTGGGTACGGATTATCGTCATTTTGGCAAGCGCCGGCGTTTTGGGCGGCGTGCTGTTTCTGTTTCAAAAATTGTATTTTGACCGTAAGAAATGGCGTTAATCACTCGAATACTTTTTAGCATTTTGCTCGTTTTAGGCGCGGCCTCTGCCGGGCTCCCTTTGCATTTGCTGGATTCGCTCGCTCCCGGGTCGCGGCTCGGAATTTCCATTCGTTCGGTGAAGCAAAACAAGCCGGTTCTTGAAGTGAACGCAGGGGACTATTTTACGCCGGCAAGCACTTTAAAAACGCTCACAACAGCGAGCGCGGTGAGTTTACTCCCGATTCAATACGAGCCGCAAACTCATCTTTTTTTAGAAGGGAGTCTTTCGGGGAAAACATTTTCCGGGGACCTTCGCATTCGCGGAGAGGGCGACCCGAATATTTCCGGGCGTTATTATCCTCACGCACTTTACATGCTCGAAGTGATGGCGGATTCCATGAAGGCGTTCGGGATCGACACGCTGCAAGGGAAAATCGTGATGGACACGTCGTATTTCCGGGGCGCGCGAAAGCCGCCTCAATGGAATACGCGGCATTTTAATTCCTGGTATGCGGCGGAAATTTCTCCGCTCAGTTTTAATGATAACTGCGTTTTGATTAAACTGAAACCCGGCGAGAAAGCGGGTGATACCGCGCTCATCACTTTGGAGCCGGATGTACCTTATGTACAAATTAAAAATCAACTCCTCACGAGCGAGGGGAAACGCCGGAAATGGATTTATGAGGCCGACCCGGATAAAGCCGTATTTTCATTTTCCGGAGAAATCGGAGTTGGCGTGGATTCCGCTTCGCTCGTGCTTCCCGTTAGGAATCCGGCCGCTTATTTTCAAGCGGCGTTTCAAAAAGTGCTTGCCGATAAGGGAATCACTTATTTGCCGAATGCTTCTATCCCGCGAGGTATTTTAATTAAGTCCTTTTCGTTTTCGGCAGCGCCGCTCCTTAGTATTCTCGATGAAATCAACCAGCGGAGTCAAAATCTTCACGCCGAAATTCTTTTTCGCAATCTCGGTCAGATTATCGAAAATGAAGGCAGCGCCGCGGGCGGGGTTCGTGCCGAGAAGCGTTTTTTGGATCTCGCCGGTATTTCCGATTCCAATTTTCAGCGGGTGGACGGCAGCGGGCTTTCCGATTTAAACAAAGTAAAACCGGGTTCGGTTTCCGAACTCCTCGCGTTTATGGCGCGCTCGCCGCAGAAAAATTTTTACATCGAAAGTTTTGCTTCCCCTATGATCGGTACGGGAAGCAAGCGCATGACGGCGTTAAAGGCGCCGGGACAAACCCGTTTTAAAACGGGCTTCATCAATGAGGCGCACGGGCTTGCGGGTTATGTCTATACGCTTACCGGCGATACGCTCACGGTAGCGCTTTACCTCAATGATACCGGAAAAAATCCGGATGCGAAATGCCGGGCATTTTTAGATACCGTCTGGACAACGATCGTCGATGATATGAATAACGATTACGGTTCTCTTCTTGAAATGAAACGCTTGTGGCTGGACGCGCGGTATATTACGGACTTTGACGCGCGTACGGCTCATTTTTCCAAGGAATTTCTCGGGCGGCCTTATCTTCTCGGGCCTTTGGGAGAGGGCGAGTTCGGCGGAAAACCTTTGGTTTACACGGATTCTTTCGATTGCGTGACTTATATGGAGCATGTTCTTGCGATGGCATACGCCGTTCATGAAGATTCCCTTTTTAATCAACTTCAACAGCTTCGCTATACCGGCGGGGAAATTGATTACCTGACGCGCAAACATTATTTTGTCGAAGACTGGATGCGCGACGCCCGTTTTTCAAAAATGGTTCCGATGGAAGGCGATACCACCATTGTCCGGGAACTCCCCAAAAAGCAATTTTTTGCAAAAGCCGGCTTGACTTACGAAAAGGATAATCCAAAGACCGAGATTCGTTATTTGCCTTACGAGAAAGTTTTGAAATGGGCCAAACAACCTTGGGAAAAACCCGCGCAGGTTTACGGCATTGCCTTTGTCGGGAAGTCCGAAGCGATTGATGTGACGCACACCGCCTTTCTGATTTTGGAACCCGGCAAAAAACCGCTTATGCGCCACGCTTCCAGTTTGCAAAACAAAGTCGCCGATCAACTATTTGATTCTTATTTGGAAAGCCGGAAAGGGAAAACGCCGGGAGTGGTGTTTTTTGAGTTTGTGAAACCGGTCCTTTAAAACGCAAGAATCGCAGACAAATGACAGCCTGAAAAATTTTCGGAAGCAATTACCGAAAAGGTGTCGGGATTCCAGCCGTAAGCGTCAAAAACAAGAGCGTCGGCGATGACTTTTTCCGCGGCCTCAATATCCGTCCAGTAAAAACCGGCCGCCGTTTTGTAACTCCGGAACATTCCCGCCGCCGAAGAAAACTCGGGAAAGCGATCCACCAATTGGTAAGCAACGTCTTGAAATGTTTTTCCGGAAACACGAATCACACGGAACAACCGCTTTTCACCCAAAAAATTTTTAAGGTCGGCCAAACCCGGCGGGGGAATCGCGTTTCCCGAAAAAAGAGTTTTCAATTCAAGGAAAACAGCCGAGTCTTCGGAAAGCCCCGGCTTGTATTCTCTGAGAAGTTTCAGTGCGGATTCCAGCAAATAAAACTCGAACTTAATCGCGGTTTTTCAAATACCAGCGAATCAAGGCGTTTGTACTCGAATCGTGAGAAAGTTCCACATTCGGGTTCGCGAACCCTTTTTCGAGTTCCGGAAGGATTTTCCCGGCAAGTTGTTTACCGAGTTCCACGCCCCACTGGTCGAAACTGTTCACGTTCCACAAAACGCCCTGCACGAAAATCTTGTGTTCGTACATAGCGATCAGCGCGCCGAGAGTTTTCGGGTCCATCAGCTTCACCATCAAACTGTTGGTGGGTTTATTGCCTTCGAACACTTTGTGCGGCGCGAGAAGTTCAATGTCGGCTTCGGATTTTCCGGCAGCGCGGAGTTCTTCCACGGCTTCATCCAAAGTCTTTCCGTTCATTAACGCTTCGGTTTGCGCGAAAAAGTTAGAAAGCAGTTTTTGATGATGATCGCCCACTTTATTGTGGCTGTTTGCCGGCGCGATAAAATCGCAAGGAATCAGTTTTGTACCCTGATGAATCAGCTGATAAAAAGCGTGCTGACCGTTTGTTCCCGGTTCGCCCCAAAGGATCGGACCTGTTTGGTAATCCACGCGTTTACCGTTTCTGTCCACGGTTTTTCCGTTGGATTCCATATCCGCTTGCTGGAAGTAAGCAGCGAGGCGGTGCAGGTATTGATCGTACGGAAGCATCGCGTAAGAATCCGCCTCAAAGAAGTTATTGTACCACATACCGATCAGTGCGAGAATCACCGGAAGATTTTTTTCCGCCGGCGTATTCTTGAAATGTTCGTCCATTTCGTAGGCGCCCTGATGGAGCGCTTGGTAATTCTCAAAACCGATCCGGAGAGCGATGGAAAGTCCGATGGCGGACCAAAGGGAATAACGTCCGCCGACCCAGTCCCAAAATTCAAACATATTCGCCGTATCGATACCGAAATCGGAAACGGCTTTCGCATTGGTGGAAAGCGCGACAAAGTGCTTGGCAATCGAAGACGAATCGCCGTTAAATGCTTTCAGCACCGCTTCTTTTGCGGTTTCGGCGTTCGTCATGGTTTCCTGAGTAGTGAACGTCTTGGAAGCGACGATAAAGAGCGTTTCTTCGAGGTTCACTTTCTTTAACGTTTCCACAATGTGCGTGCCGTCCACATTAGACACAAACAAAACTTCCGGAGCATTCGCGCCGGCGTAGGGGCGGAGCGCTTCCGTCACCATCACGGGACCGAGATCCGAACCGCCGATACCGATGTTCACCACATAACGAATGGATTTTCCGGTGTGTCCTTTCCATTTGCCGTTGCGCACGAGAGCGGTGAAATCTTCCATGTGCTTGAGAACCGCGCGAACTTCCGGCATCACATCTTTGCCGTCCACCAAAACAGGATTTGAACTTTGGTTGCGGAGAGCGGTGTGCAGCACGGCGCGTTTTTCGGTGAAATTGATTTTATCGCCTTTGAAAAAACGATCGCGCATGGATTCGAACCCGGCAGCGTTCAAAAACGCATTGAGTTTGCTCAAGGATTCTTCCGAAATTAAATTTTTGGAGTAATCGAGGAAAAGCCCGCATGCCTCCGCGCTGAATTTCTCGGCGCGCTTTGCATCGTTTTTAAATAAATCCCGAAGGTTCCAAGCCGCCGCCGTTTTGGCGTGCGCTTCAAGGTCTTTCCATTCTTTAAGTTCGGTCCACTGACTCATAATCGTTCCTTTTGGAAATAAATTTAGACGACGGAATAATAGCTTTTTTCAGGAACCGGGAATTGCAAACAGAGGCTGCCGCAGGTGTTCTTCACGGCATGAAAATTAATTACGAATTATGTAGTTGATAAAAATTTTATCGCCGGGCCGGCGTTCCCGCACTTGATGCGGGATATCCTACCCGTGCAGAGTCTCATCTTTTACCCGCCGGCCAGTGCCGGATATTTCGGTAAATTATAGGAAAAGGGATACGGGACAAGGGGCATGATTGAGTTTTCTTGTCCCATACCCTAAATTTCATACCGGAGTTCAGAAATATCCGGCACTGCGCGCAAAGCGCGCGTCTTCCGCCTGCCCGAAAAACTATAGCTTCAGAATTTCTTCTTCGGAGAGCCCGGAAATCTCGGCTATTACGGAAATGTTGAACTCTTTGGCTAACATACTTTTCGCCATTTCGCGGGCTTTTTTGATTTCCCCTTCAGCCAATCCTTCAGCCCGCGCCTCCAACCGATGCTCATTCTTCTCTGCTTCTGTTATCATACTCTCCACCTGTTCCAAAAGTATTTCCTGACTCTGTCTGTCCACCCGAAGCTTCGCATAAGCCCGAGCGATACGAACATCATCAGTAACAGGACTATGAACCGAATCTCCTGCCGTATTCAACAAATAAAG
>JAISUZ010000045.1 GCA_031271785.1 Fibrobacter sp. | reverse complement strand
CAAAGGGTAAAAACTGGAATCGGCCATGTGAATGCTGCCGAGAAGCCACACCGAAGATTCTTTTCCGGATACTTTCCAGAAAAAATGTTTTTCACCGCACCCGGAATATATCTCTCCTGCAGAAAATACAAAGGAATACAGACAAAACATAAGCGGAAGTGAAAATCGGCAAATATCGGCGATAACCCTTTTCGGGTATGAAATACAGGGATAAGGGATAATGGGATATGAGTTTTTCATGTTCCGTGTCCTTTATCGCTAATTTTCATGAAAGTACAAACCGAATCAATACCATGCATTATTATTGCAGATTTCATAGAAAATGAATTTTTAGAGGAGCCCTTTATATTTCCGCCCATGAAAAACAACCTTTTTCTTTAAGTTCAAGCGGTTTCCCCAAATGGATCCCTCCGTTCCCATCGAAACAAAGAATCCGGTCCGAAAAACGAAACGCCATTTCAAGATTGTGCGTGGTGAGTACAAATGAAATTTTTTCTTCTTGAACGATCGTTTTTAATAAACGAAATAAATTCACGGTGTGAGGAATATCTAAAAACGCGGAGGGTTCATCGAGTAAAATCACTTTCGCACACTGCGCGAGAGAACGCGCTAAAAATGCGCGGGAACGCTCCCCATCGCTCAAAGAAGCGATCTCCCGGCCGGCGAACTCCGCCGTGTTTGTCTGCTTTAAAACCTTATTTATAATTTGTGCGTCTTCTTCCGTACGCGAATCCCAAATATCCGCATAAGGCGTTCTCCCGAGAGATACGACTTCATAAACCGTCATGAGCGGCGGCACTGTTTGCGTCGCAAACTGAATGGAAATCCGGCGTGCCCGCTCTTTTAAACGCCATTCCCGGATTTCTTTTCCGCAGAGGAGCAAACTACCGGAATACGGCGAAATCAGCCCGGCAAGCGTTTTCAAGAATGTCGTTTTCCCCGAACCGTTCGGCCCCGCTACCGCTATCAATTCTCCGGCAGGGAGTTCAAAAGAAAATCCGGTATTGAGCGCGCGGTCATAACCGAACCTCAAATTCTCCGCTTGAATCAAAAACGTGTTCATCTTTTTCTCCATCGCTTCATTTGAGGACGAAGGAGCACCCAAAGCACCACAGGCACGCCGATCAAACTCGTCACGGCGTGTAAAGGTATTCCCGGAACAAGCCCGGCCGCGAGCGCAATCAATGCCCCGCAAAGAATACACCCCGGAATAAGCACGCGGTGATTCGATGATTTAAAAATGCCGTAAGTGAGGTGCGGGACCGCGACACCGATAAAACTCACGGGACCGCAATAAACCGTAGTAACCGCCGCGAGAATCGAAGCTCCCAAAAGTACGGCAAACCTTGATTTTTTTAAATCAATTCCAAGGCTTTCCGCAAAAGAATCACCCAACCGGGCGGTATTCAAATAGCGAATCGAAAAAAGTACCGGGAGCATACCGAGAATTACAAAACCGGCAAATAACGGGATTTCGGAAAGCGTTAAACGGGAGAACGAGCCGAAGCCCCATGAAATATAGCCACGGAGCGATTCCGCATCGCCGAAATAAATTAAAAGAGATACGAAAGAATCGATAAAGTAACCGATCATCAATCCGAGAATCAGGAGCGATAAGCTGTTTTCAAAATAACGCGAACAAATTAAAATGAGCGAGACCACGGCAAAGGCGCCGAGAGTCGCCGCGGGAATTATTCCGAACGAAGCGAAAACTCCGCCTAAAAAACAAACCAGCGCAATACCGAGCCCCGCCCCGGAATTGACCCCCAAAAGAAACGGACTCGCGAGAGGATTATTAAAAACCGTTTGCAGCACAAGCCCCGAAACCGAAAGCGAAGCGCCCGCAAGAATCGCTGCGATCACTCGAGGGAAACGAAACTCCCAGAGAATCAGCGCTTCCGGAGATTTGACTCCCGGATTCAGCAAAGTGTAAAATAAATCCCAAAACGAAAACTCAACCGCCCCGAGCGCAAGCGTGAGAAACGCAAACAACGCCGTGAGCATTGCAAGCAAAATCCATTTCGGCAGAAAAGATTTTTTCAGGGGTTCCAGAAAACCTCACAAGTTTACTTCAACAGGATTTTCCCCGTTACGCCGGGTTCGATTTTTTGATCCTTATTGTCAAAGATAACTTTAACGGTCCGAAGCATACTGGATTTATCCACTACCGGTGAAATAAATTCGATTTTTCCCTTTTTGTAACGCTTCTTTTTCGCTCCGTCCAATTGAAGCTGAACCGTTTGCCCTTTTTTTAAAGAGGCGGCATTGGGCGCGAGAACGTAAGAAATCATGCGGCAGACCCGAACATCGGCGATTTCCACAAAAGGTTCCAGAGCCTCCACGCTTTCGGATTTATTTTTCCCGATCCGGACAATGACTCCGTCAAAAGGAGCCCGCAATATTTTTTCTTCCAGTTGTACCAAAGCCATTTGATATTCCAACTCTTCTTTTTCTTCGGCCATCTGAAGTTTTTCATATTCGGAAACCGCCGATTTGTAAGCAAGCTCTTTTTCCCAAACTTGTTCTTCGCTGACGGAAGTAGAAGTTTCAAAAAGCTTTTTAGTCGCCAAATAATCTTTTTGATAGATTTCCATTTTGGTTCTGGCGGCGTTTAAATCCGCTTTGCTTTCAAGAATGAGCCGGGTGACTCCCACTTGAATTTCTTCATTTTCCTTATTCAGATTAAGGATAATATCGCCTTTGCGCACAAAGGTTCCTTCGGAAACCCAAATCGAATCCACCCTTCCCGAAACCGTCATTCCCATTACGGAAGATTCGATCGCTTCGGTGATACCGTCAAAAGAACGCGCTTGCACGACACTTGAAAAGAGCAAGCAAAGTAAAAGAAACCGCCCGAAGAGCGCCATACTATTGTCCGAGTTCGGTGTATAAAGTGAACCCGGAAAGACTCAAACCGGAAGCGGCATAAACCATAATATTAAACCCTAACTTGTCTCCCGGATCCGCTAAAGAATCCGTTTCGATCAAAGCCAAAGGCATAATAAAGAGAGTGTCTTCTTTCACCCAAACATCCGCGTTCTTGGAACTGCCGTTACCGTAGAGCGTTAAATCGGCGCTCGCTGCTTTATTCCACTGAATGCGATCGATATTCGGCGCCAGGTCTTCGGAAAATGAAACCCAAAGAGTATCAAGGACAGAAAAGGAACTGCGGTAATTTTCATAAACGGGACTTGCATTGGAAGAAACAGCATAAAGTCCGCGTCCGGTTTCAAACGAAGCATTCCCGTTAAGCTTTACATGAACGCGTTCATTCTTTTTCGTGTAACCGTAGATTTCCACATTGAATGTCCGGCTCTCCGGCAAAGGAGAATAATGCGTTAAAAATAAAGTGTCTTTTTTCACAACCGGCGAAATAAATACCGAAAGAGAATCATACATTAAAGTCACTTTTAAATTATTTGCGCTTAACGCTTCTTTCATCACAAAGTAAGGCACCGTGAGCGGGCTCATTTCACGAAGTCCGAGTCCGTTTTTATCGAGAACGTTCGATGAAAGGATAAAAGATTGCGCTTTCACCGAAGTATCCGCCGCCATCAGCACCCGCCCGAGATCCGCCGTCACTTTGGAAGTCAATTTACCGGCGTTCAGCGAAGGTGCGGTATAACGCTGTTCTTTGTGCAAGACGGGTTCAAAAGAGAGCGTAAAGCCGGTATCTGCCGGGAGTTCGTTGAGAAGGAAACGCCCGGTCGAATCGGTTACGGCAGTAAAGCGCGCCGTTTTATCATTCACAAAATTCGTGTCTTTGTAAGAAAGATTCACGCGCACTTTTTTAGCGGGTGTTTGAATTTTTGTTTCGCTATCCGCGAAAAAAATCTCTCCCGATAAAGCGGCATTCAGCGGGTACAGGCGGATCACTCTCGCCGCACTCGCCACGACGCCTTCCATGGAAGCGGATTCCGAAACGGATGTAAACGTAAAGATTCGCGTACCGTAAGAAAGAGTATCCTGCTTTCCCGCATGAGTATGAGAAAACGTGAAAACCCGGGAACCGTAAGGCAGGGATTGAATAAAGAAAGCGCCGGAAGCATCGGTTTTTACCACCGCCTCTTTGCCGTTTTCGTCCAAATAAACGATTTTGGCATTTTTCAGAGGCTGGTTGGTAAAACCATCTACAACATTCCCGGACAAGGTCCATTTGGAATATTCGCCGCTTTCGGTATCATTTATGCCGCACGAGATCAAAAATACGGATAAAAGAATCAACAAAAAAGATCTCATTGATTCCCCATCGCGATAGTAAATGTCCCGGCGGTCATGGCAACAACCCTAATCACATAACGATTTTCCTCGTTCGGCGCATCCGGAATATCCACTATAAAGTAGTGTCCCGCAGCCGTTTGTACCGAAGAAGGAGCGCCGGTGACGTTATCCCATTCCCATAAAAGTTCGGGAGCAGAATCCCCGTTTACCGTAAGAATGATATTTGGAGTCCACCATGGGTTTCCGGGCCATACATAAGAGACGATTTCAGCGCTCTCACCGGCAGAAAGCGTAAGCGTTTGTGCGCCATACGAAATATCGTAAACACCGTCTCCCGTGTTACCGCCGTTGTCATCGTTTCCAAGTCCATCCAGCACCGAGCCGAGAGAAGGCAACGAATTGAAATCGTTTTCCGCAAACCCGGTCAAGACAGTTTGATCGTTTTCACTGAGCAAGTCAAGCACCTGAAGAAGGTCATTGAGATATTCATCGGAAGAACTGTAATTTTGGGAAGCAATGACCATATCGCCATTCCCGCCGATCATCACATCGGAAGTACCGGCGTTTGCAATCAGAGTGTCTTTACCTTCGCCGCCGACGGCAAAATCATTCCCTCTGCCTGCGTCAATAAGATCTTCTCCACCGAGTTCGGAGTTGAGAAGTTCGATTCCCTTAACTTGTCCCTGATTCCACTTCGCTTCAAATGCTCCGGAACTCGAAGTATCGATATACGCCTCGTCCAAGTGGTTATGAATCGTGTGCTGATCCAGGACAATTTCCGTGGTAGGAACGCGCATACCCACCGGATTATAGTTCTT
>JAISUZ010000090.1 GCA_031271785.1 Fibrobacter sp. | reverse complement strand
ACTTTGTCTATTTATTGTTATATAAAGTAATTTGATGTTATGGACTCTCCGATTGAGTTTGAGGATAACATAGAAGAAGGTAGTAAGGGTAAGTGCGGTTAGTTTGACCGGCTTTAGCTTCTGAGATTCCGCATTCCTCGCATTTTTATGCAGTCAGGATAATTACGAGGGCAGGTTCTGTACGGGGCGACGAGAGAGTATGCGAAGTGAATAGAGAATGAGCATGAAGTGTTGGAATTAAAACTGATACCCGATAGCAAGTTTTATATCAAGACCATGGCCGATTCGCGCTTTAGCGCTCGCGCCTTCTGTTTTTTCGTAAAAATGAACCGTGTCGTCTTCAAATTTATTGGAAAGCCTAATACCGTACAAGGCTTGTGTGCGTAAAAATATATGCTCGGTAAAAGGGTAATCAATGCCGCCGCCTAACCTAAACCATAAGGCGCTAAAATCTTCGGGAGCGCTGTCGCCGCTATTATTTTTATATTGACTTTCATATCCGTTTTTTACCGAAAGCATTATTCGGTAATTTGCGCCCAAAAGAGGGTATAGTAAAAATTTTTTCTTTATGGTAATGGGGTATTTTCCTAACAAACTAATATCAAGCCCCATATAGGAAAGATCGTTTTCCTTATCGTCTCCTAAAAAATCAATCGTTTCATAATGGCTGCCCACAAAAAAACCTAACGATAATTCCGCAAAAGTGGCGTCTAAAAATATAAAGCCGCCTTCACCGGAATAAGGGAATCCGTAGGTGTAATAGGCTGAAACCGATTGGCTGATTTCGGATACTTCCACTCCGCCGCCGAAATCACTGGTGAGGTATCCGCCGAGACCCATACTGAGTTTAAAATCAGGCTGTGCAAATGTAATGCCGAACATTAAAAAAATACCTGACGCTAAAAGTCGTTTCATTTTTCGGTTTCCTTTTAATGCGCGTATGAACTTGTATATAAAGATATATCATTTTTTTGATACTGTTAATGGTTGGGATTATATGAAAAACTTTCAGCTGCTGAGACCCCGCATTCCTCGCGTTTTTACATGGTCAGGACAATCGCGGGGACAGGCTCTGTGCGGGGTGACGAGGTCTAATTTAGTGTGAGGAAAATGAAGTGTTCGGTTCGGCAGGAGATCCCGGATCAAGCCCGGGATGATATTGAGGAACTTGAGGATAATAGAAGAAAATGGATCAGAGTGATGCCGGATGCGCCGGGGCACGCCCTGGGATCAAATTCAAACTTTTTAATTTTCTTTAAATCTTCGGGATTCTTACCACGTCGCCGGCTTTCAGAGATTCGAGCATGACTCCCGGGTTTACGGATTGCATGGCCGAGAGTATGTAAAAGCGCGGGAGTTCGGCGGTCGAGGTTTGGTAGGCGCGGGCGAGGAGTTTGAACAGGTCTTCGCCGGGTTTTGCTTCGATTTCGCGGTAGAGGTTTTTATTGGAGGGGTCGGACTGCCACTTGGAGAGGGCGGCGGAGAAATTCGAGACAAAGTGCGGGGCTGTGTTTTTTGGTTTTTCGCTCCCGGCCGCAGGTGTTTTGGTTGTTGCCGGTTGTTTTTTGGGGGCGGCAACGACTGCCGGCGCTTTGAATGAATTGATGATGACTTCCGTTTTGGAGGAGTCGCCTTCTTCCCGGAGGGGTTCGGCGCTGATGATGGAGTCTAAAGAGGCGATGTAGAGGCTGTCCGGCATTTCGGAGAGATAGTAGGGAACATTCGTTTGAAGCCGTTCGCCGGGGGTATTTTCGGTGCAGGAAAAGAGGAAAAAAGCCAAAAAAAGGGGGATTAAGCGTTCCATGCCTCAAAATTACTATTTATGACTTGCCAAAACAGCGGTTTCCACCTAAATTTGGGCATCTAAACGTTGTATTTTAGCAGGATTTTAAAATGAAAGAAGGTATTCATCCTAACTATAAGCCTGTCGTTTTCGTTGATGCGAACACAGGTAAAGAATATATCAGCCGTTCCACCAAGTCTTCTGCCGAGAAGAAAGTGATTGACGGTGTCGAACACAGCGTGATTTCTCTCGAAATTACCGCCGACACGCATCCGTTCTGGACCGGAAAGCAGCACCGCGTGGATACTGCCGGGCGTATCGACCGCTTTAACAAGCGTTTTGCGACCAATATCGTGGGTGCCAAGCGGAAAACCCGTAAACCGGACCGCGAAGCGGCCGAAGAATAATTTCAACTTTTTGAAAGAGAGTTTCCATGACGGAAATTCTCTTTCTTTTTTTGTTCCATAATTTTACAAAAGGAATAGTGAAATGAAGAAGATGTGGATGTTGTTCGCTGCCGGTTGCTTTGCCGCTGTTTTGTGCGGTTGTGAAAAGAAAGGTACCGTTTCCGGCGTGGTGATGGATCCTTTTACGGGTAAACCGGTGGAATTGCCGACGGTCTGGATGGACGGTTCCGTTTTCGGTACGCAAACCGCTAAGTATCCTTACGGCGCCGATCTCGTGAACGGGAAGTTCAAGTTTGACGAGGTTCCTGCCGGCGAATACCTGATTAAGGCCCGCCGCAACGGTTATGTTCTCGGACAGCAGCGCTTTACCACGACTCCGGAAAATCCGAATGCCGAGCTTACTCTCTTTGCATTCAGCGATAAAATAGATCCGGGTTTATACAAATATCCTTGCGTGGCTCCCGATAAGATTCAAAATTCCTGGGTGATTTGGGCGGCAACTTGTTCCGAGTCCGGTGCGGCTTACCGCGCGAGTTTTACCGAAGAAATCGCCAAAGGCAAGAAAAAAGAAAAACGCGTGAACAAACTCCCCGATCCGCTTGTCGTGGATGCGAACTTCTCCGTTCTTTTCCATAATAAAGGTTCCGTCACGACTCCGATTACCGCTGTTTCCTATGCGGCTCGTCCGGGAAAAGTGAAGGATCATCAGGATTGTAAAGGCTTCGGCGACGGTGAGACCGACGGTATTTTTGCAGACAAGAGCAAAACCACCGATTTGAAGGTAACATACAAAGCGGAAGGTTTGTTTGAAGTCACCGGTACGCTCCCGAAAGGCAAACAGATTGTGCAAATGCTTCAAGACGGAAAATCCGTTCAGACTTATTACTTTGAAGTGAAGTAAAATCAAAGGTTTCCAGGAATACGCCTCTCGGAAGAGAGGTGTTTCTTTTTTAAATTAAAAGGAACTTCTAAAAATTGCTTTGCGTTCATGAAATCTCGAAACCAGGCAGCGGCGCATACTTGAAAAGTCTTACACAACCGTTCGGACTTGATTGATGCGTAAAACCGAGCAGAAGCAGGAGTGAAAAGCGGTGAGTATTGGTGATATTTGCCGCTTTGAACGACGAACTGATGCGATGTGTTATTGCAGATTTTATGGAAAATGAATTTTTAGAGGTTCCCTAATATCTCTTGCCGAGGTTATTTTATGAAAAAAATTATGAAAGAATGGATGACTAAGAATTTGGTGATCGGGTTGGTTCTCGTTTTGGCGGTGTTGGGCGCGGCGTTTGCTTTGTTCAATTCGCTTTCCGTTTCTTATGCGAGAAGCTGGGATATCCGGTGGGGATATTATTTTATCCTCGCGACTTTCGGTGTTCTTGTCGCCGGACTCGTGGTGAACGGGAAAGAGATTTTCCGGCGGTTTCTGGAACGCCGCGTGCCGCGCCAAACTTCGGTGATTCTTCTTTTGCTCGTGGCGTTTTTTTGCCTTTTTGCCGTGCAGAATATCAGCAATACGCACCGGGTTTTGAGCGATGAAACCAGCTGGGAGTCCATGGGGCTTCAAATGTTTTATGCGAAAACCGGCGGTGTCTGCAACGAAGGTATCTGGACGGACAAAGGGCTCGATTGCCGCACGGAGGTGAATAACTTTAAGGGGAAGGCTCTCAGTTTTATTTATTCCATCGTGTTCCGGTTTGCAAACCCCGACCGCGATACCGCGCTCCTTGTGAACCTGCCTTTATATGCGCTGAGTTTGCTCGCGTTCTTTTTTGCGTTTTCGATTTGGCTCAAGAGCCCCCGGCTTTCGCTTGCCGCCACCGCGTTCCTCGGCGGGATGCCGATTTACCTGATGCAGGCGCGCTCCGCTTCGACCGAGGTTTTATACGTCTTTTTACTCGCTTTCCTGATGGCCTGGTTTGCCATGGTTCCGCCGAAAGAGGTGCGCTGGAAGCATTTCCTTTTGGCGGTTCCGCTCATCGGCTTTTTTGCCCAAACCCGGCAGGAAACCGTTTTCGCGCTCATTCCATTCGCGCTTTATTATCATACATACTTCCGTGAAAAATTTTACCGCCTGCCTTTATTCACGCTTTCCGTGATTACGGTTTGCTGGCCTTCCGTGAATACGATGGCGGCTTACCGCGGTTACGATTTCCAGGGCGGTTCTCACAAGGCGCATTCTTTTGAAAATCTGTGGTTCAATATTAAAAGCAATATTGAAGTCATGATGAACCTGGATCCGGATACTTTTAACGGCGGCCTGATGAAGAATCCGTTTTACACTTCGTTCACCGTTATTTTGTTATTCGCCACCCTGTGGCTTTTGATCCGGCTGATTGTGAACAGGCGTTACGTGCGCGGGGCGATTCTTGCCGTTCTGTTTTCGCTTCAGATTTTTGTGATTCTTTTCAATGTGTCGGGCACTTTCCAAATCGAAATCAATCAGCGTTATGTGCTGGTGGCGCTCCCGCTTTTTGCCGTGATTATGGCGCTTGGGCTTAAAGACTTTTTGGATGTGATTTTGAGGTTCACTCAATTCAAAAAATCGAGCGGCCGGCTTGCAACGATTATCACTCTTGTTCTGGCTCTCGGACTTTCGGTGGGGCTTGCGTTATATCATCAAAAGAGTTTCCAAACCAATATGCTTTACTACCGCAATAAGCTGTTGGCGGAAGAAGACTTTTTAAATACGGCGCTTGCCTCTTACCCCAAAAAATCCATCTTTATTTATGCGCGCCCCTGGCAAATGCTCGCTTCCGGGCATAGCAGTTTTTCCGAAAGTTCGTTCCTGAATTGGGACTTCGATGATTTTACCAATTATTACCGGTTGAGCGGCGGCAATATTTATGTGGTGCGCGGGCAAGACGGTTACGGCACGGTGAATCTCAATTCCCGGGTGGTGGGTTTTAAAACCACAAACCAGGTTGAACAAATTCTCGAACTCTATAAAGCCGAACGCGTACTTCTCGAAAATAAATCATTCGGTTATCCGCTCACCATTCACAAGATAGAGCAAAAGAAAGGAATGTCGAATACTCAAATTTCGGTAAGTGAAATTCAAGCGAGCGGAACGGTTTTTCTGGAACGCTGGGCGGAAGATTCTACCGGGATCCGAACTTATTATAACGGCGCGGCAGGCGGCGAATACCGCTGGAATACAAAGACAGACACGCTTGCGCTGGATACCGCCAAATTCTCCGCCGGCATGAACGAACTTCGCCTGGAGTTCTTTACCGGAGAAGATACCACGGTTGTTTACCGGGATTATTTCCTGGAATCGCCTGCGGTCGCGCTTCTCTCTTCGCTCCCGATTCAAACCGCTGCACAGGATTGGGGAGTGGTTCAACCCGGGCGCAGTGTGGAAAACAATAAGTTAAAAGCAGATAACCGGTCTTACCGTTACGGTTTTGGAACGCACGCCGCCTCGCGCGTGGAGTTTAATTTGAACGGCGGCTATGAAATGTTGTTTGTAACGCTTGCTTTGGACGATGAAAGCTCTTGCGGCGACGGCGCTTACTTCAAGATTGTCGGCGACGGCCGGGAATTGTATTCTTCCAAAATGATTTTCTCTTTGGAGCATGAAGCGATTACCGTTCCTGTTCCCGGCGTGAATCGCCTGGAACTTTTAACTCTCGGCGGCAACAACATCGACTGCGATCACACGGACTGGCTGAATCCCTGGCTCAAGAGGAAATCCGGCGAATGAAGGTTTTGTTATCTCCGCTCGATTGGGGGCTCGGACATACCACGCGATCCATTCCGGTAGTTCGGGCTCTGCTTCGGGCGGGGGCAACCGTAACTCTCGCCGGTTCGCCGGCTTCGCTTTATATTTTCCGCGAGGAGTTTCCGGAGCTGGAACTTTTGGAAGCTCCGCGTTATGATATTCGTTACCCGAGCCGCGGCAGCGAAATGCCGCTTTGGGTGATGAGAAACCAAAAATCCTTTTTCCATACCATCCGCGAAGAACGGAAATGGGTGGAAACGATGGTAATGAAACACGGATTTGACCGTGTGATTTCCGATAATCGTTTCGGTTTTTATTCCAAAAAAGTACCGTCTGCTTATATCACGCATCAGCGGCGTATTGCGTTTCCTTTCCCGTTTGGTTTTTTGGAGCCTTTGGGAATGCTTTGGCATCAGCGGTTCATGAAACATTTTTCCGAAGTGTGGATTCCGGATTTTGAAAAATATCCGGGGCTTGCGGGGAAACTTTCTCACGTTCGTTCCGCACAAACGCATTACTTTGTCGGTTCGTTGTCGCGGTTTACGTCGCCGGAAAATCCGGATGCTCCTAAAGAAACCGATATTCTCGCCATTCTTTCGGGGCCAGAACCCATGCGAACGCAGTTCGAACAAAAACTGAAAAAAATTCTATCTCAAATTCCCGGAAATCATGAAATGATTCTCGGATGCCCCGGAGAAAAACTTACTCAGGAAACTCACGGGAATATTCGCTTTTACAGTCACTTGAAAACCGAAAAATTTGCAGCCGCAGTAACACGCGCGAGAAAAATCGTTGCGCGTTCCGGATACAGCACCATAATGGACATGCTTCCATTCAAAGCGGATTGTATTTTTGTCCCGACCCCCGGGCAAACGGAACAGATTTATTTGGCGGAACTTTTGCAGAAAGAAAACAAAGCGGATTATCTCTCTCAAAAATCGCTGAATGCGGAAACTTTTCAAAAAGCATTATCCTCCGATCATGTTTTGGAATACCCCGAAGCGCCGGAATCCGCCGGTTTATTGGAACGCACCGTCTCCCGTTTTATTCAATAGAAAAATTATGAGAAACTTTGTCATCGCCTTGCCTTTGCCCGCCTCTTTTGAAATCACGCTCCCCGAAAAAGGAACGGCGTGGACGCTTCCCGGCTGCTCCGTTACTTTAACGCCCTCGCTCCAATCCAAAGTCGAAGCGCTGGAACAGATTTTTGAAGAACACGCGCCGCTTGAAACCGATGAACGCGCTGCCATTCAAAATCACGGCCGCTTATTTTTCATTCAGGGAACGTTACGCACAACCGAAGACTTTCAAAGCCTGAACCGCGCGCTGAATTCATTATTGGAACAAGGCGCGCTCGGAGTTTATATGGAACACTCCGGAACGGCGTTTTCGCGGAATCATTTCCGGGAACTTTTGGAAAATGCGCCCATGGAGGCGTGGCTGAATTTTGTGGAAAAAGAGAATTACCTGTACACGCTCGGAATGGAAGCTTTCGGGCTTGCCGATCTCCGCATTTCGCTGGAACGCGGTGCGGAAGCGGCGCGCGAACTCCTGCTTGCCGCCGCCGAACTGATTTTTACGGAACGCCTGCCGGTGGAAACCGGCTTTCGTTTGGAACTCTCCGAAGGCGAAGAAATCGAATTCCGGAAAGCCGCGGAATCGCTCTATCGCAAAACCGATTTTGAATACAACCGTAACGGCATTTGGAATTTGGCGTGCCCCGGCGC
>JAISUZ010000035.1 GCA_031271785.1 Fibrobacter sp. | reverse complement strand
CGGAACCCAAAGTCCGCATTTACACGGAATGCCGCGTGCCCGAAGAAAAAGACGTCATGTTTGAAGCCGCGAAACACCTGTTTTTCAAAGACTAAACGCAAACCGCGTTTTCTTTTTGGACGTGCCCCGGCGCGTCATGTTCCTCCGGCATGAAAACCGCGCCGGGTCGGCGTGTCTCCGGGCTACCCTCCGGTCGGTACTGCGTACCGGCTTCGCCGCCCTCCGCCTGCCTCACGTGTTTTCGCGCGATTCCAACACTTTTTTAAAACCGGAGCGGCTTCCAGCCTAAAGGTTTTGAAAAAAGTATTGAGAGCCGCGCTCATGTGAAAATGTAACTCAAATTCTTCCAATATAAAACGCAAGCGTATTAACGTTGTTTACCGCATTAACCAAGTTCGATCGGGTATGTAAGACTTTTCAAGTCTGCGGTGATGCTTATTTTACGGCATATACAAACGCCTTAAAAATGTAAAATGCAACTCAAGTTCCTCGAGTATGAAATTTAGGGAATTGGAAAATAGAAATGTGATTCCGGATTTCAATTCCCAATTGAAACATGACAATAACGGCGGCAGGGGTTGAATCTTTTCGACCCGGTTTACGCGTGAGGGATGGTGACCCGAAGGGCGGAGACGCGGAAGGCAGATTCCGGCGGAGATCCGCGTGGCTCCGTTGCACTTGGCGGGGAACCCGCCTCAGTGCAATACAGCCCGGTCCCGGCGATATTCTTTCGATGCCGGCGTGCAATCGCCGGGACACGCCCCTTTATCCCTTTCCCTGTCCGCCGAAATTTTATATTATTGCGAATTAGAATCAATATTTACATTGAGGGTTTTATGAAAAAAGTGCTATTTGTTTTACTCGCGTTTGCCGCGACGCTTTTTGCGCAGGCGCAGGTTAAATTTCAGGCTTTCGCGCCGAACTTTATGAAGCTCGGAGGGTATTCGAAAGGGTATCATTCTTTCGAACTTTTGCTCGATGGGGTAACTCCCTGGAGTTTTTCCGCCAAAGGTGAAGTAAAAGCGCCGAATAACGATCCGGATCTTTTGCTCGACGGTATCGACAACGACGAAGTGGTGCTTGTGATCGCTTATCTGCATTACCCCACGCAGGGCACGGACGGCCAGGGCTATAATGTGGGAATGTTTGACATTCGGATCTTTATGGACGACGAACCGCTCCCTGTAAAAAATATCACCTGGACGCTGCTCCCGCCGGCAAACGATGACTGGGCGATAGGTTCTCTGGACGCCGCCAAAGTCGCTTCGGAAGAACTCGGAGATGTTTGGGGCGCCAAGTACAGCCGGGAAATTACCTTAGCGTCTGCAGATCCTCTCGACCGCGAAATGTGGCTTGCTTCCAAGCGGCTCCCCAAAAAGAGAGAGAAAATCGCGGAACCGGCTCCGCAGCCCGCCCCTAAAGCGGCTCCCGCGCCTGCCGCTACGGCAGCGTCCAAAACAAAGAAACGCGCCGTCCGGCAAGCCGCTCCCGCCGCTAACGATGATTCTCAGTTAACCGAGCGCGAAAAACGCCGCCGCGCCGCCCGGCAGAAAAAATAATATTCGTTAAAAAGCTCAAATTCTGAAAAGATTTGGGCTTTTTTGTTTCGTAAAACAGTACGCTTTCATGTAAAGCAAACTTTGCTTGTGCCTTCACATTCTTTGTTTTTCAGTCCGGTTTATTGTCTCAAGAAATTCAATGCCGGGCAAAAAACTTCACGATTTGAAAATAATGTTAGATTTAAACCGGTTATTTACCGAAAAGGATTTTTATGCGCCCTGTATCAGAGCAGTTGGAGATTCTCCTCCGAGGAGTCACGGAAATCGTTCCTCGCGATGAACTCGAAAAAAAACTTCAGCATTCTTATGAAACGAATACCCCGCTTCGCGTGAAGCTCGGTGTGGACCCCACGGCGCCGGATGTGCATTTCGGACACACGGTGGTCATGCGGAAACTCCGTCAGTTTCAGGATTTAGGGCATATCGTAGTCTTGATCGTCGGCGATTATACCGCCATGATCGGCGATCCGAGCGGGCGGAACAAAATGCGGCCGCGCCTCTCTCACAAACAAGTGCTTGAAAACGCAAAAGAATATCAGGAACAGTTTTTCAAAGTAGTGCGCCGCGACCGTGTTGAAATCCGTTACAACGGAGAATGGTTCTCCGAACTGCCGTTTAACAAAGTCACGGAACTCATGGGGCAGTTTACGGTCGCACAAATGCTCGAACGCGAAGATTTCCAAAACCGTTACGCCGCGCACCAACCGATTTCCCTGCATGAATTTATGTACCCCATGATGCAAGGTTACGATTCCGTAGAAATTCGCGCCGATATCGAAATCGGCGGCATGGATCAAAAGTTCAATGTTTTGCGCGGTCGCGATTTACAGATTTACGAAAACATGGAACCGCAGGTAGGGCTTTTCATGCCCATTCTCCTCGGAACGGACGGCAAAATAAAAATGAGCAAGTCCATCGGGAACTATGTCGGTGTGAACGAAGTCCCAGACGTCATGTATCACAAAATTTACAACCTCGCCGATAACATCATCGAAAACTGGTTTGAACTTCTCACCGATATTCCGCTTTCGGAAGTCCGTGAAATAGGTGAGAAAATCCGCTCCGGCGCGCTGAATCCCAACGAAGCAAAACACCGTTTGGCGATGACCCTCGTCACGCAGTATTACGGTGAAGAAGCCGCTCTCAAAGCCGCCGAAACGGAGCGCGCCGTGCATGCCGGAAACGCTGTTCCGGGAGATGCCGCCGAAGTCGAAATCGCTCCGGGGGAATACGGCGTTTTGGATTTACTCGTGACTCTCAATGTCTTTAAAAGTAAAGGGGAAGCCCGTCGCATGATCCAAAACGGCGGTGTCAAATGGAACGCCGAAAAATGGGCGGATCCGGCGCTTTCCGTTACTTTATCTTCATCGGAAAATCATTTGGTGCAAGTCGGAAAACGGTCTTTCACAAAGGTATTCGTAAAATGAACCGCGATACTTTAATTCTCGGGCTGAACCCGACTTGGCAGCGGCTCTTTATTTTGGAAAAGCTGCATCTCGGTTCGGTGAACCGGCTTCCTCCGGCCGATGAATACGCTTCGGGCAAAGGGATTAACTGCGCGCGCGTTTTAAAGAGCCTCGGGAACGACCCGCTTCTCGTTCATTTTTTAGGCACCGGTCACGGGAAACAAATTTTCGATGAAGTGGCAACAGCGGGTGTCAAACAGGTTTCCGTCTGGATTCGCGAGGCCACGCGCATCAGCACCACCATCATTCAAGGCGGTGAAACCACCGAATTAATTGAACCCTCGCCGGTGCTCTCGTCCGAAGAAAACGAAGATTTCATACAAAGTTTAAAAGACTCTTGGAAGAATGCGGGCCGTGTTGTTCTTTGCGGCTCATTTCCGGCAAAGTTTCAAGCCGAAAAAATGTTTGAACTCGATACCGCTGGCAAACGTTTATTCATTGATGCCGTCAGCGTTGATAGTTGGCTCGAGCGCGAAGTGGAACTTCTGAAAGTAAATATGGACGAGTACCGCACGCTGTTGCAGAGATATAATATCCCTCAGGTCACTTCCAGTCCCCAGTTTTGGAAAATGACGGCGACTGCGCTTTTGGAACGCCTTCATATCCGCACTCTGATTGTCACCGACCGTGCGGCTCCCGTGCGCGCCTTCCGTGTCTTGGAAGGAAAGTTGCAGACATTCCAGTTAAGCCCTCCGCCCGTTTCCCTCGTGAACGATATCGGCGCCGGAGATGCATTTATGGCGGGCTGGCTCTACGGCGATTCCCTCGGACTTTCGCTCGAAGACTGCCTTGTTAAAGCAACGGCGGTCGCTGCGGCGCGCTGTGAGGCGGAACTTCCCTGGGAATTGAAAATGAAGTCCGTTGAATTATTTGAACAAGAACTCGCAGGCGCCATCGCCAAGGCAGGCGACTGATGAAAAAAACGCTTCTCGCCATTCCTTCCATGCTTGAAGCGTCCTCTTTTTCTGCCGGAACGGAACTCTCCGTTTTAGGCGTGGGTCTTGTGAATTTCAGCGCGGGCCTTGCAAAAGCGTTGCATTCGGGAGAGTATGAACGGGTGATTCAACTCGGTATCGGCGGCGCGTACTCCTCAAGCGGCTTAAAATTAGGCGAACTTGTTTTTGTAGAAGAAGATCAGGCGGGCGATCTCGGGTATCAGGAAACCGACGGCTCGTTTCATCGTTTCAAGGCGGAAATGGTCGGGAAAAGCGTTTATCGCGCAAGCTCCGAGCCGCTCGCGTGTTTTTCATCCCTGCCGAAAGTGCGCGCTATTTCGGTCAATTGCTGCACGGGAACGCAAAATCTTGCCGCAGAAAGGGAAAATCTTTACGGGGCTCAAATCGAAACCATGGAGGGCGTATCCTGTTTCGCCCTCGCCGAAGCCTTTGGTTGCAAAGCTTATCAAATCCGGGCCGTCAGTAATTTTGTTACCGCCCGCGACCCTTCCCGCTGGGAAATTTCAAAAGCACTTCAATCACTTCAACAATGGGTAAACACATGGAAAAACAAACTCGGCTTCGTTTAGGCATCTCCACTTGCCCCAATGACACCTATATCTATGAAGATCTTATCCGGGGGTTGCCCGGTTCGGATTTGGATTGGGACGTCACCTATGCAGACGTGCAAACCTTGAATGAACGTGTGATTCGGGGAGAACTTGACGTCGCCAAAGTCAGTTGCGGAGTTCTTCCTTTCATTTTGGAAGATTATTCCGTTCTAACTTGCGGCGGGGCAATGGGTTACGGTTGCGGCCCCCTTTTGCTTTCATCTTCGGCGGAACCATTTAACCCGAGTGTTCCCACCTTGCTTCCCGGGAAAAACACAACCGCCGCGCATCTTTTTCATTTTTGGGCTTCCCGGAATAAAGCGAAACCTAAAGTCGAATACGCCGTTTTTGACGAACTTTACCGGAAACTTTCCCGTAAAGAAGCCGCTCAAGGGGTGGTGATTCATGAAAACCGCTTCACCTGGGAGCAGGATCACCTTCATTTAATCGAAGATCTCGGCGCTTACTGGGAAACTCAAACCGGGAGCCCGGTTCCTCTCGGGTGCGCCGTTATCCGGAGTTCGCTTGGTCCGGAATTGCAGGAAAAAGTCGAACACGAAATCCGGAAAAGTCTCGCGTTTGCAAACAGCCGCGGAGAAAAAATAACTCCATTTATTCGCGAAAAGGCGCAAATTAAAGACGATAAAGCGATCCTCTCGCATATTGAAATGTTTGTGAACCATTTCAGCGAAAATATAGAGGAAGAAGGAGCCCGTTCTCTCGAAATCCTTCTTAAAACCGCTCCAAAAGATCCAAAAGCGTGTTAAAAAACGACTTTTTTCGACATTGTAAACTTTATTTCATGTTAGAGTGATTTTTTGAGAAAAGATTATTTATTTTCCTAAATAAATCTTTTAAAAGGGAGATTTCCGATGAATTTACTCGAATCACTCAAACAAAATGTTGCTGCTTTCGAACGTGAATATGAAAAGTTTGAAAGAGGAAATAAGTCAGCAGGGACTCGTGCCCGCAAGATTTTGCAAGATATCAAGCGTACTTGTCAAGATCTTCGGGTTTCGATTCAGGGTTCCAAAAAGGAGGATTCAGAATCCGTGTAAATAAAAAATTTACATTACTCCGGAAAAAGGTTTCATCACATATTTTATGTGGTCTGATTTTTCGGAAAACAAGATGGGCAACTTGAAAATTGAAAAGAATTCGCAAAAGTATTTGACTATCGCTCATTTTGTAGGTATATTCAAACGCGGTATTCCGTAAACAGGAAAGGTATTCTTGTTTATTGTTGAGATGGTGATATGAAAAATTTTGTACATGATTGGAGAAACTTAGCAGTATGATCCTCAGAAAAATGGCTCTCGTTTTTGCCGGAGCAATGCTCCTTTTCGGAAATGCCGCGGCAAAAACCATCAATGTTCCCGGTGACTATTCCACAATTTCGGACGCTTTAGGCAATGCGGATGCCGGAGACACGGTCTTTGTCAAGCGCGGTGTTTATAACGAGAATATTTCTCTCATCATGGGTGTGGTTCTCAAAGGGGAAGACCCTCTGACCACCATTATCGACGGCGGTCGCCGCGGTCCGACGGTGATGGGTACTTCCGGCGCGGAAATGTCGCATTTCACCATCCGTAACGGTATCGAAGGCGTACTCTGCGAAAACGCCGCTCCTTACATTCATAACTGCTACATTTTAGATAATAAGGCTACCGGTATCGGTGCCTTTATTTCGCTTCCGCATGTTCGCAGCAACGTGGTTTACGGGAACCGCTGGTCGGGGATCCTCGCTTGGGGCGCCAAATCGTTAGATGCTTCTATCGAACACAACGTGGTGCTTCGCAACGGCTACTCCGGTCTCACGCTGAAAGGTCCGTCGAACGTCATTGTCCGCAACAATATCTTTATGGAAAACCACTATTACGGTGTCTTTGCCGATCCGGCTGCTGGTCAGTCGAAAGTGGAGTATAACAACATTTATCACAACTACTATGCTTTTAACCGCTTCATTAAAGTAAACCGCACCAACGTTTCTTTGGAACCGCGGTTCAAGAATCCTTCCTTATCCCAACCGGATTTCTTCTGCGACGACAAGTCGCCGATGCTCAAAAGAGGAAAGGGAAAAGCGGATATCGGACTCACTAATACCGACCGCGAAGTAAAAGAGGAAGAAGTCGAAGAAACACGCCTTCCCGACAGCGATAAAGACGGCATGTGCGATCCCTGGGTTACCGAAGAAGGCAAAGCCGAAACATTCGCTCAGGCTTGTACCGGTGTGGATCTTTGCCCGGACGAAGGGGAAGATTTCGACGGTTTCCAAGATGACGACGGCTGTCCGGACCCGGATAACGACCGTGACGGTATCTGCGATCCTTGGGTAGAAGCAAGCGCTATGCTTGAAAAATATGCTCATGTTTGCAAAGCCGTGGATCTTTGCCCGGATGAATCGGAAGCCATGAACGGTTATAAAGATGAAGACGGTTGCCCCGATGAAGTTCCCGTTCCGCCGAAAAAAGTATTTGTTCTCGAAGGAATTAACTTTGAATCCGGAAAAGCCACAATTTTGCAAGACTCTTATGTTTCACTGATGAAAGTGGTGGACATTATGGAAGCATTCCCGGAAACCACCTTTGAAATTGTCGGACACACGGACAACGTCGGTGTGGTGGCCAAGAATATGGCGCTCTCTGCGGAACGCGCCGAAGCGATCAAAAATTTCTTGACCGAAAAAGGAATTGACGGAAGCCGCATCGTGACCAAAGGCGTGGGTGATACCAAGCCGGTGGCTTCGAATAAAACGGCCGAAGGTCGTGCAAAGAATCGTCGTATCGAATTTATCCGCACGGATATCAAGTAAGGAGATGGTTAGGTGACTCGCGCTACTATCATCAAATCTGTTGTTTTAGGAGCTAGCCTTGCCGGCTCCGTGATTGCTTCTCCTATTTCTCCCTCGTATTCTCCTCACAAATACCAACAAAACGATTGGTTCGGAGAATTTGGCGGAAACACCTCCATGTACGTCAATCCGGCCGGCATTGCGGAAACCGATCAAATAGAAGTGAACCTCGGTCTCTTCCTTACGATCAGCGGCGAAGCCAGTCAGGAATACGGTTCGTTGACGATTCCTTTCGGTTACGATCATACCGTCGGTATTTCGTTCTTTGAAAACGGCGCCTCTATTGACGGCGGAGAAAGCTACGTTGAAAATGCCTATATGCTCGGTTACGCTTACCGTATCATGCATTGTCTTGCCGTAGGTCTTGATGTTTCCATCTTGCAAGTGAATCAGTTCGGCGACAATAAGCAATTTACCATGGGCGCCGATGTCGGTCTTAGCTGGAATCCGGTTTCCAATTCCAGGTTCGGTCATTTGCAAGTGGGCGTAGCGGTGCAGAATGCGCTGCAACCGGCCATCAGCACTGCTGCCGACGGCGGTTCCAGTTACGCGTTTGTTTTCATGGGTGCGGAAGATTCTTACGCCATTCCGATGAACTTGAACTTCTCTTTATTCTACCGCGGTTTGAACCGGATGCTCGAAGCGAAAGCCGAGCTTTCCGTGATTGATCTTGTGCACGATGACAATGAAGGCGGTGAAGGAATGAGTCTCGAAACGAGCTTCACTCTTACTTATTACCTGAGCCAACACCTCGGTGTGCGCCTTCGCTTCACAAAGGACGGCTATCCGGTTATCGGAGCCACCGTAAACGTAAAAGACGTGATTCTTGAAACCATCAAGCATTTCGCGATTGACCTCGAAATGTCTCACGATGAAATAGTGGAAAAGAAAAATCGCGGATTCATTTTTGCGATTCGTTTAAGCGCCCGTTTCGGAAACACCCGTGAAGAATCTATCGGTGAAGACCGTTACCGCCGTTTGAAAATTGAACCTGAAAACGATTACCGCGCCGCGATGCGCCTTTACCTGAACCGCCAATTCCTGGATGCCGCTTACGCTTTCGGAAAAGTGCAGACAAAGTATCCGGCGTTCCACTTGGTGGACCAAGCCGCGTTCTACAAAGCCAAATCTTTTGAAAACATGAGAATGCACAGTGCGGCTAAGACGATTTATGAAGACGCTATTAAACGTTATCCTCAGTCCGACCAAAGAGCGAAATACTACTTCCAGTTGATGAATATTGACTATAAAGAAGGCAAGTACGCAGAAGCAATGGCCAAATATCAAAATATCGTTCAGCGTTTCGGCGAAAGCGATGTGAAAGCCGATGCGGACTACATTGCCGGTCAGATTAAGTTTGAACAGGGTTTGTATCAGGAATCCGTTGATTTGCTCTCTTCGATTCTTCCGGGGAACGCGAACTACTTCTATGCCCGTTACACCATGGGTATCGCTTACAGCCGTCTGCAAAAATGGACCGAAGCCGAAAACAGTTTCCGCGACATTGTGGAACAACCGTACTCGAACCAGTCCGAACAGGATTTGCAAGACGCGGCAAAAGTCAAACTCGGTCATATTTACTTCTCCGGTGAAACTCCGAACCTCGCCGAAGCCGCCGCGCTTTACGGTGAAGTGAAAGTCGGCTCTCCGGTATATGACGAAGCCATGCTCGGCATCGCCTGGTCTTTCTTGAAAGTGAACAAGCCCGATCAAGCGCTGGTTCCGGCACAATGGATTATCAAAAACCAACCGGAATCGTTCTTGATTTCCGAAGCTTATCTTGTGGAAGGTTACTGCTACTTCTTGAAAGGCGACTTGGATCGCGCCGAAGCCTCTTTGACCCAGGCTGAAAAGTTGACGGAACAACCGGTGGTTTCCACAGCCGCCCGCGACAGTGCCCGCCAGGTTTATGATCAGAACATTGCCGAATTTGATTCGGTACAGGCTCAAGCTTTGGATCTCGCCCGCCAGTTGCCGACCTCTCGTGTTGAAACAAAACGTGCGGCTTTGCGTCCGGAATTTGACCGCGCCAATAAAGCGATTGATGATTATGCGAAGTTCATGCAGCGTTCCATTCAAAGTGATCGCTTTGAATCCAATAGAAAGCGTATTGCCGAAGATGCCGGCTTTACACTCGCTACGGTGAAAACCGAGCGGGCGCGCCGCGGAACCAGTACCGATACGCCGGCATCAGAACTTGAAGATCTTGAAAGTCTTGACGATTTAGGAGGCTTGGAATAATTCCAAGTCCCCTTCTTTTATTTAAGGAACCGATAGGATAGGGCTAATTATACTATGAAAAAATTACTCGTTATCTTGGCTATCATGCTTTTTCCGGGGCTTACTTTTGCAGCAGACCCCTGTAAGGATAAAACAGCCGAAGCCAAAAAACTCGCCGCTAAATGTAAGGCGATGAAAAGAGGATCCACCGAACTTAAACAATGCGTGAGTTCTTACAACATTCTCAAAGGTCAGGCGGAACAGGCGTGCCGTTCCGGCGGACTTGATGAAAAAGACATGCGTGCGGCCATTGCCCAGTGGGAAAAACAGGTGAATACCTGTAAGAGTAACAATCGTCAGGATGCCCGTTGCGCCAGCGCTCTGCAACAACTCGGTCATTATCAATTCCAATTGGAAGAAAAGCTTTTCCTGGATCAAATGGCTGCATTTGAAGAACAATCGGCATGGTGCGCCGACCGTGATAACAATCCGGCTCAATGTAAAGACATGAAACTTCCGAAAGCGGATCACTCCAAAGCTCTCGGTTATTTCTTGGAATACATCGACAAATATCCGAAGGAAGCCCGTGTGCCGACCGTGATGTTCCAGGCTTCTTTTGTGCTTGAATCAAGCGGTGAAGATGAAAAAGCTTTCCGTTTGCGTGAACGTCTCGTTCGCAGTTTCCCGGATAACGGGCTCGTGCCGAAAGCCTGGCTCCGTATCGGTGAATACCATTTCATGAATCGTAAGTTCCGCGATGCGATTGACGCTTACAAGAAAGTGACCGGCTTCGATAACCTGACCGGTAAAGAAGCGGCTCTTGCCATGTATCACTTGGCGGAATCTTACTATAACGTTGCGGAATACGAAACCGCCGCTGTCAAGTATTATGATTATATCGTCGGTTCCGATGCCGGAAAGTACCCGAACGACTTGCGCCAGGAAGCGATGGACTTTATGGCCGCCGCATTCTCCGACTTGGACGACGGTGTTCAAGTGGCCGGGAAATTCTTGAAAGACAAAAAGATCGGGTTTAAGGATTCTCTCTACTACCGTATCGGTATGAAAAACAAAGATCACGACCGTAACGAAGAAGCGATTCAATCTTTCAAATATCTCCTCGACATTAACCCGAACTATGTGGATGCTCCGCTTGCCGATATTGCGCTCGTTGAAATTTACATTCTTCAGCAAAAGTTCGACCAGGCTCAAGAACAGCGTTACGTTGTGGTAAAACGTTATGACCGCAATTCTTCCTGGTATAAGAAAAACCAGAATTATCCGGAATCCGTCAAGAACGCCGAAAGAGCAATCCGTTCGGCAATGCTTGATATCCCTCAGTTCAACCATGCTCGCGCTGCGAAAATTTGGAAAGAAGGGGATACCGAAGGAGCGAAGAAGGAATATGCAAAGGCTATTCAAGGTTATAACGATTTCTTGAAACGTTATGCCTCCGAACCGTCTTGGGATGATTTCAAGGTTCATGCCATGCTTGCTCAGGTTTATCAGGAAATGAGCCAGTATGCCAATGCCGCGAAAATGTTCGACTGGATTGTGGAAGCCGACACTTCCCGCTATGGCCGCCGTCCGCTCGGTTCCGAAACGATTCTTAAAAAAGAAGAAGCCGGTTACAATGCGGTTCTCATGATGGACCAAGCGCGCGAAGTAGCCAAGAAAAACAAAGCCGGCGACGATCCTGTGAAAGCGTACGTTTTGCCCGAAACCAAAGCTTATTTTGCGCAAGTGGACAAGTATATGGCTAAATTCGGCAAACAAAAAGAAGCCGCCGAGCTTGCCTATAACGCAGCGATTGTTCATTATCAGGCAAAACAATACGCCACAGCCGTTACGGTTCTCCGCAAACTCCGTCAGGATTTCCCGGATCACCAATATACGCTGATGATCAGCCGTATGCTCGCGCAGTCTTTGCTCGAAGGTAATCAACTTGACGAATCTCAGAAAGAATTCGAATGGCTTCTTGTTCAGTACACGAAAGTGAAAGAAACCAAGAACGATTCGATGGCCCGCGAAATTGAAAAAGCAATCGCCGCGGTACTTTTCCAGAAAGCCGATCAAGCCGTGAAGAAAGGACAATTTGATGTGGGCGCCGTTGCCTTCTTGGATCTCGTAAAACGTTATCCTTCGGCGGAATTTGCCGATAAGGCTGTGTTTGAAGCGGGTGCCGCTTACGAAAGTGCAAATTCGTATGATAAAGCCGCTGAGACATTCATGATGATGCCGCAAAATTATGCCTCTTCTCCGCTCACGATTCGCGCTATTCTCCGCGCGGCCGGTGCTTATAAGAATGGCGGTAAACCGCGCGAAGCCGCCCGCACATTCCTTTTCATTACGGAAAACTTCCCGCAAGATTCCATGGCGTTTAAGGCGATCGGTTTTGCCGCAACCACTTATGATTCCATTCCGGATAAAAAAGCGGCGGCTCAAACTTACGAAATCGCTTACAAGCGTTATCCTAAAGATGAAAACACCCCGAGTTTGCTTTACAGCGCTTGCTTGACTTACGATGAAGCTCAATTGACCGACGAAGCCATCCGTTGCTCCAGAGATCTCGTTCGCGACTATCCGAAGAGTTCCTACGCTTTGGATGCGGCTTATAGTATTCCGATCGCTTACCAAAATGCGAAAAAGTGGGATTTGGCTGCTTCCGAATTCTTGAATTTCGTAAAACTTTATCCGGAAGATAAGGAAAAATTGATTGCGGCTTATATCGGCGCTGCCAGAGCTTACATGGAATTGAAAGATCAGGATAACGCCGTTAAAGCTTATAAGAATACTTTGGACGCTTACGACAAGTACGGTCTTCAAATCAAGAACGCCGATCCTTCCGTTCCGGCAGAAGCCGCTTATTATCTCGGTGAAGTGGAATTCCAGAAGATGGAACCGATTGTGCTGAAAGGCAAGGATAAAGAAAAAACGGCTACCATTAAGAAGTTGATGGATATCTTGAAAGTGGCGATGGCGCAATATTCCAAGTCCGCTACTTATGCTTCCGAAAAATGGACGTTTAAGGCGACAAACCGTATGGGTCTTTTGTTTGTAACCATGGCTTCCAAGATTCGCGAACAGGAACTTGAAGGCAAAAACGTGGAACAGCAGTTTGCCGAACGCATTGCGATTGTTCAACAGCTTCCGGGTTATTACGAACAGGCTCAGCCGATTTTCCAAAAGAATGTGGACCTCGCTCGCGACCAGGGTTTCTATAACAGCGATGTGATTGCCGCCGAAGAAGGATACATTGAAATGTACTACCAGGGTTGCGCCGTGTTTATGGAAGTTTCCGATGCGTTCAAGAACGCTCCGCTTCCGGATAGCGCCTCTATCGTAAAAGAATATGTCGAATACGAAGGAATGCTTGAAGAAGATGCCATTATGGCCGCTCACGAAGATTTGGAAGCTTATCGTGAAGAACTTGCCGGCCGTTCCACGGCAGCCCTCGAAGCCGGTGCGCCGCGCTGCGCTACAGGTATTAAGGCCTCGGCTCACTACGGTATCGACAACCATTGGACTCAAAAGCTTTACGAACTTCTCCGCAACATGGATGAAGCGAACGAAGCTTTGGCGGTTAAGATCGAAAGATTCGACCCCTCGACCCTCTTCCAAGATCCGACTTACTTCAAAACCAAAGCCCGTATCGAACAGATTGCCGGCTCCGGTGTCATGACTCCGCAGGAACAGATTTCGACTTATCGTGACATTATCGCGGAAGCGAAAGCGGAAAATGAGAAGTTAAAGGCCGAAGTTGAAGTTTTAAGGAAACGCCTCGCTCCTCCTCCGGCACCACCGGCAGGGGCAAATACTAAAGCGCCTTAATCCGATTTTTACAAGAGACTCCCTGTTGGAGTCTCTTGTTTTTTTCGCCTTTGTTGTAAAAAAAACTTTTACACGGTTTTAGTACCGCAAACGCGTTAAAAAAGATAAATATGCAACAGGAATCACTCTAACAACTATAACAACTTGATATCAAGGAGCTCTTAAAATGGGTAAAATGCTTCAGTCTTTCAATCCCGAATCCGATGGTTGGCAATTCATGTGGATCATCCTCTTCGTTGGGATTATCGGTTTGTTTTTTACCGTAGAACGTTTCATCTACATCGTGTTAAAATCCGGCCGCGGCCGTGCTAAATTCCTCGCCGACTTCGGTAAATTGATCAGTGCAAAGCAATACGATCAAGCCCTTAGCCTCGCTAATGCTTCCAAGCTTCCGATTGCCAAAGTTTTGGCTTCTATCGTTGCTTCCAAAGATTCCGGCCGTGATGGTATGGCGGCAGCATCCGATGCTGTTTTCTTAACCGAAGCGCCGCGTTTAACTCGTTATGTGAGCCTTATTTCCGTGATGGCTTCCGTATCTACGCTTCTCGGACTTATGGGAACGATTTACGGTCTTATTTACACCTTCGACGCTGTGGCTAACAAACCGGCTGCCGAACGTCCGAAAGCTCTTGCCGACGGTATCGCTATCGCGATGGGTACTACGCTTCTCGGTCTTCTCGCCGCTGTTCCGCTTCTCGTGTTCGTCGGTCTCTTGAACATGAACAGCGAACGCTTGATTCAAGAAATGGAAGAAAAAGGTCTCAAAATTATCAACTCTTTATCTTGATTAACTTTTAAAGAATCAGATAGGAGTTCTTATGGCAAAACGAATTAAAGTATCCCAAGGTATGGAAGAACCGGATTTGCTTCCGGCGATGGGTTTGTTTACCATTCTGATTCCGATGTTGCTTTCCATGACGGCTTTCCAGAAGTTAGCGATTGTGGAAGTGAACCTTCCCGAACGCAGCATGTTGGAGTTGAATGGAGAACCCCCTCCGGAACCGGACCAACAAACCTTGAGTTTGTCGCTTGCCGCTACGAAAGATTACCTCGTGATCGGTGCCCGCGGCGGCTTCCAGCCTAATGTTTATTTCAAAGAAATGTGGACTTTCCGTTGTAAGTCCGATGCTCAGTTAGTGACTTATTCCGTTGAAGACGTGGAACGTACGGTCAGTGCCGGTGCGGGTCCCAAGTGCAAAGACGGTAAGGAGATGGATAAAGAGAAGTATCTTTATGAAATCGAAACGATTGAGCTTTGGGCCATTCAAAAAGAGTCCGAAGAAGATCCGGGGCGCATTTTATGGGCGCTTTATTCCTCTCAGGGAGAGAATGTGCCGGATAGCGTTTATGTGGACGGAAACAATGCATTTTATGCGTTGCCCGGTGAAGGTGATTTAGGGGCGACCCCTCCTCCAGCGCTTACCAAGCCTGCTGCCGGAACCGCGCTTGCCACCCTCGACTTGAACTCCGCAAGGAAGCTCACTGCCGATGCCGCCCGCTCCAACATTGTTTATCCGCTTTCCGCTTATGATGTCATCTCGAAAGATTTGATTCAAATTCACGCGCAGTTCATTGATTTGGACGACGTGAACGACATTATCATCGTAGCCGACGATAATGCTCAGTTTGATAAGATCATTTCATTGATGGACAGAGCCAAAGCAGCCGGATTCAGCAAAGTTAACCTTGCCAAATTGGGAGGTGCATAATGGCTAGAAAACCTCGTGATTTCGGTACCGCGAATGCTCCGTTTTCGCTTACTTCCATGATGGACATGATGACGATTATTCTCGTGTTCATGATTAAGAATATTGATGCGGAAGGTCAGTTGATTACTCAGGCCGAAAATCTGATATTGCCGGTTTCGACCTCGAAGATTCAACCGAAAGAAGTTTCGCTTTCCGTGACGGTGGATAATGAATATGTGGTGGTTGATAATGCAAAAATTATCAAAACCGCCGATGTTCTTGCCCAAGAAGATATTCTCATTACTTCTGTGGACAGCGTTTTAAAAGAACGCCGTGAAGCGGAAAGAGAATTTGCTTTGAGGTCTAACCTTCCTGCCGATGAAGCCGGAAACATCGTTGTTCAGATTGATAAAAACATTCCTTATGACGCCATGTACAAAGTGATGGCAACTTGCGGCTATTCGGGTTATACCAATATCGCATTTGCCGTGATGATGAAAAACGGCGGGGAGGAGTAATATGGCTAAGAAAAATGCTCCGGCAGTAGATCCGTTAGTAGCGGCGCTCATGCCGGAATCCGATAAAAAGATGGCGAGTATCACGGGTCTTGCGCTGGTGGTGGCTTTCGTCTTTAGCCTCTGGGCGACCACTTACGAAGTCCTTATCGATGACGTCGCTTTTGAGGAATCGGCAGTAGCCGAACTTTCCACTTCTCTGAAAATTGAAGATAAACAAGAAGAGAAGAAAGAAGAAAAGAAAAAGAAAGAGCCTGAAAAACCTCGTAAGAAAGCCGGCGGCGGCGGTAAACCTCGCGGAAAAGGGCAGCCTAATGCTCCTCAAACCCGCGGCGTGTTGAAGCTCCTCACCGCTAAGACTTCCAATGCGAGTGCAGCTGCTTATACCTTGATGAACGACAAAAACTTTACCAAAGATATTGATAAGGTTTTGAAAGATGTGGCCGGTCTCCAAACTACAGGTAAAACTGTGATTGGCGGTCGCCGCGGAAAAGCAGACGGAGGCTTCAATGACGGCTACTCCGAAGGCGGTTCCGGCGGTCTCGGTGATGGTCTTTCCGGTCTTCTCGGCGGCGGCGGCGGCGGTATCGCGACAAAAGCGCGCGGTTCCATCAAGACTCCTTCGGAACGTGATATTGATATGGGCGCCGGCGGCGGTTCCCGCAGTGCGGCAGACATCATGAAAGTGGTGCGCCAGCGTACTCCGGGTCTTCGTCACATCTATAACAAACACCTGAAGAAAAATCCGGGCTTCGCCGGTAAAGTGACCTTAAAGTTCACGATTGCTCCGGGTGGCGACGTAATCAGCATTTCAATAGTTTCTTCGACCACAGGTATTTCTGCGTTCGATAATGAAGTTAAAAATGCGGTAGGCCGTTGGACTTTCAGTAAGATTAAGTCCGGCAATACTACGGTTACGATTCCGTTCACATTCTCCGAATAACTGTTCAAGTTGTTAAAAAAAAGGCCGTTCGTAAGAGCGGCTTTTTTTGTATGCATAGCCCCGTTCGGTGCGGCGGCTGTTTTTCGTATTTGGGAAAAAGTCCGGTAAAATGAAATACTTTCATTTTTATGTTGTCGTTTCTTTAAGTTATATTTAAGTTTATTTGAGATTTTTCAGAGGAGTTACTCATGAATTTACGGTTGGCTGTTGCTCTCGGTGTGGCTGGAGTTGTCGGTGTGGGTTCCGCATTTGCGACTTTTGCACGCATTGAATCTATGGGAAAAAATACGACATACATTTTGGATGATGTAAGTATTTTTGATAATCCGGCAAATATTAATCTTTATCCGAATTATTTGATCGGTGAATTCGGTCCTTATACGGATAACGTCGCGGTTGGTGAAAATCAAGATCCGAAGTTCCCGAATTTCGGAGGTATTTTCTCCTTGGGACTCGGTTCCGAGGAATCTCCCGATCCGCGCCTTTCGATCGGCGGTTTGTTCGGGCGCCGCGATACCGAACTTTTCCGCTTTTTGCCGACTCGTTTTGTGTCCGATTGGAACGGCGACATCATTGACCTTCCGGACCCCGTAACGAATTTTGACGGCTTCTTGGGCGGTACGCTCAGTAACGGGAATGCGATCGGTTTGCACATTTATATTGCGCATCAGGACGGCGGCGATAAAACTCCGGGCGGTTCTTACCAGCCCAGTCAGAACGCTTATGCTTCGATCATTCGCGCCGATGCCGGTTTTAATTGGCAATTCGGTTCCGATATTGATTTTGATTTGGCCTTTGGCCTTGCCCGCATTCAATACGGTACGGAACACAAAAACTTCTTCGATGACGGCAATTTTTCCTATCTCGGGAAAGCGCGCGCGTTCTTTACTTTGGATGCGATCAACGGGGAATTGATTCCGGCGGTTTCCGCCCATGATATTCAAGCGCCGGGAATTCGTGAAAGACACGGTCAAGTGGGTTTCGGTGTGAATGTGGCTCTCGATCGCGGCTTTTTCTGGCTCGGTTTGGACTTTATCTGGAACAAGCTGAAAACGTATAATACCACCTATGATTACATTTCCGGCGAATCCATATATAATGAGGAATATACGAGCAAAATTTGGGATAAACGCACCGATATCGGCGGTCAAGTGAGTTTCGGTATCGAACGCAATATTTGGTATGATTGGTTTGTGATTCGCGTGGGCGGTAAAAAATCCATTCTTTATACGGAATGCGATAAAAGTAAACGCAATGCCGGTATGCAAAGTGTTTGTTTCGACGACGGTACTTACTTTTCCACGAATCCCCTGGCAGACGGAACTGCCGATGATCACATCGGTTTCGGTTTCGGAATCAATATCGAAGAAAAGCTGAAGATCGACGTCACTGTGGCGGAAGATTTGTTGTTCCGCAATCCGTTCCAGGGTGAAGGTCGTTTCTTCTCCCGGATTTCGGCGACTTACGCGTTCTGATCCACAAGGCTTTCTCCGTAAAAAGTTCCCTTTCCCGAGGGAACTTTTTTGTATTCTTGTAGCATGAAATACCTGTTTTTTCTCTTATGTTCTTTTGTTTTATTAAGTTGCTCGGAGCCTGTGGAACGGATAGACGAAAAGCTTTCGGCTTATTTGCAGGAAGATTTGAAATTTATGACGGCGGAACTTTTGAAAAATGACGGCGACCGTGAGGCTTTGCTCGATTCCCCTTATTATGTAATTCGCGATTTGCGCTACTTTGAAGGAGCTTATGCGCGCCAGTATGCGGCTTATGCGGAGGTTGATTTTTTCATTTATAAAAAAATCCCCCTGTTCCAGAAGCGAAAGTTCCGCTATGATACCCATGGGCGCTATTGGGACCGCTATTTCAAAAAAATGCTATTTGACAATAATTTTCAAAGAAAAGATTGAAGACAATGCTTGATAAAACTATACTTTATCGAAATAACCGCTTAAAAAGGGTAATATTTTGTTTGGATTATTCTCTTGTGATATTGGAATTGATTTAGGAACGGCAAATACGCTCGTTCATGTCGCCGGGCAGGGTATCGTGATTAACGAACCTACGGTGGTCGCTGTGGACCGTAAAAATGACCGTGTGTCCACAATCGGGACGGACGCTAAAAAAATGCTCGGGCGCACTCCCGGAGAAAATGTGGCGATTCGCCCCATGAAAGACGGTGTGATTGCCGATTTTCAGTTGGTGGAAGTGCTTCTTCAAACGTTTATCAAAAAAGTGCAGCGTTATCCGTTGTTTTTGGTTCGCCCTCGTGTGGTCGTAGGAGTTCCGTCCGGCATTACGGAAGTGGAAAAACGTGCCGTGATCGATGCGGTGCGCCAGGCGGGCGCTAAAGAAGTGCATCTCGTTCACGAACCGATGGCCGCAGCAATCGGAATGGGAATTCCTGTGGAAGATCCCGTTGGAAATATGGTGGTGGATATCGGCGGCGGTACTTCCGACATTGCGGTGATTGCTTTGAGCGGTACGGCTTGCAATGCGTCTGTTCGTGTAGGCGGCGATGAGATGGACGAGGCGATTATCAATTACTTGCGTAAGACTTATAATTTGTATGTAGGTGAAAGCACTGCCGAACAAATTAAGATTCAAATAGGTTCTGCGTTTCCGTTAGAAAAAGAACTTACGATGGAAGTGAAAGGGCGCGATATTATGGCGGGTGTTCCGCGTACCATGACGATCACGAGCGAGGAAATTCGCGAAGCGCTGCATGAACCGGTGATGGCTATTGTGGAAGCGGTGAAACAGGCTTTAGCGATGACGCCTCCCGAACTTTCCGCCGATATTCTCGACCGCGGTGTTATCATGACCGGCGGCGGCGCTCAGCTTCGCGGGCTCAATCAGCGGATCAGTCAGGAAACCGGGCTTTCCGTGAATGTGATTAACGATGCTCTTACTTGCGTATGTAAAGGGACGGCGCGGATTCTTGAAGATTTGGATAAGTATCGTCCGGTGTTGATTGCTTCTTCTATTTAATTTAAAGGTTCACGGGTTTCGATGAAAAGAATATTCCGCGCTGTCATTTCGGTGTTGTCTTGGAAGCAGGGGATATTCTTTTTTATTTTGTTGCTTACGCTTGGGATTGTGATGCGGAGTATGCCGCTTGCAGTACAGGAGGGAATTGTCGCAGGCGCTCTCCGGACGGTATATTTCCCGGCGCAGTGGCTTGTTTCTTCCGTGGATAATTATATCGGTCTTTATAAAGAAAATGATCAGCTTCGTTTGGAAAATGCACGGCTTCGGGTAGAAAATGACCTTAGAAGGGAAAGCCTTGCGGAACTTGAACGTTTGTACGAACTCGTACGGTTTGACAACAAGTGGGATTATCCGATTGTGACGGCGCGCGTGGTGGGAAAAAATCCGGGGCGTTTTGTGACGACGATGGTGGTGGACCGCGGTTCGAATCACGGCGTTCGGGCGGAAATGCCTGTTTTTACGGTGGACGGGCTTATCGGGAAAACTGCGAGAGTCGCTCCTTTTTACAGCCAAGTGCAGTTATTGACCGATCCGAACTTGAAGATGTCCATGATTGCCACCCGTACCCGCGTGGTCGGTTTTTTGGAATCCTCGAACGGCAGTGATCTTTTTGCGATGATTCCGACTTATGCGGAAGTGCGTGTCGGGGATACGTTGAGTTCGTCCGGTTTGGGCGGAGTTTTTCCGAAAGGGCTCGGCGTGGGCGTTATTTCATCGGTTCAAAAAGGCGATGTGGATGTGATGCAGCAAATTAAGATTGACCCGTTTGTGAATTTTGCGCGCATTGAGGAACTCTTTATCATGCTGAAAGAACCGGATTGGAATGTACGGGAGATGCTCGAATGATTTGGCGGATACTGGCACAGATTTTTTTGTTTGTGATGTGCGCTGTGCTTCAGACGACGGTTGCTTCCTGGATTGAAATATTGGGGGTTCGTCCGGATTTTTTTGTGATTTTTATTGTGTTTATTGCTTTGGGGAGAGGAGCGGCGGTAGGAGCCCTGTGGGGTTTTATTGCCGGATTTTCTCAGGATGTGTATGCGCCTGCGGAATGGCTCGGTGCGGGAACAATTGCCTTTACGGTGCTTGGCTTTTTGGTGGGCTTATTGGAGGAGCGTTTTATCACGCTGAATCTCGGGCTTAAAATCGTTGTGCTCGCCATCGGTTTTTTTGTGAGTGATTTTATTTATTACCTCTTGATTGAGGTTCCAAGCGATTCTTTGACGCGGATATTTTTAACGATTTCCCTTCCGGAATGTATTTATACCGTGTTGTTTGCCACGCTTGTTTTCTATTTATTCTCACGAAAAAACACCAAGAAAAACCATGTTAAAGGGTAGTTTTTCCGCTGAGTTGGATACCGAAGTACGGAATCGGAAAATTCTCGTTTTTATTTCCTGCGTTCTTTTTGCATTTTTGATTCTTTCCGGGCGATTATTTTATTTGCAATATATTCGTTATGAGGAGAATTACCAAAATTCGGAAAACAACCGCCAGCGAAAAGTGGTTTTGAAAGCGGAGCGCGGTTCGATTTTTGACCGGACCGGCAAAGTGCTTGTGCGGAACCGTCCTTCGTACCAAGTGGTAATTTCGGCGCGGGAACTGAAGGATAAGGATTCCGTATTTGCGCGCTTGTTGAATATCCGCGATGCCGCGGGCGAGCGTGTTTTTGATTCGGCAACGGTGGATACCGCGTTTCAGCGGAGCCGTTGGATCCGAAACCGGCCGCTCCGGATTTTGGAAGACGCTTCTCCCGAACAGGCGGCTTTGATTGAGGAACGCGCTATGGATTTGCCCGGGGTGATGACGGTGGTGGAATCGCGGCGGGAATATCCTTATGAAACCATGGCGGCTCATGTGTTCGGCTACACCGGGGAACTTTCCGAAGAAGAATTAAAAAAAGAGGAATACCAAAGTTATTCTTTGGGAGACCGTCTCGGGAAAAAAGGGCTTGAACAGCAATACGAAGAAGAATTCCGCGGCCGGGACGGCATGAAGTATGTAGAGGTGAATGCCTACGGGAGAGAGGTGGGCTTAATTCAGGGCATGGAAACGCAAGAAGCGATTCCCGGGCATCATTTGATTACCACGCTTGATTTTGATATACAGGCGGCGGCGGAAGCGGCGTTCCCGGATTCCATGCGCGGCGCGGTAGTGGCTTTAGACCCCCGGACCGGAGAGATTCTTGCGATGGTAAGCGCGCCGCGGCTTGATCCGAATATTTTTTCATTGCGCCGCCGCGAACGCAATAAAGGCTGGGCGCAAGTGGCTCTCGACACCACGCACCCGCTTACGAACCGGGCGATTTCCGGGGTTTATCCGCCGGCTTCCGTTTTTAAGCTGGTTTCTGCCGGCGCCGGTTTGGAATACGGTTTTGTGCGCCCTACCACGCACATGTCAAAGCCCTGTACCGGCGGTTATCAATTCGGAAGCCGCTACCAAAGATGCTGGGGGACTCATGGGAGTTTGGACCTTGTGAACGCGCTCCGGCTCTCCTGCGATACTTATTTTTACCAGCTCGGGCTTCTTATGGGCATGGAGCCGATTAACGAATTCGGCCGGCGTTTCGGACTCGGTTCGGTTCTCGGAGTGGATATTCCCGGAGAACGCAGCGGCTGGCTTCCGGATTCGGTGAGTTTTAACGCGCGGAACAAACGAAGCGGCTGGCGCTGGACACGGGGGCTTATTTTGAATCTTTCCATTGGGCAGGGACAACTTGTGACTCCGCTTCAGGAAGCCGCTCTGGTGGGCGGAATAGCCACCGGGAAAGGCGTTTATGAACCGCACCTGATGAAAGAGATCCGCGATGTGGATCATGAACTCGTGATGCGTTATATCCCTAGCAAAGTTCATCAGGGGGAAATGAAGCCCGAAACGCATCAAATGCTTTTGGACGCCATGGATTCCGTGGTGAACCATCCCGGAGGTACGGGTCGGCGTGCTGCTTTGCCGGGTATTCGCGTGGGCGGAAAATCGGGTTCCGGGGAATGGAAAAAAGGGGAAAAGACTCATGCCTGGTTTGTTTCCGTAGCGCCGCTCGATAACCCGCAAATTGCCGTGGCGACCGTAATCGAAGCGGCCGGCGGCGGCGGCGCGCAAGCAGCGCCGGTTTGCCGGAAAGTGATGGAAGCCTATTTTAAAAAATACCCGGCGGTCAAGGAGGTTCAGCCATGAAGAATTCCGTTCGCCTTCTTGACAACACCACGAAAATTGACTGGTTTTTTCTGCTTCTCGTGTTTGTGCTGATGGGCTGCGGGCTTGCTCTTGTATATTCCGCGACGATGAACAGTTCGGAGGAATGGATTAAGTCTTACTGGTTTCGGCAGGCGTTGCATTTTGCCGCAGGTACTTTGATTGCGTTTCTTTTTGTGTTTGTAAAAATCGATTATTGGAAGAAAATAGCGTTTCCTTTTTATTTCGTAGTTTTATTGAGTTTAATTTATACGACATTCGGCGGCGGTACGACAACGAACGGCGCGGAGCGCTGGATTGACCTCGGATTTTTCAGAATGCAGCCTTCGGAATTTGCAAAAATTGCTTTTTTGCTTGCGTTATCGTCTTGGTTATCCAAGCACCGGGTAAGTTTGTCTCAACCGAAAACACTGATTGTGCCGATGCTTATTTTTATTTTTCCGTTTCTTTTGGTGCTGAAACAGCCCGATTTAAGCACGGCGCTTGTTTTTACTTCGGTTACGTTAGTGAGTTTATTTTGGGCCGGGTTTTCGCTCCGGGAACTGTTTTTGTTTGTGAGTCCGGCGCTTTCCGTACTCCTTTCGTTTTCTTACATTCCTTACAATCAGTTTTTTTGGGGACTTTTGATTGTGATGGTGGGGATCCTTCTTTTTAAAATGCGTTTTCCGGTGAAACTTTCCGTGATTTTGGTGTGCCTGAATCTGATTGCGGGGTATGCCGATGATCTTGTGTGGAATTCGCTTGAAGATCACCAGAAAGAGCGCGTGGATACCTTTTTAGACCCGATGAAGGACCCCAGAGGCGTGGGATATCAGGTGATTCAATCCCGTGTGGCGATCGGCTCGGGAGGCATGCTCGGGAAAGGGTTTGGGAACGGTACACAGACCAATTTATCGTTTTTGCCGGAAGAACACACGGACTTTATTTTCAGCGTGCTCGGGGAACAGTTCGGTTTTGTGGGGTGCGTGTTTATATTGGGATTGTATTTCCTGTTTTTATGGCGCGGCATTTCGATTTGCTGGCTGCATTCGGACCGGTTTGTGAATTTGGTGGTGGCTTCTGCCTGCACTATTTTCCTTTTCCATATTGTGGTGAATATCGCCATGACGCTCGGGATGATGCCCGTAACAGGGCTCCCGCTCCCGTTCCTTTCTTACGGCGGCTCTTTTGTGTTCACTTGTATGATGCTCGTGGGGCTTTTGATGAATATGCGCTACCACGGCGATGAGCTGGATGTGAATTATAAGTAGGGGAGAGAAATCTTGGTATGGGAGGGAGCAATTCGGCATGAAAAGCAT
Source organism: Fibrobacter sp. (assembly GCA_031271785.1). Taxonomy (GTDB): domain Bacteria; phylum Fibrobacterota; class Fibrobacteria; order Fibrobacterales; family Fibrobacteraceae; genus JAISUZ01. Next base: position 2,817 of record JAISUZ010000035.1, on the reverse strand, counting down.
TTTAAATCTGTAATGATACGTTCTTTTATAGTGCATAAAAAGGATACATAACTAAATATAGAATCTCATGTATAATCCTATAGTTTTCTGTATTCCAATTCCAAAGATATTTTCTGCATATAAATTAAAGCTTCTATTGATGTCGTATGAAATCCAGGTTTTAAATTGAATATGTTTGTTTTCAAAATCCGGAAAATTACGTAAATACTCGAAGTTTGCTCCATAACGGAATTTACCTGTTGAATGTTTGTTTAATTGTGTTTCAATTCCTATAAAATCAGTACAAGAAAAGTTATTCCGGCATTTTACGGAATTAAGCGGTAAAAATTCCAATACTATTTTTCGTTTTTTATTTATATAAAAACTTGCTCCTAAGCCAAAATTCAGCTCAATGCGCTTATTTTTATAACCGGCAAAGATGTCCCAAGACAGAGAATGAAATAAAAAATCGAAAGCAGGAGCTGAACGAATATGTATTAAATCAAATTCACGAAAATTTATACCCTTATCATTAATATTTAATCCTAAAGACAATAATTCTAAAGTACTGTAAGCAGAATAATAGCTGGAATTATCACTCGGATCATGCAAAAGAGGTCTAAAGCGGATAAAAGCATTTGCTTTGCTTTCTATAAATTGTGTTCCAATATCAAGTCGGGAAAAATTGTGAGGTTTTATAGATGATTTTTCAGGTTTCAATAAATTTCTATTTTCTTCTTTATTTTTAGCAACAGAATATCGCAGTCTTTTCAGTTTTTTTTCTCTTAAAGTATCTTTTTTCACATTCCTTTGCATGTTTTGCCATTCCAAAAACTCCAATTGTGTTGTTTCTTTATTCTGGGAATTGAGTATTCTTTCTTTCAGTGATGGAAATAAATAAGAATAATTCAGACGATTTTCATTTTGAAGAATAATGATTAAATCTTGCGGGGACATTATTTTTTGTGCGGGCGGTAAGGAATCCAAAGAACTATATAATAATGTGTAAATCCCATGTGCGCAGTTATAAGTAAAAAACTTATAGGGATGTGTTTTTTTGATTTGATCTTTTAGATAATTAGTTAGTTTCTCGTATTCTTCATTGGAAATTTTAAGCGGAAATAATCGAATGTCACGAGATTCCGTACCCGCATATTCCCTGATTTTTTCATGAACCGGAAGAACATTGTAATATGCGTCAAAACCGCCGCCGATGCCTTTTATGTAGTAATCAAGTAGTCTTGAGTTTTCCGTGTTCGCTCCGAAATTTATTGCAATCCAATTCAAAAAAGATATTGAATCATTTGGAGTGATTGCTAGGAAGACATGACCAAAAACCGAAGCCGGATTAGTTGGATATGGGCCGGCTACCGCTAAAAATACGGAATGATTCGCTGACGTTTTTCCTGTAAGGAAAAGCATACAAGAAACAAAAACAAATAATTTGAGTTTTATATGCAATGATATAAAGCTTTATTGGTAATAAGAATTTATTAGCTTATCGGCAAATATCAACTGATTACCTTCGGATTTCTTCAAAGCCTCGTTAATATATTGGTTTGCGGTTTCTGTATTCGTTTTACTTTCCATCAGATTGGCTAAAGCCTTTGCATATTCGCCGGGGGTTTTGCCTGCATCAATGGCTATTTGTGAATGATTGACAGTTGCGAAATAACGAATTGCTAACTCTTTTGAAAAATCTAAACTGGATTGATCTGCTGGTTTAAGTTGAACGTAGTATTCGGAAGGGCTGTATTCCCATGCAGCGCCGGTAGCATTATCTGTTGAAGAGGCAAAAACGGCTACTAACCCAGCAACAGCAAGACCTACACCAAAAGTAGTAGCTCCGCTAAGAAGGGCTCCTTGCCGAGTAGGATTAATATCACCATCAATACCATTGGGACTAATAGCTATCGAAATACCAATTAGAAAATATGGTGATCCGGCTGCAACTCCCAAAATACCATTTCCAGATGTAGCCTCATCTCTAGTTATTTTTAACTCAATATAACTTGTATCGTATCCAGATTTTCTAACTGTAAGTTTTTCTTTGTCTCTTTTTATTTCTCCCTTAAAAGGTGTTGTTCCTATCTGTTTACCATCCAATTCAATGATGGCTCCCTCTATATTTGAGTTTATGATAATTTCCTGAGTTGTTCCTCTTTTTATCGTTGCACAGCCTGTAAGAATGGTGATATAGGCAATGGATACAACAAACAGAATGAAGTTTTTTATCATCTTCTACCTTTTTTGTTTAGAATAGGTTACGATCCTTTACATTACCTATAAAGGTGTTATCTTTTCTATAAAATAATATAAAAATTGACAATTGGTTCATATATTTTGAAAATATTGAAAAAGCATTCATTTGATGCGGGCGAGTTTATTTTTTTGCCATTGTACCAATGTAAAGGTTATTTTCTGATAGGAAAATATGTGATTTTAATTGTGACGCAGAAGAGGCGAAGTGACGAAAAATAAATCCTTGAATGGCATCATGTAGTGTCATTTTAATTCGACCTTTCGGAAAGTGAGAGTAAGTGAATGAGGCTTGTATGTTTCCTCAATGGCGGCATAGATATAAAAATGAAGTGTTCTTCGGACATGAAAAGTCCGGAAAAGGGATTTGGGAGGTAGGGAATCGAAAATTTACAAACCTTATTTCAATAAAATGCAACCTATTGTACACTTTCTGAAAAAATAATATAAATTTTTACTTGGTGTTTTGCATTACGGGCATAAGGAGCCAAAAAAACAATGGAAAATATTTTAGGTTTTAATCATTATGGGAGATTTCAGCATGAAATTGAAATTGTTAATTGCGGTCACTATTTTGGC
>JAISUZ010000101.1 GCA_031271785.1 Fibrobacter sp. | reverse complement strand
AGGAATTGGGGTGGTAGCTCAATTTGGTTAGAGCACCGGCCTGTCACGCCGGAGGTTGCGAGTTCAAGCCTCGTCTATCCCGTAAAAACACTTCTCGAATGAGAAGTGTTTTTTTATTGAATAAATAAAATATTTTTATTATATATTGTAAGTATGATATCAAATTTTTTTTTTGAAAACTATAAATCTTTTGAAAAAGGCGAAATAGAATTAAAACCAATAACCATCTTATTGGGAGCAAATAGTGTTGGCAAAAGCAGTATTATACAATTATTGCTCTTGTTACAGCAAACAGCATATGCAGAAGAAGGATATAATTCAGCATTAAAATTGAATGGTGATTTACTAGAGGTCGGTGAAAATATTAATATATTTAGAGAAAAGAAAAATAACAAACCGATTGTTTTAAAATTTGATTTTGAAAATGAAAATTTATATCGTCGTCTAAAAAGAACATATTTAGATGAACTTATTGGTGACATTGTACGCATATGTTATGAATATTTTAATGAACAAATAAATAATTGGATGAAAAATAAAGAGAAAATATCTAAAAAAATATTAAATGAAATATTAAATCAAAACAAAAAAATACTCGATATTTTAGGACAAGGAAAATTAGATATTATAAAAGAAGCAACCGAACAAAGAAATCATTTTGAAGTATTACTTAAACTAAGTAAATTATCTGATAGTACTTATCTTGACTTATATGATTTTTTAAAAACATTAAGACAATTACAAGAACCAAAATTTACAATTGTTTTTGAGATCAATTATTTGAATGAGAATATTTTATACTTAAGTAAGTTAATTTTATATAATAAGAAAAACCCAATAGTTTTATTTAAAATTAATGAAAAAGGTAAATACTCTTTAAGTAGTCCCCATATAAGAAATGGAATTGAAATAATAGATAAAACAAAACAGTCTGAAGTTAATAAATATATTAAAAATCGTCATTCTACTATTTTTTCGATATTGAAAAAAACAAAAGATGATTATTTAGAAGAAGAGGAATGTGATGTTTTATTAAAAAAAATATTTGAAATATTGTCTTCTTCCATATCTACGGTAGAATCATTTTTCCTTAAAGATAAGATTAATCATGTAAATCCACGACGAGAAGAGCCAAAAAGAATTTATTTGTTAGATAATGCAAATAACAATCTTTATGAAAATTCAAATGAAGAAGCTATGATACAACTTCTTAAAGTTAATAATGAATTAAAAAATAAAGTAAATAATTGGCTGAAAAGATTCGATGTTAAAATAAAAGTTGTACAAATAAAAGATAATATTCATGAACTTATAGTGGAACAACATGGAATTGAGTTAACAATTGCAGATGTTGGCTTTGGAATTTCACAAGTATTGCCAGTACTTGTGCATGGATTTTTTAGCGAAAACAATACTCTAACGATGATGGAGCAGCCTGAAATTCACTTACATCCGACAATGCAAGCAGACCTCACGGATTCATTTATCGAAATTATCACAACAAAAGAACGACGATACCTATTAGTAGAAACACATAGTGAGTACATTCTCAACCGCTTAAGAAGAAGAATTGCTGAAGGAAAAGAAATCACTAACGAAGATGTTGCGATTTATGTAATAGAAAGAAATCAAGATCAAACAACAATTAAACCATTGGAAATACCAAAAAAAGGCGGTTTTCAATACCCTGAGGATTTTTACTCGGGTGAACTCTTAAATGATACTATAATATTTTTAAAATCACAAAATAATTGACAATGCCACAAAATACTTTTGTTATATCTCCTTGTTTTTTTAAAAATATTAAGAACGATCATTCTTCTTATCAGGCATTATATGTTTTTCCAACAAAAGAACGCCTGCGAGTGGGTGTAGATAGGAATAATAAATTATATTCATTATATGAAAAAATAATCATAGAAAATAATGATCAAATTTTAAAAGGATGGTTAGAACTTATGGCAAAAACTAGCAAATTTGATTCACTTGGGAATACCGAAGAATCTCCTTTGGATGAAAAGGAACTGTGCTTGTATATATGTAAATATATCAGGCAAGGAAAAAAACCGCTAGTTGTGTGGGATCGAAATGAATACAATCATAGCTTTAATGATGATTACGAAATGGAATATGAACAATATTTAATATGGTTTATTAATCGACATGAATTAAAGGACGCGTTAGAAGATCCTCAAATCGTTAATAATGGCACTATGATAAATGGAAATGTTGAAAATAATGGCATTATGATAAATGGAAATGTTGAAAACACTAAGCTGAATAATAAAGTAAAAAGAAGGTAAATATGAGTGATAACAACGGAATAAAAATTGGAGGCTCGGTTAAAGAGAGTAAGATAAACAACAAAGTAACCCAAAATAAACTTATAACTCCGTTTCATGGTATTATAATTTCCATTATTATCGGAATAATCTTATTAATTATTGAATATAAAATTTTTCCAATAATTGAGATTTCCTCGCCATAGAATCCCAACAAGGAACCAACCTCCCTTTTTCCAATATCCAACCCCCACAAAACACTTTAACAACCATTACAATCCCCCAATTTCTTTTTAAATTTCAGCCGAACATTTTTCTTCGAGATTTTCCATGAAGCTATCCCGCTTTTTCTACACTACGCTCCGCGAAACGCCGAGCGACGCGACCATGAAGAGCCACATTTACCTGATGCGCGGCGGTTATATCAAGCCGCTTTCCACCGGGATTTACAGCATGCTCCCCATGGGGCTTCGCGTGCTCCGGAAAATTGAGGCGATTATCCGCAAAGAGATGAACGGTATCGGCGGACTCGAAGTGGATACTCCGATTGTGCAAACGGCGGAACTCTGGACGGAATCCGGGCGTTATCAGGCAATCGGCGAGGAACTTCTCCGGTTCAAAGACCGCAATAACCACTCAATGGTGCTTGCCATGACGCACGAAGAAGCCATGACCGATATGGTGCGTTATGTGCTTTCGAGTTACAAACAACTGCCGTTCATGCTTTACCAGTTTAAGACAAAGTATCGCGATGAAGCGCGGGCGCGCGGCGGGCTGATTCGCGTGCGTGAATTTTTGATGAAAGATGCTTACAGTTTTCACGCGACTTCCGAAGATTTGGACGCTCACTATCAGGAACAATACGATGCTTACCTCCGGATATTCAAGGCTGTCGGCATTAACCCGGTGGTGGTGCAATCCGACACGGGCATTATGGGCGGGAAAATCGCGCATGAGTTTATGCTCGACACGCCGGCCGGCGAAGATTATTTGATCCTTTGTAAGAAATGCGGTTACCAGGCCAACCGCGAAATCGCCGAATTTAAGCGGGAACCTTATCAGGGGAACGCCGAAGCCGCGCTCGAAAAAGTGGCGACACCGAATTCGGAATCCATCGAAGACGTTTCTGCGTTCCTGAAAGTCCCGAAAGAATCGACCGCAAAATGCGTGTTCTTTGATTTGGACGGCAAGCTGATTACGGCGGTAGTTCCCGGGCATTTGGATGTTTCGGAAACCAAACTCCGGAATTTGCTGAAAGCAAAAATTTTGGCGCCGGCAGAGAATTCCCTGATTGAAAAATGCGGTATGGTTCCCGGCTTTGCAAGCCCCATCGGTGCAAAAAATACGCGCGTGATTCTCGACAATGCGCTCGAGGATTCCTACGACCTTGTGATCGGCGCCAACGAAAAAGGGTTCCATGCGCTTCACGCGAACCCGAAACGCGACTTCGGTACTTTTGAAACCGCCGATATCGCAGAAGCGAGCGCACTCTGCAAATGCCCGCGCTGCGGAAACCCGCTCACGGAAACCCGCGGCATTGAACTCGGGAATATTTTCAAACTCGGCACCAAATTCACAGAAAGCATGAACGCAAAATTCCTCACCACCGAGGGGAAAAGCGAACCGGCGATTATGGGTTGTTACGGCATTGGAGTCGGGCGCTTAATGGCAAGCGTGGCGGAAAACTCACACGATGACTTCGGGCCCATTTGGCCTAAATCCATCGCGCCGTTCCATGTGGAAATTGTCCCGATTGCGCGCGATACCGAACTTATGGAAGTTTCGGACCGCCTGGAAAAAGAACTCACGGAAGCAGGCTTTGAAGTTCTCGTGGACGACCGCGAAGAACGCCCCGGCGTGAAATTTAAAGACGCCGACCTTTGGGGAATCCCCGTGCGTATCGCTATCGGAAAAAAAGGACTTGCCGCCGGGCAAGTGGAATGGAAATTCCGCTCCGAAAAAGATTTCGAAATGGCGGATATCAATCAAGTGCTTGCAAAAGTTCAAAACTTCTACGGAAACTAAAATGAACGAAAAAACAGTCCGGTTTTCCGAAACAGAATCAAGCGACATAGTCCACCCTTCCGATGCAAACGCTTACGGCTTTGTTTTTGGCGGGCACCTTGTTTCGCTCATGGATAAAACCGCAGGCATCGCCGCCATGCGCCACACGGAATCGAAAGTCACTACAGTCGCCATCGACAGTCTCGATTTTGTGCACCCGGCAAAAGTCGGAACAATTCTCACCATCCGGGCTTCGGTAAACCGGGCATTCCATACGTCTCTTGAAATCGAAGTGCAAGTGACCGGCATTTACCCCGGTGAAAAAGAATCTCAACTCATCGCAAATGCTCACATGACCTTTGTCGCCCTCGGCGAAGACGGAAAACCGGCGGCTGTTCCCGCGGTAATCCCCGAAACAGACGCCGAAAAACGCCGTTACGAAGCCGCTCTCCAAAGAAGAGAAGCAAAAAAGGCGCTCCGGCGTTGAGCATACATGCAAGTTAAAGACCGCTCCCTGATCAGCCTTTCATGGCCTCTGATTCTCACCTTCGGCATTGGTGTTTTACAACCGATGATGGACAGTTGGTTCCTTTCGAGAACTTCCGAAAACGCCGCCGCCGGCGTGGGCGCGCTCATGCCGATTCTCGGTACCATCTTTATGGCGATTACCGCTCTTTCGCAAGCGGGCGCGAGCATCACCTCGCAATACCTCGGCGCCGAATCTCCGCGATACGCCCGCGTCACCCAAACTCTCGTGATCACCGGCAGTCTCCTTGTCGGCACTCTGATGATCGCTTTTGTTTTCCCGTTTTCCTCTTATATTGTTTCCTGGATCGGACTCACCGGCGAAACGGCGCTTTACGCCGAAGATTTTTTAAAAATCGTAGCTTTCGGACTCCCTTTCCGCGCCTGGCAAACCACGCTCACGGCGCTGATCGCGACACACGGGCTCACCATCTGGAACCTGATCGGAAACGCGGTCACCATTATTTGTAACGCACTCCTGAACATTGTTTTTCTGGAAGGGCTTTTAGGGTTTCCGAAAATGGGCGTGAAAGGTGTCGCGATTGCCACCGCGCTCTCATGGCTGATTGCGGGAACGCTGCTTTGGATTGTCCATCATTATCAAATCGGACACCGTCACCGCCGCAGCGACTTTAAACGCACTCGCGTAATTCTTCCGGATTGGATCCGCATCGGGCTTCCGGCGGCCGCCGAACCGGTAAGTTTTCAGCTGTTTCAGGTATTCATTACCAAAATGGTGGTGTATCTCGGCACGCTCGCAATTACTTCCCGCGTATTCAGCGCGAACTTTGCCATGCTTGCCGTGATTCTCAGCGTGGGGCTCGGGAGCGGAAACCAGATTCTCGTAGCGCATCTCGTCGGCGCTCATGATTATAAAAAAGCAAACCGGCGCATGCACCAAAGTTTGATTCTCAGTTCCGCCGGCGCCCTCCTCGTCGCTCTCGTGGTCGCCGTTTGCGGACCGAGACTCATGACTATTTTTACGCAAAACCCGGAAGTGATCCGGATCGGCGCACTCTGTCTTTGGTGCGATGTAGCGCTCCAGCCTTTCAAAGCAGCGAACATTGTGATCACAAACTCTCTGCGCGCCGCCGGAGACTCCAAATTCCCGGCCATTGTCGGAACTTCCATGATGTGGACGCTCGGCGTCGGGAGCGCTCTTTTCCTCGGTTTCGGCTTAAAACTCGGAATTATCGGGCTTTGGCTCGGTATGGCGTGCGACGAATGCTTCCGCTCCATTGTGAATTACCTCCGTTGGCGCAACGGGCATTGGAAAAAAGCGGGCGTTGTCTGATAGAGCCTGTTCACGCATGTAAGATTTTCCAAGTGTGCGCCGCCACCTGGTTTCGCTATGCTTCGTTAAATTTTCTTGAAATACCACCAGTATTCCTGCGAAAATTTGCCTTGCCCGGCAAAAAATCCGTTCAAAATGCAAATATTTCAGATCATGTGAACAGGCTCTAGTTATTTTTACGCCGTGGCTTTTTATTCCGAAGAAATCATCCAGCAACTGAAATCGCACGCCGATATTGCCGATGTCATTCAACAATTTGTGCCGCTCAAAAGATCGGGAAACCGTTACTTGGGGCGCTGCCCTTTTCATGACGACCGTTCCCCTTCAATGAATGTCAATCCGCAGCTCGGGATCTACAAATGCTTTGCCTGCGGCGCAGGCGGCGATGTATTCAAGTTTATCATGGAGCATGAAAAGCTCGATTTTAAATCGGCGGTGGAGTGGGTCGCAGGCGCCACCGGGTTTTCCCTCCCCTCTCTGAACCCATCGGAAAATAAAGAAGTCACGGAAGAACGGGGCCTCATCAAATCGATCAACGAGCTTGCCGCCTCCTGGTTTGAACGCGAACTCACTAAAAACGATTTTGCACTCCAATACCTGCGTAAGCGCGGCATCACCGAAGAAACGCAAAAGAAATTCCGTATCGGCTACGCGCCGAACTCAAGAAGCGATTTTATCTCATTTGCCTCTCAGCACGGATTTTCCCCAAAAGACTTGGTGAAAGCGGGGCTCGCCATTGAAAGAGAAACCGGCGGTATTACGGACAAATTCCGCGGGCGGCTCATGTTCACCATTCAAAACCTTACGGGAATGGTCGTCGCTTTCGGCGGACGGATTCTCGAAGACCGCCCGAACACACCCAAATACATGAACAGCCCGGAAACCGCGCTTTATTCAAAAAGCCAAATTCTATACGGCTTGAATCACAGCAAACAGGAAATATCCAAAAAAGAATCCGTCATATTGGTCGAAGGTTATTTTGATTTAATCTCTCTCTATCAAGCCGGTATTCAAAATGTCGTGGCGGTATCGGGAACGGCGCTCACGGAAACCCACGCGAACATCCTCTCGCGTTACGCAAAAACGGCTTACCTTGTCTTCGATAGCGACGCCGCCGGAAAAAAAGCCACCCTCCGTTCATTGGAAATCGTACTCCCGCACAACATCACGCCGCGTATTTTTTCCTTATCGCGCCCGAACGGCGAGAAAATCGACCCGGATAACTTTATTAGGGAAAACGGCGCCGAAGCGTTTCTAAAAGAACTCGGGAAAGCGGAAGACTGGCTCACTTACCTCGGAAAAGAAAAACCCACGGAAACCATTGAAGAACGCGCCGCCTTTATTCACGAAATCAAATCGATCATCGCCAAAATTCAAGACAAGGAACTCCGCGATCAATATTTGAAAATGCTATCGGAGCGTTATCAAACCAGAGCGACCCTCCCCACGCCGGCGCCGGCCTACGGAAAATCCAAAAAAAATGTTTTAACGCCGCAAGCGCCTCAGGTCGAATGGAATTTAATCCCGAGCGCAGAATTTCGTTTCGTAGCGTTGATATTAAAAAACGAAAGCCTGTGGAAACCGGCCGCATCGTTTTTCAATTTGGAACTCGCCGCTTCGGGAATTTCGTTCTTGGAATCCACACACCTCGGCGAACTCCTGGAACTCGCCCTCGCCTTTTTTCAAGAAAATCAAACGATTGACTTAAAACGGCTGCACCCCATGCTATCGCCCGCGCTTCAAGAGATTCTCGAAAACCTGCCCTCGGAAGAATGGAGCCCGGAAACCGCGACCAAAGAATTTTTGGAAGCCCTGCTGGTACTCCTAAACCGCTCCATAGACCGCTTCCGAAAAGAAATCAAAACCGGCGAATCGGAAAAATCGTTCAAACTCCGCCTGGACTTACTCCAACTGGAAAAAGAAAACCAAAAAGAACTGCAAATGCTCCGCGGAGAAACCGCAAAACACCAAAAACTCTTCCAAAAAATTTTAGAAACGAGAGACAAACTCATCGCGATTTCCGCTTAAAGCGCGTTCAAAAATAAGTGTTTCTTATTATCATGGGTGGCTCCCTCCACTTCATTCCGGGACCGGGCTTGCATTTTCGGGGTGGCGCCCACCTCGCGAGTCTCGCGAGAGCCCCCGCCGAAAACGGAGCCGCGCTTACCGATAACTTCGGTCAAGTGACTCGCGCGTCTCCGCAGTTCCTGTCGCATC
>JAISUZ010000018.1 GCA_031271785.1 Fibrobacter sp. | reverse complement strand
ATGCTACTCCCGCGCAATTCCAACACTTTTTTCAAAACCGGAGCGGCTTCCAGCCTAAAGGTTTTGAAAAAAGCATTGAGAACCGCGCTTAGGGATAAAAAATTGCTACCGAGTTCCTCAAGTATGAAATGTCGGGAATAGAAATGTTATTCCGGATTTCGATTCACAATTGAAACATGACAATAACGATGGCTGGGGTCGAATACTTTCGACCCGGTTTCGGGCAGGGATGGTGACCCGAAGGGCGGAGACGCGTGCGGCGGATTCCGGTGAAGTGCCGCGCGGCTCCGTTTTTGCAGGGGGCTCTCGCGCTTCATTTCATTCGGCGAAAAGAATAAGCGCGAGGTGGGTGCCACCCCAAAAATACAGCCCGGCCGCCGTCAGGCGGGCACGCCCATGAGAAGAACCCGTTTGTGTTTTTGTTTTTTTCTAAATTATTCCAATATTTTGGAGATTTTGTGATGTTCACAGGTATTGTGCAGGCCAAAGGTTTGATTCGGGAAATCAAGGATCGCGGAGACGCGGTCTCTATGCTTGTGGAAAGTGCCGGTTTTTTCAAGAATAATCATGAAGGCGATAGTGTCGCAAACGACGGTGTTTGCCTTACGGTGGAGTCCTGCACGGAAAACGAGGCTGAGTTTTGCCTGATTCGCCAGACGGTGGCGAATACCGCTTTCAGCAAACGCAAGGCCGGGGATTATGTGAATCTTGAACAACCCTGCCGCCCGGATAGTTTTATGGGCGGGCATTTTGTCATGGGGCATGTGGATGCGTGCGCGACCGTTCTCGATGTGATTCCGAGAGAAACCGGAGTGGAGGTGGATCTTGAAATTCCGGAGGCTCTCCGCAAATACATTATTCGGCGCGGTTCCATTACTTTAAATGGTATCAGTCTTACGGTGGCGGAAAAATTTGCGGATAAAATCCGCGTGGCGATTATTCCCGAGACGCTTTCCAAAACAAACCTGGCGGTTTGGAAACCGGGCGATCCGGTGAATGTGGAAGTGGATATGATCGGGAAATACATTGAAAATTATTTGAAGGAAATGAAAATTGCTTGATACGATTGAAGAGGCTGTTGAAGAACTCCGCAAGGGTAACATCATTATCGTGGCCGATGATGAAGACCGCGAGAGTGAGGGTGATTTTTTATGTCTCGCGGAACTTTGCGAGACAAAGCATGTGAATTTTATGATTACTCACGGGCGCGGGCTTGTTTGCACTTGCCTTACTGCCGAACGGATTGCCGATCTCGGGTTTCCGATGATGAGTACTAACAACGGTTCCAAATTCGAAACGGCTTTTACGGTTTCGGTGGAAGCGAAAGAAGGCACCACCACAGGAATCAGCGCTATTGAACGCGCCCTTACGAGCCGGCGGCTTGCCGACCCGAAATACAAGGCGTCGGATTTCGTGACGCCGGGGCACACGTTTCCGCTCCGGGCAAGAGACGGCGGCGTTCTCGTGCGCGCGGGGCATACGGAAGCGGCGGTGGATCTCGCGCGCATGGCGGGGGCTTACCCCGCGGGTGTGATTTGTGAAATCGTGAACGAAGACGGAAGTATGGCGCGCCTTCCCGAGCTCCGGAAAATAGCGGATCGTTTCGGGTTAAAACTGATTGCCATTAAAGATTTGGTGGCTTACCGTAACCGTACGGAAAAATTGGTGGAACGCATGGCTGTTCCGCACATTCCTTCCCGTTACGGAGATTTTCAGGTTTACGCTTACCGGAACAAGCTGGATTCTACGGAACATATCGCCTGGGTGACTCCGGGGCTTGATTTCTCAAAGCCGGTTTATGTGCGTGTGCACAGCGAGTGTTTGACGGGCGATACTTTTGGTTCTTACCGCTGCGATTGCGGTGAACAGCTGGATGCCGCGATGCGGTTTATCGGGAAAAACGGCGGCGTGTTTCTTTATATGCGCGGTCAGGAAGGCCGGGGTATTGGGCTTTGCAATAAATTAAAGGCTTATGAGCTGCAGGAACAGGGGCTTGATACGGTGGAAGCGAATACGCACCTCGGGTTTAACCCCGATCTTCGCAGTTACGGTATCGGCGCGCAGATTCTTTCCGATATCGGCGTGCACCAAATGCGGCTCCTCACCAATAATCCTACCAAAATTGAAGGACTTTCGGGTTACGGGCTTGAGATTACGGAACGCGTTCCGATTGAGATTCCCCCTAACGAAACCAACCGGTTTTATCTGGAAACAAAAATGGAAAAAATGGGTCATGTGTTGAACCTTCAGCACGCCGGAGGCAAAAATGTCTGAAATCAATGAAGTCAAAGTGGTGTTAAACGGAAAGGATTTGAAAATCGGGATTGTTGTTTCCCGTTTTAATTCCATCGTGACGGAGTCTCTCCTTTCGGGTGCGGTTTCTCAACTAGAGGTCTTAAGTGTGGCTTCAAAGAATATCACGGTGGTGCGCGTTCCGGGCGCTTTTGAAATTCCGGGCGTTTTGAAAGTGCTTCACGATTCCGGTAAATACGATGCGCTCATTGCTCTCGGTGCGGTGATCCGCGGCGAAACGCCTCACTTTGATGTGGTGGTGAACGGAGTGACTTCGGGTACGGCTGCGATAGCGGGTCTTGGAAAAATACCGGTGGCTTTCGGCGTTTTGACTACCGATACGGTGGATCAAGCCATGAACCGCGCGGGTCTTAAATGCGGAAATAAAGGCGCGGAATGCGCTGCGGCTGCTGTGGAAATGGCGGAGCTTTACAGGAAGTTAAAATGAGTTCTGTCAGCAGAAGGCCGGCGCGCATTTTTGCCATGCAATTAATTTATGCGATGGATTTGACCGCTTCTCCTGCGGGAGTTTGTCTTCCGGGCGTTCTCGCGAGCGCGCCGATTCAAGACGATATGAAGAAATACGGAATGTCGCTTGTGGATTTGTATCAGGAACACCGCAGCACTCTTGAAAAAGAAATTAAGTCGCTGTCTCATGCCTGGGATTTAGGGCGTATGGCAACGCTCGACCGTATTCTTATTATGATTGCCATGGTGGAGTTGCTTTACAAACCCGATATTCCCACCAAAGTGGCGATTCTTGAGGCGGTTCAAATTGCCAATAAATTCAGCACGGATGATTCGCCGCAATTTGTAAACGGGATTCTCAATCAATTTGCAAAAAACAAGGGAATGCTTTCCGAAAAAAAATCAGGAGATCAAAATTGAAGTCGGATAAAATCATTAAACATCTGGTGGCCGGATTTACCGGGCTTGTCGCTTTTGTGACTTACTTTATTACGGTGGCTCCCACCGTAAGTTTTTGGGATTGCGGCGAGTTTATCGCCGCGGCTAATATCCTCGGAATCCCGCACCCGCCGGGCACGCCGTTCTTTGTGATGCTTGCCCGCGCGTTTATTGTGGCGCTGCCGATGGTGGAAGAAATCGCGAAACGCGTGAATTACATTTCGGTGATCAGTTCGGCGGCTACGGTTTATGTGACGGCGCTCTTTGCGTGGGATTTTTTGGCGAAAGTGCTTTCCAAAGATGCTCTTGCCGCGAAAATTTCAAGTAAAGCGCGTACGCTTGTGTTATCGACGACGGCTCTCGTGGCCGGATTCCTGCTCGCTTTCTCCGATACGTTCTGGTTTAATGCGGTAGAGGCGGAAGTTTACGGCTTTGCCATGCTGATTCTTATGCTCGTTTCCTACTTCGGGCTTGTTTGGCTCAATCACCGCAATTCGCCGCAAGGGGACCGCATTCTCGTCTTTATTTGTTACATAGCGTTTCTCGGCGTAGGTTCGCACCTTTATACCATGCTTACCATTCCGGCGGTGTTCGTGCTTCTCCTGATTGCGGAACCGAAAAAAATTATGTCCCGCTTTCCGGTGTGGATTACCGGAGTGCTTCTTTGTTCCGTGATTTATTATGTGTCCGGTTTTCTGATTCTCGGACTCGGCTGCATTGCCGTTCTCGCCGTGCTTATGTTTGCAAAACCCTTTAATGCCGATGTGATGAAAAGCATACGCCTTTCGCTTGCTTTTGCAATCGTGGCGCTCGTGGGTTACAGTTCGCATCTTTACATTCCGATTCGTTCCGAGCTGAACCCGGCGATTGATGAAAACGATCCGGAAATAAACATCCGGGACGACGAAGGGAATTTGCAATTAAAGAATTTGTTTGTCGAAGAAAACTGGAAAGCGTTCAATGATTTTATCGGACGGAAACAATACGGTTCCGAAAGCATGATCAGCCGGGCATTTTACCGCCGCGGGCAAATTGCGCATCAGTTCATGAGTTTCCCGCACATGGGTTTCGGCGGTTATCAAATTGCGCAGTACCTGCCTTACAAAGTGGGCGGCGTTACTTTCCTCGCTAACGGCGCTTACGCTTTTGACGCTTACGAGAATGTGCCGACGGAGCGTCTTGGGATTCAATTCCCGACTCAGATGGCGATGATGGGCGATTCGATTCTCGCTCAGCTCGCGTGGTTTATTTTGTTCAACGGTACGTTGATTTTTGTGTGCGTTCTCGTGACGCGCCGCTCCCGCACCCTTGGGATTTATCTCTCCGTTCTTTACGGACTTTGTTCGCTCGGGCTTATTTTTTACATCAATTTCGCCGACGGTACCCGCATGGAAAACCGGGAACGCGAATATTGGGTGAACGCCATGACGCGCAATATTTCGGACCTCCGGAACGCGGGCATTACAGGCCTTACCGTCCCTGATCCGAACGCGCTGATTCAAGCGAATCACGAAATTGAAAATGCGAAGTTCGAGCTGGAGCGGCATTATTATGCAAAGTCGCCGGAATCCGTGTTCCGCGCCGCCGAACAAAAAGTACGCAAGGCGGAAGAAAATCCGGTGTGGCAAAACTGGAAAAAGATCGAGGCGGCTTACGCCCGCATGGGGCAAGTGCCGCCGTTCCCGCAACCGGTTCATTTGGAAGTGCGCGAACGCGATTACTTCTATACGCCGGGGTACATTTTCATGAGCATGATTCTCGGCATCGGCGCCGGATTCCTGGTACTTTTGCTTGCTTTGAATTCTTCGGTTCTGATGATTCCGGTAGCGGCGCTTCTGATGCTTGTGAGTTTCTTTGTGCCGTTCGCTTCCAATTTTGAAGATCACGACCGTTCCGGTTTGTGGGTGCCGTGGGATTACGCTTACAACATCTTGCAAAGCTGCCGCCCGAATGCGATTCTTTTCACCAACGGCGATAACGATACGTTCCCGCTTTGGTTTGCGCAGGAAGTGGCGGGCATTCGTAAAGACGTGCGCGTGGTGAATTTGAGCCTCGGGAATACCGACTGGTACATTAAGCAAATGCTCACTCAGGAACCGGTTCTCGAACTCAGTTACGATAAAGCGGGCATTGAACGTGATATGGTAATTCAAGACGGAAGCGATCAAAATCCGAATCACCTCGTTTCCACCTGGGTTACAAAAGCGAAAAATGCCATGCCGATTTTGGAAAGGCTCGCCGCTAATCCGGAACTGGATTCCGCCAAGAGTTTGAAATACAAGGTGATGCTTCAAGTTTATACGGCATTCCTCGAATGGCAGGAGCGCACGCGTTCCGTGATGATGATGACGCAATCCAAACTCGTGCTGGACCTTGCCATGAATAATCTGGATCGCCCGATTCATTTCTCCACAACGGTGGGGGTCTCGAACTTTATGGGGCTTGAAAAATATTCGATACAGGAAGGCATGATTTACAACTTCATGAAAGGCGATTTTAAAGACCGGAGAAACGAATTTGACTTGGCTCGCACCGCTTATTTGCTGGACGATGTTTTCCAATTCCGCGGGCTGGGCGACGGCACGGCTTACATCAATGCGGAAACGGAACGGTTGCTCTCGGGTTATATTTCGCTTTATCTGCAAATCGCATTCACGCTTCGCGAACAAATTGTGGAGCTGCGCAAACAGCCTTACACGGCGGATGTGAAAAGACAAGTGGAAGAAAAGACGGTGTTTGCCGTTCACTTCCTTGAACTCGGCATGAAACAATTCCCGCTGGAGTGGCGTAACTACTGGGCAGCGGCATTTATTTACGAAGCGGCCGGAGAAAAAGCGCGCGCCATGGAAGCGGTGGAACGCGGGCTTAAATCCGTTCCGGATTACGATACCCAGGGCAAGGGTCGTTTGATGGCGATGGTGCAGCCTATTTCCGCTTTGCCCGATTCGCTCCCTGTAGTGGAATCCGGAGCTCCGGCGGATTCTCTTTCTTCTTCGGGAAATTTGTAGGTTAAGGTTATGGATCTCAGTGTAGTGATTCCGATTAAAGACGAAGCCGAAAGTTTGAATGAACTGATGGCCGAAATTCAGTCTGCGCTTTTGCCGACCGGAATGACTTATGAGGTGATTGTCGTTGACGACGGCAGCCGCGACCGTTCCTGGGAAGAACTCCGGCGATTGTCCGGAGAGTATCCTTTTCTGCGCGCGTTCCGTTTTCAATTTAACTGCGGTAAGGCCAAAGCACTCTCTCTCGGATTTTCCAAAGCCGAAGGGCGTTATATCGCAACCCTCGACGGCGATCTTCAAGACGATCCGCAGGAAGTTCCGAAAATGATCGCTTTGCTCGAAGAGGGTTACGATCTTGTTTCCGGCTGGAAAAAAACACGGCTCGACCCTTGGCATAAAACGCTCCCTTCCAAACTTTTTAACCTCTCGGTTTCTTTTGTGGCGGGGAAAAGGCTTCATGATTTTAATTCCGGTATCAAAGCGTACCGCGCTTCGGTGGTGCGTTTTATTCCTTTGTACGGCGATTTTCACCGTTTTATTCCGGTGATGGCCAAGTGGCAGGGTTACCGCATTACGGAAATGCCGGTTGCGCACCGGGCGCGGATTCACGGGGTTTCCAAATACGGCGTATCGCGGCTCGTTTCCGGATTCCTGGATTTGCTTTCTCTGCTTTTCTTACAAAGTTTTGCCGCCAAACCGCTTCACTTTTTCGGTTTGATCGGTTTGTTCCTCGTGCTTTGCGGCACCGGAATACTTTCGTATTTCGGCGTGGAGTGGATTGTTACCGGCGCGCTTCATGTGCGGCCGCTCCTGATTTTAGGCGGGTTTTCTTTAATTATGGGCATTCAATTTTTCTCTTTGGGGTTCCTCGGAGAAATTGTCAATCGAGAACAAAAACAGGAATACCCTGTTTCCGAAACACTCGGGAAGGAGTCTTAAATGAATTATCCGAAAAGTCTTGTCATTATTCCGACTTACAATGAAAAAGAAAATATTCTCCTGATTATTCCCGAAGTGCTGAAACAGCATGAATGCATTGATGTGCTCGTGGTGGATGACAACTCTCCGGACGGCACCGGAAAACTCGTGCAAAAATACGCCGTTGAAAACCCGCGGGTGCATCTCCTGATGCGTTCGGGAAAACTCGGTCTCGGCACGGCTTATGTACTTGGGTTCAAGTGGGCGCTCGAACGCGGTTATGAACGCATTTTTGAAATGGATGCGGATTTCAGTCATTCGCCTTCCGACCTCACGCGCTTTTTGGATGCGGCGGAACATGCCGATCTCGTAGTGGGAAGCCGTTACGACGGGCGGCGTATCAGTGTCGTCAATTGGGACTGGAAACGCCTGGTGCTGAGTTATTTCGCAAACCTTTACACGCGTCTCGTGACGGGGATTCCCGTAAACGATGTGACGGGCGGATTCAAGTGTTTCCGCCGGGAAGCGCTCCAGGCTCTTGATCTCTCGAAAATGAAAAGCGACGGTTACTGTTTTCAAATCGAAACGACTTTTAAGGTTTGGAAAAAAGGGCTTTCGGTCAAGGAAATCCCGATTGTGTTTACGGACCGTACGCGGGGCACTTCTAAAATGAGCGGCGGAATTATTTCCGAAGCTTTTTTCCTCGTTATTAAATTAAGGCTCGGACTTGCCTGATTCTATGGAAAAATCTCTTTCTTGTTCCGTGATCATTATCGCCTATAACTCGGGCGATTTTATTCCGGCGTGTTTGAACTCCATCCGGAAAGCCTTGGAAGGCATGGACTCTCAGATTATCGTTTTGGATAACGGCTCTCCGGAACCTCTTTCGCAGGAATGCAAGGATTTTTTTCCGCAGGTAAAGTGGCTCCATTCGGAAACGAATCTCGGTTTCGGAAAAGGGTGTAACTACGCGGCAAAATACGCCGAAAAAGAAAATTTGTTTTTTATCAACCCCGATACGATTGTCGCGCAGGATACGTTCCGGAAAACGCTTTCGTATATGCTTTCCCTTGAAAAACCGGGTCTCGTGGGCTGTCAAATCTTAAACGAAAACGGAACGTTTCAATTGGCGTGCCGCCGCACCTTTCCGTCGCCGCTCGCCGCTATCTTTAAAACGATCGGGCTCGCCCGCCTTTTCCCGAAAAGCCGTTTTTTCGCCTCTTACAACATGACTTATCTGGATCCGGATCAGAATACGGAAGTCGATGCGGTCAGCGGTTCTTTCTTTTGTATCCGGAAAAGTTTATTCGAGAATATCGGCGGGTTTGACGAAGATTTTTTCATGTACGGAGAAGACCTCGATATTTGCCTTCGCGTGAAAAAACTCGGCTACGAAAATCATTATTACGCCGGCGCTAAAATTATTCACTTTAAAGGGAAAAGCAGCGCTACCCGCCGTTTGAAAACGTACCTTAATTTTTACAAAGCCATGTTTATCTTTGCCGAGAAACACAGGTATTACCGGATTCCGCTCCCGTTTGTGACGCTTGGGATTTTCTTTGCGTCTTGCGTGGGCGCGTTTTCGCGCCTGATTCCGCAGTGGTGGAAAATGCTCCTCGATGCGGGCGCGGTTTTTCTGAGCGTCTTTTTGCTGAGTAAAATTTCACCGGATTTTGAAATGCGGCCGGTGGTTGTTTCGTTATCGGTTCTCATGTGGTGCGTTTTTGCTTTAGGCGGCGATTATTCCACGCCGCGGCTCGACGGCAAAGGCGTGTGGCGGTTTCTTTTCCCGCTGCTTCTGGTTTTCTCTGCGGTTCTTGTGCTTATGGGGAAGGCGCCGCTCCTGATGCTTTCCTTCGCGCTCGCAATCGGGCTTTTTGCTTTGATTTGGCGGCGTTTTATTTTTTGGGGCTATTATTTTTACCGGGTGTTTTTCAGGTTGCGGCACCGCTCCATTCTTTTTGGGGCTTCTCACCATCAGCTTTCTCCTTATTTCCGGTTTTGGAGCGAAGAACTGCAATCGGAATTGCTCGGGTGTGTGGCTCCTTCCCGGGAACAGATTCTGGAGAAAAACCGCACTTATTTTCTCGGCGCTCTCTCCGAAATGGATTCCATTTGCCGCCGGACCGGTTGCCGGGAGCTCCTGCTCGTTTCCGATTCTCACGGATATTATGAAGATTTGGACCGGAATTGGGCGCGCGCGCTCCGTTTAAAAGTTTTACTTTTGATTTGCAGCCGTAATTTTGAAGATTTTGTGCTGGTGGATCTGGAGAATCTTTATTCTTAATGTTCTTTCTTGTGGAAAATGATTTAATTTTAGCGAAAGGTTACACATGATCAGTCCCGAGTTACTAGAAATCCTTTGTTGTCCTGAAACCAAACAGCCGCTTCGCGAAGCGGGTTCCGCCGAGTTGGATACCGTGAACGGCCGGATTCGTGCCGGAAGTCAGAACAATGCGGCGGGCGAGCCGGTGAAGGAAATTCTGGAAGCAGCGTTAATAACGGCGGACGGTAAACGGCTTTATCCGGTGAAACAAGGAATTCCGGTGCTTCTCAGCGACGAAGCGCTTTTAATGCAGGCGAAGAGGAACCCATGACGGCAACTTTAGAATCTATCAAGAAAATGGTCGGTAAGAAAAACGATTCGAAAGCTTTTGTTTGGCTTGCGGATTGTGAACGTAAGGAAGGTTCTTTAGAAGCCGCCCTGCACCGGCTGGATGACGGGCTTGAAAAATTCCCGAATGATCTTTCGGCTCTCATTGTTCGTTCGGCAATACTTTTCGATCAGGAAAAATGGGAAGAGACTCTCGAACTTTGCGAAAAAGTGCTGCGGCGGGACCCTTACGTTCTTTCCGTTTTGTACCGCGCGGGACTTGCCTCCGAAAAACTCGAACGGATTCCGCAGCGCAATTTGTTTTTCCTCAGACTTCATGATTTGGATCCGCTGGATTCTTTCTGGCAGGAAGAATATGCCGATATTTCCGGTTTGGAAAATTTGGCGCCGGAATTTGAACTGGATGAAAGCGATCCGTTCGAATCCATAGCAGCGCTCCTTCCGGAAGAACCGGAAGAGGAAAACATTAATTTCGAGCAGCTCCAAAACGATCTCGGCGATGCTTTCTCGGTGATGGAACCGCATGAAGAAACGCAGGACGATTTCATGGGAGAAGATATTTCCGGCGACGATATTTCTTCGGCATTCTCCGGGTTCTTCGGTTCTCCGGATGATTTGAAAGAAGACGAACCGGAAGAACCGGCTGCACCCATGTCGGTATTCAGTTCTTTTGCTCAGGAAAATGCAACCGCTAAAGGAAAAGAACCCGAAGTTCCGCAAACACCCGCGGTTCTTGAATTGCCCGAAGAGGAAACTTCGGCATCCACTTCGGCGGCGTTCGATCAATTATTCGGCGATGACGATGATCTCCCCGAAGAATCCTCCATTCTCCCGCCGCCGGTTCCGGCGGCGGAATCAACGCCTGCCGTAGAACTTGCACCAGCCTCTACCGCCTCTACTCTGGATGATTTCTTCGGTGATGATGAACTCCCCGAAGAACCCACTCATTTTGCGGCTGCTCCGGCAACTCCCGAAGAGTCTTCCGCTCTCCCGCCGCCGATCCCGGCGGCAGAATCAACGCCTGCGGTAGAGCCTGCACCAGCCTCCACGACCTCTACTTTAGATGATTTCTTCGGTGACGATGAACTTCCCGAAGAACCGGCGCACTACGCGGCGCCGGTAGCGGAAACCCCGGCCGCGGCTCCCGAAACGAAAACGGAACAGCCTGCCGAAAAAGAAGCGGATTCCGGAAAAATCGAATTGACTTCGGAAGTGGCATCTTCTTTGGACGCGCTTTTCGGCGCCGAAGAGGACGACGATTGGAACACTCCCGCAACTCCTGCGGCGGCCTCCAAGGCAGAAACGCCGGCAGCCGATGTTCCGCAAGCGGCCGGCACTGCAAAACCGGCCGGCACTTTTGAAACGCTATTTGAAAAATCGGCGGAAAGCACGCCTCAAAAAATCGGCGGCGAACGTTCGGGTGTGGATTTCCTGATGTCCGGCGATTCCGATGACGAAGTGGAGAATGCGCTGATTCAAAACCCGCATGCCAAACTGGATGCCGGTAACACCAAACTGGACGAAAATCTGAATACGCCGACTCTCGCCGATATTTATTACGAACAGGGTTTGTATAAAGAAGCTTTGGATATTTACCGCGACCTCGCTAAAAGAGAGCCGGACAATACGGAAATTCAAAGTCGTTTAGCGGAAGTGGAAACAAAGTATAAAGAATCGAACAAAGACGCTTAGTTTTGAAAGGAGTAGCTATTCATGGCTTCCGGACTTAGAATCGAACAGCTATTGAGAGAAATGGTAAACCAAAAGGCTTCGGACTTGCATTTGCGCGCCGGGGTACCTCCGGTTTTCCGCATTAACGGGGCGCTGGTTCGGATGTTTGAATCCATTATTTTAGACCCGGCTATCATGGATGAGTTCCTCACGGATTTGATGAATCGGGAACAGCTCGCCCGGTTTGAGCGCGACAAGGAATGCGATTTCGCCGTGGGCGCCCGGGATTTGGGGCGTTTCCGCGTGAACGTTTTTCGCCAGCGCGGCTCCACGGCGCTTGTGATTCGCCATATTAAAGCAAAAATTCCAAAATTTGAGGAACTGAATTTACCGCCGATCGTACAGGAGCTTTCTCTCCGTAAACGCGGGCTCATTCTCGTTACCGGAACCACGGGCTCCGGAAAATCCACGTGTCTCGCTTCCATGATCGATCACATTAACGAGATGGAAACCTGCAACGTGATTACGATTGAAGACCCGATCGAATATCTTCACCGTGATAAAAAATCCATCGTGTCCCAGCGCGAGATCGGCGTGGACACCAACTCTTACGCCAATTCGCTCCGGGCGGCGCTCCGTCAAGACCCGGACGTGATTCTCGTAGGTGAAATCCGTGATTTGGAAACCATGCAGATTGCGCTCACCGCGGCCGATACCGGGCACATGGTGTTTGCCACCATTCATACGACGAACGCGAAAGAAACCATTCACCGCGTACTTTCGCTCTACCCGCCGCATCAGCACGAAGAAGTGCGCCTTTTGCTCGCCTCTTGCCTTGAGGCCATTATTTCTCTCCGTTTGCTTCCGACGAAAGACGAAAAGGGGCGCGTTCCCGCCGCTGAAATTTTGATTAACACCGGCGCCGTGAGAGATTATTTGGTAGATAAAGAAAAAATGGATATGGTGGAGCAGGCGATTGCCGAAGGTAATATTCAGTACCATAGCCAAACTTTCGACCAGGCACTCCTCAAACTTTACCGCGAAGAAAGAATCAGCTATGAAACGGCGATGGCGGCGGCTACGAATCCCGACGATTTCGACTTAAAGGTACGCGGTATTTCCGGAACATCCGAGCGCGGCTGGATGTAAAAATTCAATTATGAAAGTTTATGCGGTGCAAATGGAAATCGTCTCGGGGAATCCGAAACGGAATTTTGAAACTATGGACCGCTATATCGGCGAAGCAAAAAAGCACGGCGCGGATCTCGTCATTTTCCCGGATTGCTGTTTGTTCGGCGGCGCTTACCCCGAAAAAGGTTCGGCGTTTGCCATCGAATGTATTTCTTACGGTTATCAAATCGCGGCTCTCGCAAACGGTATCGACATTTTATTCGGGAACATTGACGACCAGTTTTCCGACGGCGACAAGGTCATTTGTGATTCCGAAGAAGACGCGCTGCCTCCGTGCAACCACGCTTATTATGCCGCGGAACAAAAACTCACGCGCATCAAATCGCCGTTTTATTTCCCCGATGAACTCGAACCGTATCCTTTGGCGAGCGGCAGAAAAATCGGCATTTTTGCAGGGAACCATGACTGGAATCTTTTAGGGGAACAACTTTGCCCCGGTGATTTTTTTATCAACATCTCTTCGTTTTTTTACCGGACGGGCGAGGGAAACCATTACCGCCGCGACATTGCCGAAGTCGCTGAAAAATACGGCGTATCCGTATTGCATTTAAATGCCGTCGGCGTTCACAACGAAGGCAAGTGTATCAAAGCTTTTGCCGGCGAAAGTTCTATTTTCGAACCCTCCAGAAAAATGGTGTATTCGTTTCCGGCGTTCGAACCTCGCGCGGAACTTTTAGAATTTAAAAATTTCGGTGTCAAAGGAACGTTTGTACCGCAGACTCCTTTAACTCCCATCGCCGAAAAGCGGAAAGCGCTCACTTACATGATCCGGGCGAGTTTACGGCAAATGAAAATTCCGCGGGTGGTGATTGGTGTTTCCGGCGGGATCGACAGCGCGGTAAACGCCGTGCTTCACGCCGACGCGCTCGGCGCTGAAAACGTGTATTTGGTGAATTTACCCACGCGTTTCAATTCCGAAACCACAAAGAATGCAGCCGGGAAACTCGCGGAAAATCTGGGATGTTCTTATTTGGCGCTCCCGATGACTGGCGTTTTGGAATCTTGCCGCGAAACGTTGAACGCGGCCGTGTTTTCCGGCGGTGAAACCGTAACGGTCGAAGGAATCCACTTTGAGAATTTACAGGCCCGCTTGCGTTCCGCCGTTTTTTTATCCACAATCGCCTCTGTTTTAGGAGCGGCCTTTACCTGCAACGGAAACAAAACCGAAGTGATGGCAGGCTATTGCACGCTTTACGGAGACACTGCCGGCATTTTTTGCGCCCTCGGCGACTTGTGGAAAACGGAAGTGTATGAACTCGCCCGCGAAATCAACCGCGAGAGCGAGCGGATACCGGAGGCATCTATTGAAATTCCGGCGAGCGCGGAACTCAGCGAAGCGCAAAATGTGGACGAAGGAAAGGGCGACCCGATTATTTACGCCTATCACGACCGCTTATTCCGTTTTTGGATGGAAGAAAACCGGACTCTCGATGAAACGCTCGAAGCTCTGGACGACGGCGCTTTACCCCGGCAAATCGGATTTTCCGAAACGGATTTCCGCAGGCTTTACCCCACCGACGAACCCGCCGTATTCGATATGCGGTATTGGTGGCGGCGTTACCGCGGCATCGCCCTTGCCAAACGTATTCAAATGCCTCCGATTCTCTCCGTTTCTTCGCGGTCTTTCGGAGAAATGAACGAATCACAGATTGATGCCGATTTGTGAGTTTATCAGAAATGTAAACAAAGTATGAAATTTCGGTAAAATTTCGCACAAGGTAAAATTTATTGCTTGAAAAATAGAGGAGGGGGGAGCCCCCTCGCTTCAGCCGGAGTTTTGCCCCGCCGCCTGTTTCGGCTTCTTTCAGTCGCCGGGCGGCGGGCTCCGTCTTCCGCTACCCCCTTGCTTTGCAGGGCATAAAAATTAGGGACATGGAACAAGGGATATGCGACCAGGTAGCGGCGCCGCTTGGTCAGGATCCATGTTTTTGGACCCCGGATCAAGTCCGGGGTGACGGTATGTTCTTCGTGATTTCAATGACTGAATTCCCCATTTATGCATCCACATAGATCGTCATCACGAGCTACGTCTTTTTTTTGTCATCGCGAACGCGGAATGCATCTTTGTCTTCACGAGCCACATAGTGGCGTGGTGATCCGGGGAGGAACAATGCAGAATCCGGATGGCCGCGGGCAATGTTCTCGCCATGACAAATCCGGCATGTAAGACTTTCTTCGTCTGCGATGATACTTATTACCGCATCGGTTTAGTTCGCTAGGTTTTGTAAGACTTTTCAAATCTGCGGTGATACTTATTCCCTGTTTGCAATTTCCGAGGAACTTGAGTTGCATTTTATATTTTCAAGGCGTTTGTATATGCGGTAAAAAACAACGTCAATACGCTTGCGTTTTATGCCGGAAGAATTTGAGTTACATTTTCACATAAGCGCGGTTCTTAATGCTCCGAGACAAATTTTTAGGCTGGAAGCCGCTCCAATTTGTCGCGGAGCGTTGGAACCGTGCGAACATTGCGTGAGGCAGGCGGAGGGCGGCGAAGCCGGTGCGCAGCACCGACCGGAGGGTAGCCCGGAGACACGCCGGCCCGCGCGAAGCGCGGGGCACGCCCATAACGTTTCATAAATCCGCAAAATTAAAAAGCAGGGACTTCAAAATGATTTTGGAATTCCAAAAGGCGATCGCCGGCGCCGGCGGAAAATGCCGGTGTTTCAAGGGCAAAAAAGCCTTGATTCCAAGCGGTGCCTTCATGAATTTCCTGCGGTGAAGTCCACAAATTCAGGCGGTTCCAAAGCCCCGAAGTAAAAATCAGGCGCGCGAGTTCCGCGCCGGGCTCCACCATCAAACGGTGTTTCCCTGCCCTCGAAAGGTCCCGAAGCATTTGAAGCCAATTCTCCCGAAAACCGGGGTGTTGTAACAAACGAACCTCGGCTTTATTTTCGAGAGCGGGTTGCGGTACCAACGAATAGACAACCGGAGGCGCGCCCGATTGAAAAATGTTTAAGTTATCGGGAATGATTCGCTTGCCCGAAAAAATAATGCGCGGCGGCGAGTTCCCCTGAAAAAGCCGAACCGTTAAAGAGGGGTTATCATTCAAAAGCGTGCCGCCGCCCACAAGAATCGCATCGGAAGAAGCGCGCTCGCGGTGAATCAGGCAATCGGTTTCCGCACTCGTGATTTTAATGGGTTTGCCGTTTTTCCCGGCAATAAAACCGTCTTTAGTTTGCGCGATTTTCACTTCCACAAAAGTATGTCCGGTCGCAGAAAAATAATCGTACGCTTCGTAAAAGCGGGCGGACTCCTGTTCGCAAATACCTTCAAAAACTTCGATCCCCGCACTTTCCAAAATCTGTTTGCTTTTCCCGTAAACGCGCGGGTTCGGGTCACCGTGAGAATAAAAGACCCGTTTTATGCCGGCGTTCATAATCGCCGTGGTGCAAGGGGGCGTTCTTCCGTAAAAACAGCAAGGTTCCAGCGTAACCCAAAGATCGGCGCCGCGGGCAAGTTCACCGGCGTTCCGAAGCGCCGCGACTTCGGCGTGAAAAGAGCCCGGCGCCTGTGTGAAGCCTTCCCCCACCACATTCCCGTCCAAAACCACCACCGCGCCCACCGCCGGATTCGGCGCGCTCACTCCCACCGCTTCATAGGCGAGGGAAAGCGCGCGCTGCATGAAAGGGAATTGAGATGTATTCACTTTATTCACCATTTTTTCCGGGAACCTTGATTTACTTTTACAACATACAAACCGCGCGGAAAACCATCAAGCGAAACGGTATAATTCCCTGCCGAAAACGAAAGTGAGCACACCCCATTTCCGTTCGAGTCCAAAACCCGGAGTGCGGCATCGAAACCCTCACTTCCAATGCACGCGGAACGGATACGCGGTGAGGGACGTTGCGGTTTGGCGCGTGCCGGCAGCGGCGAAAACGCTGCCGATGTGGAACCCGATTTCGAAAAGTATTTGGGGCCCCGGGTAACGGTACGCCGTTTGAATGCGGATACTCCCGAGTAAAATTTCATGCCCGATATGAAACTCGTTTTTCCCGAACTCGGCGAAAATAAGGTAAGCCTCGCTCGCTTTCCAATGAATACCGGCAAAAAAGTCCGGAAGCGATTCATACGAATACCGGCTTAAAACGCCGGCGGAAAAACCCGCGGGGAACAAAACCGAAACTCCGCCTTTGGCTTCTTTGCGGCTCCACGAATCTTCGCCCGGCACCCAATCCACCTGATAAGAATGCCCGAGTCCGAGAATCCAAAACGAACGGGCGCAAGCCGCCTCCAAATTCCCGGCAACGCTCCGGTAAATGCTATCCATTCCGGAAACTTCAAAAAAAGTTCCCATGCGAAACACTCCGTTCCCCCATTCGGCGGCAAGCCGGTACTTTTGATAATCCACCCCCGCCGCCGGAATCTCTCCCAAAATCCCGAGCTGTATTCCGCTTGCGCGCCGTGCCGGCGTGGACGCAGGCGTCGGCATTCCCCCGGGAATCGTCGCGCCGGAGCGCTCTAAAAATCCGGGTGTTAAAAAAGAAGCTCCCTGAACTTTTATTCCAAGCGCGAGTTCAAGGACGCAGAATAATACCCACCATTTTTTCATGCCGCCCCTCGGAAAAACGAAGATAATTTGCCCCCAAAGTTCCTTTCTCAAGCAGCGGAACCTGCGCCCACTCTTTGCCGGAACCCCCTAAAATATCGGCACTCCAAAGCAGGATGCCTTTGCCGGAAAGCAATTCCACTTTCACAGGCTTCTCGCTTTCCGCACTCACCATCAACGGAAAATCCGGACGTTTTTTGGAAAACACACGGGCGTTCCAAAACGGTTGGAACGAAAGGTTTTCCTTCTTGGCGGCGGAAGCCTGCTTTTGAAACCCCGGACTCGAATCCTTTTTCTGCGTTCTCGGATTGAAACCGTTCGGGCAGTTGCTTTTAATGGCGGTACTCTTACCCCAAAATACGGAATCCACCGGGAGCGCATCGAAACAAAGGCGAAGCGTGTCCGCCGCATTTTTCAAAAACCCGAGATTCGCATACGCGATCCGGACTTCCGAAACCCCGAGCCATTCCCGGAGCGCGAGCGTATCGCGGCTGAGTAAAAGCGTTTCCCGCTTTTGAAGCGAATCTCCCGCCGCCGCCTTAACGGCGGCGCGCCCGCAAAAATGAATCCGGGAAAGTGGCAAGTTCCGCTCCGACGGATTGTAAAGCTCCACCCATTCCGGCACCGGTTCTTCGGGGCAAGGATGCACTTCCGAAATATAAACGGGCGTGTAGTGAGGCTCTATAAAAACCGTGTCCCAAGTATCGTTTGCCGGGTAATCGTCTTCGGGGAATTTTACTTGAAACCAAAGCCCGCGGGAAGAAAATGTCGAATAAAAAGTTTCGGAACCGCGGAGCGTTTTCACAAACTCGTCTTCGAGGTAAGCGTCTTCCAAAGAAAGCATTCTCACCTTCACCTTCGCGGAATCGCAGCCGGCGAGCCGTGTTTTCAGTTCCCAGCGCGCTTCTGCCGCCGTAACCGACTCTACGGCGAGCCGGCAATCCCTCGCCCCCGTTTCGTAAACCGTATTCGCCATGCCGGGAGTCGGCGCGGCCAGGACAAAATCTTCGGGGCCCGCGCCGGCGCGCTGAAACGTCTCCCCCGGTTTCGGAGCCGGTAAAAAAGCGGAATCCGCACAAGCGCCGGCACGGAGGCTCCATACCGCCGAACGGTTATTCGGAAGCGCCGCCACAGTCAGAGGTTCGCAGGCAAGCGCGGAAGTTTCCGGACAAGCGCTCACATCGCGGTGCCACAAGACGCGCGACTTTCCCTCTTCGCGCACCCAAAAAAACGGCGCTTTATTTTCAAACGAAACATAAAGCGTGTCCCAAAGAACCGCGCCGCCGGAGTCCCAAGCGACTTCCACAAATTCTCCGTCCCGGTCGGCCACGAGTGACGGATCCGGAAAAAATTCCGTAAAAAACGGACAGCCCGCGGCCGCCAGTGCCAGTCCCCATAAAGAAAGCATTTTAATTTTTCGACAACTACTCTACAGCGTAGTCGTTCGGGAGCATATAACGAAGCGGATTTACGGCTTCTCGATTGAGCCAGACCTCATAATGCAAATGAGAGCTCACCGAGCGGCCGGTATTTCCCATATAACCAATTACCTGATAACGTTTCACCCATTGCCCTTCCCGGACAACGGAAAGCACGCTGTGCCCGTATTTTGTTACAAAACCGTTCCCGTGATCCAGGACCACATAATTCCCAAAGGAATTACTCCATTTGGAAATATCCACCACCCCGTCGGCGGCGGCAAAAATCGGAGTCCACTGCTCGTTGGAAATATCCACGCCGTAATGCATTTTTCCGACTTCTCCGGTGATCGGATGCGTGCGCCGCCCGAAAGCCGAGGCATAACGCCCGGTTGTCGGCGCAATGGAGGGGATGTTTCTCCAGTTCGCTTGCTGGCGTTCCATGTAATTTTTAAGGGAATAAAACGAACTCCGGTTCCGTTCCAGTTGAGCTTCCGTGCGTTCCAGTTTTTCTTTTAAAGCGGAGGCGAGTTCAAAAGTCGGAGAAGAAGCCCAGGTAAGCGCGCTTTCCGGCACCACCGCGCCGCCAACCCCGAGTTCCCGTTCGGAAGTTTCCGGAAGCGAGAGCCCGAACTTGGTATAGAGGAAGTCTTCGTCTTCAAAGAGCGGAGAGATTTTTTCTTCAAGCAAGGCAAAACGGTTTTGCTCCGATTCGAGTTTCCCGTGCAGCACCCGGCGCTGTTCCATGGCTTTGCCGATCAGGTGATCGTAACCGAAGAAAAATCCCGTTTGTAAAAAAAGAAGAACGAGCCCAAGCTGTACGAACGTTTTCACCACCGGAAAGAGACGCAGAAACCCTTGCGGAAAACGCACCGAGACGGATCTCGATGAATTTTGAAAATGGATGGTGGCTCTCGAAAAACGCACAGGCCTTCATGATCGTTAAAAAACTACGTCTAATTTAAAAAAATATGGGGAAAATGTAAAATATCCGGGGTTTTATCTCTCCGGAAACGCTTTTTTGGGGTTTTTCAACAAATCCCTTGAAAATAAAGGAAAAAATTCCTAATTTTGGCAAAAAGTCGATTAACCCCGATGTTGGAGAAATTCTATGCCTTGCGGAAAAAAGAGAAAACGCAGAAAAATTGCAACCCACAAACGCAAAAAACGTCGTCGTCGCGATCGTCATAAGAAGAAAATTCGCTAGTTTGTTAGTGGGCTGTTTTTGAATGAAAAGGGACGCTTTATCAAGTGTTCCTTTTTATATTGGGCTTTATGGAAATCGAAGGTGTTTTAAAATCGGTCGTTTATCAAAACTTCGAAAACGGTTTTTCGGTACTTCGTTTTGAAGTTTCCGGCGAAAAACAACCGGTGAACGTTACGGGAATCTTCCCGGAAGTTTCCACGGGAGAAACATTCCGCCTGCAAGGCGAATGGAAACTCCACCCGAAATACGGTAAACAATTTTCCAGCGACTCCTGTGAAATTTCACGCCCCTCCGGCGCTTCCGGCATTTTATCTTACCTTACGAGCGGGCTTTTCAAAGGAATCGGGAAAGTGACCGCCGAACGTTTGGTGGACGCTTTCGGAGAAAATACA
This sequence comes from Fibrobacter sp., assembly GCA_031271785.1. GTDB lineage: Bacteria > Fibrobacterota > Fibrobacteria > Fibrobacterales > Fibrobacteraceae > JAISUZ01. The sequence goes on along the minus strand of JAISUZ010000018.1, from coordinate 2,690 downwards.
CTCGAAGTTCTCGACCATTCTCCCGGACAAATCAAAAATAAAGTCAAGGGGTTTGCGGGTAAACGGCTGGAACGTTTTCTCGAAAGCTGGAGAGCCGCCGAAGAAAGCCGCGAAACGCTCCTTTTTCTCTATTCGCATCAGATTCACGGGAATATCGCCGTTCGCCTTTGGAAGCACTACGGAAAAATGACGGTTCCGACCATTACGGAAAACCCTTATATCCTGAGCAAAGAAATTTGGGGAATCGGTTTTCTGAAAGCCGATGAAATCGCCATGAAACTCGGGTTTTCCAAAGAACACGAACTCCGGATTCGTTCGGGAATCCTCTACACGCTTTTAAAAGCGTCTTACGACGGACACACTTACCTGCCGAAACTTGTTCTGTTTGAAAACCTGATGAAAATTCTCCGGTTTGACCCTTACGATCAAGACCTGTGCGATAAAGTTCTCCTTTGTCTGAAAGAGGTTGCCGAAACCAAACTGGTTATAGAAAAAGACGGCGGTTTCTGGCTCCCGGATCTTTATGCCGCCGAAGATACGATTGTGCGTTTTATTGAATCCAAGACGTTCAAAACGGAAGAAAACAATACGGATGTGAAAAATGCGCTCCAAACATTTGAACGCGAAAATTCGATTTCTTTTGCGGAGGCGCAGTTTGAAGGCATTTGCAAAGCCGCCGGAAGCCCTCTTTTTATTATTACCGGCGGTCCCGGCACCGGGAAAACAACGCTGTTAAAAGGGATTTTGCACCTCGCGCGGCTCGGACAAAAAACCGTTTTACTCGCCGCTCCTACCGGGAGAGCCGCGCGGCGCATGAGTGAAATGGGGTATCAAGAGGCCTCTACCCTGCACCGGCTTCTCGAAATCAATCCGGTCACCTATCGCTTTGAAAGAAACGAAGAGAATCCGCTTGAGGCCGACCTGGTGGTAATCGATGAATTCAGTATGGTGGATACCTGGCTTTTCGCCGCCCTGATTCGCGCGCTTCCGCCGAAAGCGCACCTGATTCTGATCGGTGATCAGGATCAGTTACCGAGCGTGGGGCCCGGAAACGTGCTGCGGGAACTTCTCCGTTACGAACCGATTCCGCATATCCGCCTTTCCCATATTTTCCGACAGTCCGACCGGAGCGACATTGCCGAAAAAGCAAGCCGCATTAATCAGGGGAAACTCCCCTCCCCGATTCAGGGTACGCATTTTCATTTCAGAGAATACGAAAACCCGGAAGAGGCATTTCAAATTCTCGAACAAATTCTTTCGAAAGAAATTCCGGAAAAAATTTCCATTGAACCGCTCCGCGATTTGCAAGTGTTAACTCCTATGCATCTCGGTCCGCTCGGTACCCGGAAACTGAATGAATTTCTCCAAAAACAACTGAATCCTCAAGGTGAAAACCGTACGCTTTTCGGAAACCATTACCGGAAAGGCGACCGCATGATTCAGCTGAAAAACAATTATGAAAAGAATGTGTTCAACGGCGATATCGGATTTGTGGCGGGTACGGATTCCAAAGATCAAACGTTAAAAGTCTATTTCGACGGGCGCGTTCTTTCTTATGATGAAGACGATGCGGCGGAACTTACGCAAGCGTACGCCTGCACGATTCACAAAAGTCAGGGGAGCGAATACCCGGTGGTGATTGTCGTTTTGGATTCTTCCCATTTTAATATGCTTCAGCGAAACCTTATTTATACGGCGGTCACGCGGGCAAAAGAACACGTTTGGATTCTTTCCGCGCCGGGTGCATTCAACACCGCCGTTCGCAATAACCGCACTACGGCGCGCTATACGCACCTCCTGAAAAGCCTGAATGAAAAACAGGAATTTTGGGACTTTTTGAATCAGGAGTGAATGGCGTGAAGCAGGCGGAGGGCGGTTGCGGCGTTGGCTTTGTTTTATTTGGATTGTCCTTTTCTTACTCTATCGGTTAATTGTTTTGGTGGATAAAGATGAAATAATGAAAACGCAGTCAAAAACCAACCAATGTATGAAAGTGTTGAGTTGGGAGTTTGTTTCAAAATTCCTTGTCCGCCAACGATTTATTTTCTTACTCAGTCGAATTGAAAACCCTGCAATCAAACAAATAATTATTGTCAGAATGGAAAGAACGATTCCAAGAATGGGCTGAATAATAAAAAAACGAAAAGACCGTCAATCCCGAAATCGTTGCCAAGTAAAGTAAAGAGCATATAAATACAGAATGTTGTTATGAATGCCAAAGCAAATTAAATCATCAAAATCAATATGTCTATCATTTTTGTTCAATTTACCATAACAATCTATCCATTTACATTCTAATTTTTGTCGCTCGTTATTTAAGATCATCATTTGCTATAATGTCTATTGCGGGGTCGAAACTTTGAATAAAACCCCTTAACTGCTCTATGTTTGTTATTATAATATTTTTATCCCAACCCCAATTTATAATTTCTATATTCTGCCCCTCTAATATACTTTCTTTTAATGCTAATATTTGTCCGACGCCTGTATTATGACCACTTGCTATCTGATAACTATCTAATATTTGACGTATCCTTTCTCCTTCTATTTTAAAATCATCGTCCTTTAATTTGGCTTTCAATTCACTTTTTACTTTTTCCGACCACATTGCTCTATTTTTCATTTTTTATACTCCTAAACGACACTAATTAGTTTGTACTTTTCACACTGTCTGATACAGCTAAAGTTAT
>JAISUZ010000016.1 GCA_031271785.1 Fibrobacter sp. | reverse complement strand
GCGGATCCCGGTGCCGATGGTATAAGCTCTTATACCGTTGATGATTATTATATTCCGCTTTCTCCGCGCCTTAGCGTTTCGCTCCAAACACAATATGCCAGTGAAGAACAGGTTGCAGAGGCAGATAAAAACAATAAATTAGAACCTTCGCTGATGGTGCTTCCGCGGGTTATTTATCTTCCGAGAAATCCTAAAGGTAAACTCACCGATTATTATTCGGTATTAAAATTAAACGGAGCTTTGAGTAATGCCGGAACTTCAGTTTGTGCACCCGGAGCCACTTATGGCGGGACTCTCCCGGCAACAACCAATCCTCTTATCGGCAGTGATACAACGACCTATCTCAGGTCCGATATTTACAATTGTGTATTTACTCCCGCGGCATCGACTCAACCATTGGATAATATTCCTTTCTTTGTTTGGGTAGGCGGCAGCACGGATGAGGTTCCGGAAGTTTCTTTTGAGCAAAATCAATTCATTGACGGATTTATAGATGGTGATAATCAATGCCAATTTGTTAATATCAAGTTTGCAGTCGGTTCGGAACCGGCAAATGTCGGTATCTCCGTTACTGGAGATGCTTCTTGGATAATTTCAACGCTTTCAGCCACAGGTTCGGGTCCATATACTGCCACGGTTTCCGGTGCTTTGACCCCTGTTTTGAAAGTTTGCCGTGCTCTCACCCCTTCTTCCGATGCAAGTTCCATCAGATTTGATTTAACAGCTCCTTGCGACGGTTGCAGGCTGGAAACTTCACCTGTTCCGTTGAGTTGGAGTATAACCGGTAATTTCAATATTGTCCGGAAGTCTCTTGAAGAAAAAGCCGATACTACTGCCGAGCAAATGGAGTTCTTCCGTTTTCCGCCTTGTGACGCTACCTATCTGAACGGCAACGAGTGGATACAGGCCGTGGCGTCTGCCGGAGGAAATTGCATCAGTAAAACTAAAAATGAAGCATGGAATTGTACTGATGCCGAATTCGGGACAACTTTCATGCGGCAGGCATCGCTTCTTTCACCCGGATTGGCGGTAGCTTGTTCTGTGATGGTGGTACCGGGACTTGTTAATGAAGGCGGCGATACCTCATATACTGCTTACGGTGATATCCGGCTTCACCCTTATACGCTTACGGTGGCTTCCAACAAAACCAAATCTGTTGATGTTGATGGAGATGCGCCTCATGATATTGACACTACATTTAATACCGATGGCTATACCCGCGTATTCTATAAACTGCCTTATACTGTGGAGGTGAGTTACAATGAGTCATCGGAGCGTTTGCGTTCGGCAACTTGTTTTGTTCCGGTAATGGCCGATACTTCATGTACTCATAATGGCGGCGGTAAGTTTACCGTTACTCCCGAGGGCGATACCGAACTTTATTTGAAGTTTGTGAACTTGGGCGATTGCTTTAATGGTCTCACGGGCTTTACCGGTTGGGGTTATGATTGCTCCGGTAATCATTGTGCCGGAATTACCAATTCGGTAGCGGCTCTTGAAGTCGGCAATACCGAAGGCATGAGCCCGGGTTGGGCGCAAATCGGCGCGGATTCTCTTACGGTAACGGCTCCGGTGATCACTCCGGCAGGCGATTTGGTTAATTCCGTGATTGCGCTCAAAACATTCCGCGGCATGACCGACGGTTATTTGGAAGCTACCGTGAATATGAACGGGCTTTCCGTTTCGCCTGCTGTTATTTTCCGCTCCAACGTCGCGGCTTCGGATTATTATAGTTTGTTTGTTCAATCGGTAGCAGGTATTAATACTCTGCAGCTTTGCGATAGTGATTTTTCCGGCATTAATTGCAAGGCGCTTTTCACTTTGAATACTCTCAATAATACTGCGCCGTTCACTTTAACGGTAGATTTTGAAGGTCAGGCTCTTTTTGCCTCTTTCTCGCAAGCAGGGGCTTATCAAAGTTATGCCGATTCAAGCCTTGTTAAAACAGGGAATAATCGCTTTGGTTTTGCTTTCCCCGAAGCATCGGCAAGCGGCATGAACAAAGGGGAACTCCATGGGTTCCTTGCTCTCTCTCTCTCGGCCGATGGCTCTTGTAAGGTGGACGGCACGACTCTCCCGGTACCGACTCTTGGCTGTAAAACCGGATTGACATTCAGAACCGGGGAAAGTGTTGCTGCCGGAGATTTGGTAACGGTCAATGGGAACGGCGCTGTTTGCGGAGCTCCGATTTTTACGGTCACTCCCGATTTCGTTTCTCCGCTTACCCCAGGCGATGTCGGCTCGCATTCGGCAAGTATTTCCGTGGATTGCCGCTACTTAACAACGATTGATGCGCCCCCAAGCCCGAGTGAAGTTACTTGTTCATTTGAAGTGCTCGATGCGGCAGCCTGTGAGTTTAAGCAGGAATGGTGCCCCGGTATTGATTGGGCCACAGGGATAAAGTGGGGAGAGAATCTTAACAATATCGGTACTTTGGTTCCAAATCAGCATGATGCGGCTTGTTTGTTTTTGAGCAGTTCAGACATAGGTTGGAACGGATTGTTTACAGCAACTCCAGGCGATGGTGGCTATTATATGTATGTTGTACATGATAACCAATACAACACTCCCGGAGCTAATTCAAATTTACCGCGAACCAAACCCGATTGTGTGGGTCCGGAGCTTGCTCCTACTGCAACCTGTTCTTGGAATCATACTCTCAATCCGGGTGATCCTGTTCCTCAGCCTGATGTTCAATGCTCCGACGGAACAATGCCGACGATTACTCAAATTGAAGTGGAGCCGCCTTTCTCGGTCGGCGGCGGCGGCACCTGGCTTAATCCGGGCGTTCCCGGCGGAAGCGGTACTTGGCTTGACCCGAGCACCGATGATTTGGAAGACGGTGAAACCTATACCGCTAAAGTTGAAGTATCCAAATGCGGCTCAAAAACTCCCGAAAACGGAGGTATCGGCAAGTGGATCAATTGCACAGGATCGGTAACGGTCGGCGGGCCGGCATCTTCTTCAAGTAGTGGCGGAGGCACAGTAGTAACTATTGGAGCCAATGGTAATTCCGAGAATACTTTAAATGCTGGTCAGACTTATGAAATACATTGTTCTCCGGAAAATGGCGGACAAATACAATGTAAGACAGAAGATAAAACTTCTTCATCATTTACATGGGATGGAACCGATCAAACGTCAAATCCTGATTATTGGAGTTGCCAAGCTCCGTGTACTAATAATGAGGTACACACGCTTATTGTGGGTCCCAAAAACATAGTATGTAGAAAAGGTTGCTAGTTTTTCTATTATCCCGGTCTCCGTGCCGGGATTTTTTATAGCGACTTTTTTTGCCACTGCAAGCCACAGGCGCGGCAGTTTATTCTCGCGTCACCCTAAAGTTGATTCCGGGTATTCCAAATAAGAATATTTCAAACTGCATATTTCTTATTTTCAAAAGTAAACAAAATTTTTACAATTATGTGTTTTTAGGTATTTCTAAGGATATATTTAATAGGTAAATGCGAGGGAAATTATGAGATCTCTATCCTCTGTTTTTAAGAAATTCCTGTTGCCGGTTGCCGTTGGTTGCCTTACCTCTTTATTTGTTTCGTGCAGTGAACTGAGCCCGCCGGGCGGTTCCAAGCAAGATCCCTTGGGGCAGAAAACGGAACTCAAAGGCGATGCGGAAATTGCAAAAGCTTTTTTGGGGAAATGGCCGGTTCCGGAAGGTCGTTACGAAAGTTTTGAATTTCTCCCTAACGGTTTATTCATGGTGGTGGAACGCAAAAATTCATCCCGCCCCGCGCGCCCCGGAGATCACTTACGCAAAGCCGCTGCGGTGAGCGAAGGCGTTCACTACGGTTCATGGGAAGTCGTAAACGGTAAAGTGGTGCTGAATGGTTTCGGTGAAATTACCGAACCCAAAACTTATGCCGATGTTGATGTTCGATTGGGGTTTACCGTAGCGAGCGAAAACGGCCTTTTGGATATTGTGACGGAAGTCGCTGCAGACGATATAATTGACGATGATGCCAAACATATTTCTAAAGTATGGCTTTCCCAAGGTATTTATACCGATGCCGCTCTTTCTGTGCCTGACCCTAAAGCGCCTGCGGCAGGTTATACGGTATTGTTTACGCGCGCCGGTACTTATTTTGTACTGGATTCCAATGACCCCGCCGCTATTGAAAATGGGACTAAAGGTGATACTCGTTACGCTGAATGGAGCGGGAGTTTACCTAATATTACCTATCATTGGAATAATGGGGTGAGCGGTGAAATTACCGTGATTTGTTTGGATAATTCTTCTTTGCCTTGCCCGTCAGATTATGCTTTGGTGGTGGAAGAAGAAGGTATTTATTACACGTTTGCGAAACTGCCGGATGCAAATGTTTCGGGGACTCCCGCAGTGGACGGGGTGCTTACCGGGAATGCAAAAATACTTGATTTTTTTGGCGGCGCTTGTACTTATGTTTGGAAAGCAGGTGAAGATGTAATTTCCGGATGTACCGGAACTTCTTGCACATTAACCCCCGCCGAAGAATGCAAAGAAATTTCTTTTGGAGTGGTTTGCGGTGAAGATTATGAAAGTGATGTTGTGATTCATGGTGAAGTGATTACGCCCGCTTTGCCCGCAATTACCACCCAGCCCGGTAATGTGAATTTAATGCCGGGCGCCGATCATTCTTTAACGGTTTCTATTGAAGCGTGTTCCGGTTGTTCTTATCAGTGGTATAAAGGGGAATCCAAAATAGATGGCGCTACCGGAGCAAGTTATGAGATTCCGGAAACCGATTTAGTGCATGGATTTACTTCCGAATATCATGTTGTGATTACTAACGGCAGCGGAACGTGCACCGCATCGGAAATTTCCGACAAAGCAACGGTGAAAGTTCCCTCTGTGCCGGTAGCCGAATGTGCCGCGAGCGCGACAACATGGACCAAAGGCAGCGGCGTAGCGGCACCAACGCTTACGCCGGGTGTTACGAATTCAAATAATGGAGCCATTCTTTATGGATGGAATGCAATTATCGGTGATGCGCCTTCTTTTGCAGAGGATACCGCCGGGACCTATAAGTACAAACTTCAAGCGATTAACAGATTGGAAGCCGGTGTAGAGGCGTTCAGTGATGAAATTGATTGCGACCCGATCACCATTAACCCCGAAGTTCCGGTGGTTTCTCCAACTGCAAATTCCAGCGTTTCCGTGGCGCTTGGGGGAACAAGCCCTGCATTGACTATTTCCGTTGATGCTTTAACGGCGCTTCCTTTAGGTACTCTTTCTTATCAATGGTATAGTAATGCAACGAATAGTAATGAGGGCGGTTCTCTTATTGCCGGCGCAACAGGGAAAACCTATAATGCGCCGGCAGCAACCGCAGGCACGGTTTATTACTACGCTGTGGCTACCAACACCGATAACGGCATCACTGCGATAGCCAAGAGCGGTGTGTTTGAAGTGGTGGTTGAAACTACAAATTATACCGTAACCTATAATGGTAACGGCAATACGAGCGGTGCTGTCCCTACCGACGAAACCGAATATCAAAATAACGAACCCGTCACCGTTCTTGGAAATACCGGAACTCTTGTAAAAACCGGGTATATTTTCGCCGGGTGGAATACAAAAGCCGACGGAACAGGAACGAACTATGCAGCGGGAGCGACATTTAACATTACGGCAAATGTTACGCTTTATGCAAAGTGGACTGCGGAAACATATACCGTCACCTACGATGCAAACGGCGGTACCGGAGCTCCTGCGGCGCAAACAAAAACATTCGGTGTCAATTTAACGCTTTCAAGCGATAAACCTGCAAGAGATGGTTACACATTTGCCCTTTGGAATACAAAGGCGGATAGCACCGGAACCGATTACGCCGCAGGAACTAATTATACTGCAAATGCTGCGGTAACACTTTATGCGCAATGGATTGTGAAAAAATACATGATAACATGGAATGTTAATGGCGGTGCTCCGATTCCAACGCAAACCATTTTAAATCATGGTGAAAGCGTAACCACTCCGGTAGCAATCACAAGAGCCGGTTATACGTTTGGCGGTTGGTTTATGGATGATGGTTTTGTAACAGCGGCTGTATTCCCGATTGAGAATGTGACGGCAAATGTTACGCTTTATGCAAAGTGGGCCGCAGACACATATACCATTACTTATCACCTGGACAACGGTACTAATAATGGCACAAACCCTGCTGCTTACACTATTGAAACTCCAACAATCACTTTAGCGGTTCCAACGAAAGATGGTTTCACATTCGGCGGTTGGTATAGCGAAGCCGGGTTCGTGACTTCGGTAACTCAAATTGCGCAAGGCAGCACAGGAAATAAGGATTTCTGGGCAAAATGGACGGAAAACCCGGTTCTCACTTGTGCTGTGGGCGGTACAAGGAGCGGAATAAAAGGCGCTTCCTTTACGGCAACAGCCGGTTACACCGCGAGTTGCGCTAATGGTGCATTTGCAGGCACGGTTCAATGGAAACTCGGCAGCTCCGATTGGGGTACCGGAGAAAATATGGGAACTACAGATATTCCTAATCTAAACGGTAATCAGGATGTTAAAGTTTCTGCAACTTGCGGCGGTGTGGTTCAAGAAGTAACTTGTACCGGCGGGTCATTTAACGTACTCAACGCCACATTAACCTGCGGCGCCGAAATCACAGGCGAAGCCGGTACTGCAATTACCGAAAGACCGGTTTTAACTTGCGATAACGGTAAAACGGCAACGGGTTTCGGTTGGAACGTTAGCGGTGCGCCGAATTGGGGTAACCCGGTGGAAGGTACATTCACATTCACGCCCACTGCCGATTGCGGTGTCGCTACCGGTTTGACTACAAGCAATAGTTGCAGCGTAAAGGTGGATGCGGCGAGCGTTCCGGCTTGTCAATATGATCCGAGTTGGTGCGGTGATAAGTATGCAGATGCCGGTTCCGTTCCAACGAACGGGACTCCCGCCGGCAATGGATGTCTATTTGTTACCGATATACAACAATTATGTACAAATTCGCCTAATGGTATAATAAACGGAACTGGTCCAAAGCAATGGCAATATAATTGTTGGAGTAATAATACTACACTGCCGGAAAAGAAGGATGGTGGATATTATATTTATTTAAATGATAACAACGGAACAGGTGCTTGGTCGGGAACTTCAGGTACACCGCAATGTAGTGGTGGTGGTACGCCTCCGGTAAGCAGCAGTTCCTCTATTCCGATTGAATCTTCTTCAAGCAGTATTATTGGGTGTTCCGCCGGAGCAAAGATTGTGGAAGTGACGTCATCTAATTTCAATACGGGAAATTTAGATGTCGGTGCTGTATGCGTGAAAATTACTGGCAATGTGCAAGGAGGTTGCGGATTATCTAATAACGCTGGTCGCACATGTAAAGTGAACGGTAGTGTTTATACAGGTGGAAAACCTGACGCTGCAGGAGATGGTTTCACATACATTGATTGCTCCGCCGGTGATTATTCATATTTCGCGATTTACTGTTATTAACACTTTCTTTTCAAAAACTTTCAAGCCCCGCGTATGCGGGGCTTTTTATATATTCGATTATGTATTGATGCGCAAAAAGTGTTGGAATTGCGCGAAAACACGTGAGGCAGGCGGAGGGTACGCGCCTTAGGCGCGCAGTGCCGGATATTTCTCGGGTTGCTCAAGAGTGAAATACAGGGATAAGGGATAATGGGATAGGGGATATGAAGATTCAGCAATGTATTTGCATCCCATATCCCGTGATTCTCGTCACCGAAGAACCGGAATATCCGGCACCGACCGGAGGGTAGCCCGGAGACACGCCGACCCGGCGCTTTGGAATGGACCCTGAACCATCCTGAACTTGTATCGGATCAGGGTGACGGTTTCAGCGGCGCCGGGGCACGCCCAATTTCTATTCCTGAAATTTTTATCCCCGGAATTCCGGGATTTTTTTCTATATTCCCGTGCATGACTATTGACACTCTTGCAGAAACTCTTCTTGAAAAGCTTCGTTGGATTGCTCAGGCGGAAACCGTGATTGGAAAACCGATTCAGGCGGGGAGCGCGACCGTGATTCCCGTGAGCCGCGTTTCTCTCGGTTTCGGTATCGGCGGGCGCACAAACAAGGGCGAGTCTTCGGCGTCCGGCGGCGGCGCTTCGGTGGATCCGGTTGCTTTTCTCGTGATTAACGGGGAAGACGTGCGGATTGTCCCGATCCAAAAGGACAATTCCATTGTGGCGAAAGTGGCGGATCTCGTTCCGGATATTGTTTCTTCGTTCAAAAAGAACGATCCTTAATCTTCGTTTTTTCTATATTGGTTCAGTTCATTTAATTTAAGGGATTTCCTTATGCGTTCGTTTTCGTTTGTTGGTCGTTCTGCTGCGGTTTTGCTTTTGTTGGCAGGTTTGGTTTCGGCTCAATTGATGAGCAGCAAAAATTTTGATGTGGTCCGGGTGGGAAAAACCGGTATTTCTCAAGGTAAGGTGGATAGCCTCGCCGTGATGCTCGGCGAACAGCAAGCCCGCGGCCGTACGCTCCCGCCGGAAGCCGTGCAGCAGCTTCGCTGGGCGGTGATCGACAACTTGGTGGGTCAGGAGCTTTTGAAACTTGAGATTGAAAAGCAAAAGATGAAAGTGGATTCTAAGAAAGTGGATAGCCTTGTGGCGGTTTTCAAGGGTCAATTTCCGGATGAAAATACATTCCAGGCGGAGTTGAAGCGTACGGGTATTACCCTGAAGCAGTTCCGCGAGAAAATCGAGCAGCAGCTTTTGAGCGAGTCTCTCCTCGAAAAGAAAGTGCCTTACCCGAAAGATCCGACGGATAAGGAAATTGCGGCTTACTGGGAACTTAACAAAACGAAAGTGCCTGTTAACGATACGATCAGCGGCGCTCAAATTATGCTGAAACGGAAAGCCGGCGAATCGGCTCAGGCTTTGAACGACAAGAAAGACATGCTGAAAGGTTATGCGGCTCAAGTGCGCGCGGGCAAGGCGAGTTTTGCGACTCTCGCGGCTCAGTACAGCGATGATCCCGAAGCGCGCCAGACCGGCGGCGTGATGAGCAAATTCATTGCGTCTTCCAAGGGAGCTGATTTTGCAAAAGCGATTTCCAAGCTGAAGGTCGGTGAAATTTCCGATGTGTTCACCACTAAAGACGGCGTTTATATTTTTATGCTGACCGAAAAGAACGACGGTCAGTTCGATAGTTACAAGCATCAGATTGATTATATTCTCCGCGTGAAGGCCGAGCAGGAACGCCAGCTTGCGATTAAGAGTTTCCTGGACCAACTCGCAAAGACTTATCCGGTTCAGTACCTCAATAAAGATTATACGCCGCCGGATGCTATCGGAGGCAAATAAGTGATTTCAACGACGCACACGGGGCTTATTGATTTGCGTTCCCGGATCGATAAGCTCTGGGGGTATCTTTGACTTAGAGGCGAAAAAGGAAGAACTTTCCGTTTTAGAGCGCGAGTCCGGCGACCCCGATCTTTGGAATAATCAGGATAAGGCGCAGGGACTTCTTAAAAAAATTACCGCTCTCCGCGGTTTGCTTGAGGCTTGGGATTCGGTTTCCGCTTCTTGCGATGATCTTTCCGAACTTTACGAGATGGCTAAAGTGGAAGATTCGCAGGATTTATTTAACAGCATTGAAGAAGATTTTAAGATTCTCGAAAAACGGGTTTCCGAAATGGAGCTCCGTAAAATGCTGGATGGTCCCGATGATGCGTGCGAGGCGCTGCTTACGATTCATCCGGGCGCGGGCGGTACGGAGTCTCAGGATTGGGCGCTTATGCTTTACCGCATGTATGTGCGTTTTCTGGAACGCGAGAATATGGATTTCCGCGTAGTGGAAGTGCAGGACGGCGATGAAGCGGGCATTAAAAGCGCGACGATTGAAGTGAAATCGGAGTATGCTTACGGGCTTCTGCGTTCGGAAATCGGGGTGCACCGTTTGGTGCGGATTAGCCCGTTTGATTCCAATGCGCGCCGCCATACGAGTTTTACCGCGGTTTATTTGTACCCCGTGCACGATGAAGTGAATTTTGAAATTAATATGGCGGATGTGCGCGTGGATACTTACCGTTCTTCGGGCGCGGGCGGGCAATATATTAACAAGACGGATTCTGCGGTGCGCATGACGCACTTGCCTACGGGAATTGTGGCGAGCTGTCAGACGGAGCGTTCTCAGATTCAGAACCGCGAGACGGCGTTTAAAATGCTGAAGACGATGGTTGCGGAGCATTACCGCCGCGAAGAAGAGGCGAAACGCGCCGACCGTATGGCTTCCAAGCAGAAAGTGGAATGGGGTTCTCAAATTCGCAGTTATGTGCTTCACCCGTATCAGTTGGTGAAAGATTTACGCACAAATGAAGAAACTTCCGATACCGGCGGCGTTCTCGACGGAAAACTGAAGCCTTTTATTAACGCTTATTTGTTGTCCACGAGCGAAGGGTAATATAATACGTTTTATGCTGCTTTAACAGCGGATTGCTGAAAGCAATACGTTAAATTCAGGTTGAATACAAAAAATCCTCCTGCATTGAGGAGGATTTTTAGAGCATGTTTTATACCTTGGAAAACATTACATGCAAGATGCACCTTCATCATAGTAATAGACTGTTATACCGTCTTCAAGACAAGTGGCGGTGATGCCGTCGGCATCGCAACCGTTTGCTTTGTAAGTGGCGGTAACTCCATAGCTTGGCATATTCATGGTGTTACATTCCGATTTTTTAATGCCGGCAACACAGCTGCGCGTGCCAAAAATACCCTCTGCGACTAATTCACAGGAGGGGATTTTTCCCGGAGCAGAATCGGTGATTTGTGAGGAACTTGATACGGATGGATCCGAGTCATCGGAACTTTCTATCAGTATATCGCCGTTGCAGCTAGCACCCGGGATATACCAATAGATAGTTGAGGATATTCCATCGGTATTATCGGTGCATTTTGCAGTGAAACCCGATGGGCAGCTGCTGCCGAATGTGCCGTTGCCACTTTCGCACGCGTCTTTAGCGCCATCTACGGCAGACATTTCCGTGCACATAAAACCTTCCATATCGCATGATACGGTGCTTTTGGAATCCGAACCGGATCCGCTGTCGCTACAACCGAAAAAGGTGAGTAAGGAAAAGAGAGGAATTAATTTTTTAAGCATATTTTGCTCCTGTTTTGTGGTTTGTTTTTTGAGGCAAAGCCCCGGGAAATTTTTCCGCTACCCAGGTTTGAGCGCTGATTTGAATTGTGCGGTAAATTTTTCTGCCGCTGTTACAAAATGATTTTTTCACAAATATCCCCAAATATTGAACTCACAAATGAATTCAAAGAAAAATCCAAGATGGGTTCCCCTCAAAGAATTTGATTTGTGAATTGTTTCGAAAAGAAATTTAGAAAACCGGAGAATTTTGTCTAGGGAAAATGAAGAATTTTTTAAAATAAAGATTTTTGAGGTTGTGTCCTAAAGTTTGTGTTAAGAATATTTGGTTTTTGGGTATAAAAAGCCGAAAATAAAGGTGAAAACTCGAATTCTTTATTGCTTTTCTCAAGAAATGCGGGTTTGCCGTGAGGCGCCGTGTTCCTAGCGTTTTTATGCAGTCAGGACAATCGCGAGGACAGGCTTTATCCGGGATGAGATTTCTATTCCCGATTCCCTTACCCCTGTTTGCAATTCCCGAGGAAGTCAAATGCGATTTTTGGATTTTTAGGGCGTTTGTATATGCCGGAACAGGTATTTACGCTTGCGTGCCGGCAATGTTTGCGGAGGCATATACGAATGCCTTTTCTTCGCGTGAGGGATGGTGACCCGAAGGGCGGAGATTCGCGGTGACGTTTGCGAAGTTTTTGTCCGCAAAGCTCCGTTGCACTCGGCGGGTTCCCCGCCTTAGTGCAATACAGCCCGGCCCGGCGACAGGTTTTAATCCAGAGCTGCAAACGCCGGGACACGCCAATATTCAAAAAAGAATTGACCGAAAGAGAGGTTTCTTTTATATTTAGCCCACCTTGAGAATAGAACTCTCACAGATTACGGAAGATACGACCTCCCTGGAGGTGTCTTTTGATGTTTCCGAAGCGCCCGCGCTCTTTGAGGAACTTCATTTGACAAAGCCGTTAAAGCTTTGTGTCTCGGTAATTCCGGAAGGGAAGGATAAATGGTTTTTATCCGGAACGGTATCCGGAGTTCAGAATTTAATCTGCGCCCGCACGGCAGAACCTTTTGAACGGCCGTTTGAGGAAAAGATTACGCTCAGCGTTCTCCGAACTCAAAGTGTCGCGAGTCAGGAACTTGAAGATGACGGTGACGAAGTTTACAGCTTCCGGATCCCGATGAATCAGTCCGGCGTAGATATCACCGAATGTATTCGGGAATTGGTAATTCTCCAAGAACCGATTTGTCCGGTAAAAGATCCCGGCCGGGACTTTGAATGGAAAAGCGGCGATACGCCTGCTTCTCCCGAAGAAGACCCTCGCTGGGAACAGTTGAAAGCGTTAAAACGGAAAATGGAAATCAAACATTCCGATTCCGGAAACTAAAAACAGGAGCTAAAAGTGGCAGTCCCAAAACGAAAAACCTCAACAGCACGCCGCGACAAACGTCGCACTCATTGGAAATTAGAAGCTCCGGCAATGGCTACTTGCGATCATTGCGGATCCGTCAAACGTCCTCACCGTGTGTGTCCGGTTTGCGGTTACTATAAAGGCGTAGAAGTCGTTCGTCCCGAAGCTTAATTTACGACAAAACGGAGGTATCGGATGATTCGCATTGCATTAGATGCTATGGGTGGCGATCACGCCCCATCGGTGGTGGTTGAAGGAGCCGTTCAGGCGGTTCTTAAAAACGCCGGAAAATTTCAGGTGGTTCTCTGCGGACCTCAGGCTCAAGTTGAGGCGGAGTTAAAGCGTTTGAACTATACCGGAGATGCAATCTCTGTCGTGGACGCGCCCGAACTCGTAGCCATGGACGATCATCCGACCGAAGTTTTGAAGAGAAAGCAGAATTCGGGTTTGGTTACCTGCGTCGCTCTCCAAAAAAAGGGAATGGTTCAGGCAAGCGTCAGCGCCGGAAACTCCGGCGCCATGATGGCGAGCTGCCTGATGATTCTCGGAAGGCAGACCGACCGTTTCACGCGCCCGCCCATCGGCTGCTCGGTGCCCACACGCAAAGGGCGCGTGGTTCTCGTAGATGCCGGTGCGAATGTGGACGAAAAAGCCCCGATGCTTGTGGATTTTGCGATTGCCGGTTCTGTTTTTGCCGAGTGTTACCTCGGGCACACGAACCCCAAAGTCGGTCTTCTCAATATGGGAGAAGAAGAAAAGAAAGGTCCCGCCGTTATTCAGGAAACCTATCAGCTTCTCAAAGAAGCGCCGGTAAACTTTATCGGAAACATCGAAGGCCGCGACTTTATCGCAGGCGTTGCCGATGTGGTGGTTTGCTCCGGATTTACGGGGAACATTGTATTAAAAATGCTCGAAGGTTTTTACGAGCTTCATCAGGAATTTTTCGGAACGATCGATTCCCCGGCCGGCAAAAAGTTTGCCGAAATGTGGGATTATCGAAACACCGGAGGAGCTTTGCTTCTCGGTTTGAACGGAACAGGGATTATCGCACACGGGCGTTCCGACGCTCAGGCGATCGAACAGGCGGTTCTCGTAGCTTATCAGTTCGCCGCCCAGCAGGTTCCGGAAAAAATCGGACAAAAGCTCGCCGGAATTAAAGATTTATGAATGCATTCATCCGATCCGCCGGTGCTTACGTTTTAAAAAACAAAGACACCCACGCCGATTTGGAGAAGAGAGTAAATACGACGGACAAACGGACCTCTTCCCAAAGCAGGATCCGGAAAACACTTCTTATTGAACCGTCACTCATTAAAAAACATGGCAATACGGTAATATTTTCCGCGCGAATTTTCCGGAAGCGCAGTCCGGCGGCTATTGCCGGCAAGAAACTTGTCGTAATTCATTGAGGTGATCCTATGTCAAAAACAATTCTGTTATTTCCCGGTCAAGGGGCTCAATTTGTAGGAATGGGGAAAGCGATAGCCGAAACCTATGCTCCTGCAAAAGAAATTCTCGAAAAAGCCGACCACATTTTAGGTTTTTCTCTTTCGAGCTTAATGTTTGAGGGTCCCGAAGATTCGCTCAAAAGCACGGACAATACCCAACCCGCCCTCTTTACGCACTCCATGATGGTCATGGCGGCTCTCCGTGAAGAAGGGATTCCTTTTGATATGGTGGCCGGGCACTCTCTCGGCGAATATTCCGCCATTTGTGCCGCCGGCGGTTTCAGTTTTGAAGAAGGTTTAAAACTTGTACGTACCCGCGGCGAATTGATGGCAAGCGCCGGTTCCCGCAATCCGGGTTCCATGGCAGCCGTCATGGGGCAAGACGAATCTCAAATCGAAGCGCTCTGCGCCGAAGCCTCGGCCGCCGGCGTCGTGGTTCCCGCGAACTTCAACTGCCCGGGACAAATTGTGGTGTCCGGCTCGGTAGCGGGCGTAGCGCGCCTCGTGGAAATTTGTGCGGAAAGAGGTATCAAAGCAGTACCGCTCGCCGTTTCCGGAGCATTCCATTCCGAACTCATGGAATTTGCCAAACCGGGACTCGCGGAAGCCGTTGCGAAAACCGCATTCAAGGACCTTTCCGTGCCGCTCATTGCGAACGTGACCGCCAAACCCGTGACTTCCGGCAAGGAAATCGCGGAACTTCTCGTGAAGCAACTCGTAAGCCCGGTTCGCTGGAATCAGGCCATGGACTTTGCCATTGCCGAAGGCGTGACACAAGGGATCGAAGTCGGTCCCGGAAAAGTATTGATGGGACTTGCCCGGAAAATCAGCCGCGATTTGAAAGTCACTTCGGTGGACACACTGGAAGCCGTGAAAGCTTTAAAAGGAGCATAATATGTTCTGTCTGAAAGGTAAAACCGCCATCGTTACGGGAGCCTCCCGCGGCATCGGTCTCGAGATCGCCCGCATTCTCGCTTCCCGCGGGGCAAACATCGCTTTGATTTCCACCGGCGCCCAAGAAGAACTCGCCCAAACCATTGCCTCCGAATTCGGCGTGCAGTGCAAGAGCTACGGCTGCGATGTTTCCAATACGGAATCGGTAACAACCGCATTTAAATCCATTATCGAAACTTTTGAAGCGGTCGATATTCTCGTCAATAACGCAGGTATTACCCGCGACGGTCTTATGATGCGCATGAAAGACGAAGATTACGACGATGTGATCCGCGTGAACCTCCGTTCCGTGTTTGTTTGCACCAAAGCGATCCTCCGTCACATGATGGGGCGGAAAAAAGGCCGCATCATCAACATGGCAAGCATTAACGGGATTCGTACGCAAGCAGGGCAAGCGAACTACGCCGCCTCGAAAGCGGGCATTATCGGCATGACAAAGTCAAACGCCATGGAATTTGCAAGCCGCGGCATCACCGTCAACGCGGTCGCTCCCGGATTTATCCAAACGGATATGACGGCGAAACTGCCGCCGGAAATGATTAACCAATACAAGTCGGGAATTCCTCTTCAAGACCTTGGACTCCCGCAGGATGTCGCTTATGCGGTCACTTTCCTCGCTTCCGATGAAGCCCGTTATATTACGGGACAAGTTTTAGGCGTGGACGGCGGACTCGGCGCTTAATTTTACTAAATTACACTCAAACCATAATCATGGAGAATAATATGAACGAAGACGAACTCTTAGCTAAAGTCACCCAAGTTGTCGTGGACAAACTCGGTGTAAAAGCAGAAGATGTTAAACTGGATTCCTCTTTTGTGAATGACCTCGGTGCCGATTCTTTGGATCGCGTTGAGCTCGTCATGGCTCTCGAAGACGAATTTGATATCGAAATCCTCGACGAAGATGCGGAAAAATTCATCAAGGTTTCCGATGTTCTCGCTTATGTAAAAAGCAAAGTAAGTGCTTAATTTTCAGCGTAAACTTTGAAAGAAAGACCGGTTGCAAAGCCGGTTTTTTTTAGTTTTAACAGAACTTTTTTGGAATAACCGGATTTGAATACCAAGGCTTTAAAACAGAAAAAAAATGTCATTAAGCGTATCTTTAGATTTTGGTTCCGCCGTAAATCGGGGAACGGACTCGAAGCCAAACTGAATTACATTTTCAAAGATCCCGCACTCCTCGCCCGCGCGCTCGTTCACCGGTCCTGGACAGCCGGTAAAGATATGCCCTACTGGGAAAACAACGAGCGGCTCGAATTTCTCGGCGACTCCATTCTCAATATGCTCGTGACGGAATATCTATTCAAAACCTATCCTCAATTTTCCGAAGGCGAACTTTCCAAAAGAAAAGGAGCGATCGTCTCCGGAAAAGCGCTCGCCAAATCCGCGCAAGCGCTCGAACTCGGCACTTATCTCCGCATCGGCAAAGGTGAAGTGAGAAACGGCGGGCGCAACCGGGAAAGTTTACTTGCCGACACTTTCGAAGCCGTTCTCGGCGCGCTTTACCTCGATGCCGGGCTCGAAGAATGCCGCACATTCCTCTCCAAAAATCACTTCCCCCATATTGATGAAATCCTCACCAAAAAAGAATTTGTGAATCACAAAAGCGCGCTTCTCGAATACATGCAGTCCAAGGGGCTTCCGCCGCCGAAATACCACCTCGTGGAAGAAAGCGGCCCCGAGCATCTCAAGGTTTTTAAAATCGAAGTTTTACTGGAAGACAATGTGCGCGGGTCCGGCAAAGGAATCTCAAAAAAACAGGCCGAACAGGAAGCCGCCCGTATCGCGCTCGAATCGCTTTTCGGTCCGGAGGAAAACGAATGAAAAAGATGATTTTGTGGTTAATGCTTGCCCTCGCCTTCTTCGGGTGTAAAGAAAAAGAAGTTTCTCACTCCGGTACGGAAGAATGTCCGGAGGTTCCCGCGGTCAATGCGGAAGCGACCGGAGAAGCCGACCCCATCGCTTCCTCCCAAGCGATTGCCTGCGGAACCATTCGTTTATGGGGATCCTCCATGCCGAAATCCTTCAACATGTGGCAAGACTACAACAGTTTCTCGGTAGGAATCATTTCCCTTATGTTCGAACCGCTCGTCACACTCCACAGCACCGAAGACAGAGAAGTCGGGCTCCTTGCCGAATCTTGGGAAATTTCTCCGGACAGCATGACGTTCACTTTCCATATCGACCCGCGGGCGCGGTGGAGCGACGGCAAACCCGTTACCGCCGAAGACGTACAGTTTTATTACGACGTAATCATGGAACCGAAAAACTTAACGCCCATTTTTAAAGTCGGGCTCTCGCGATTCCACCGCCCTGAAGTCATCGACTCTCTCACGGTAAGCATACAAGCTAAAGAAGTTCACTGGGGAAATTTCTGGGAAGCCGCGGGTATCACCGCATTCCCGAAACACGTTTGGAAAGACAAAGACTTCAACACCGTGCGTTACGAATTTCCCGTAGTGAACGGCCCTTATCAAATCAAGAATTTCAGAGAAGACCGCTTTCTGGAACTCAGCCGCCGCGCGGACTGGTGGGGATTCCAAAAAAAATGGAATCAGGGAAAGTATAATTTCAACACCATCCGCTACCGCTTCATGGAAGACCGCATCAAAACACTCGAAGCCTTCAAGAAACAGGAACTCGACGCTTATCCGGTTTACACATCCTCGCTCTGGATGAAACAAACGGATTTTCCCGCGGTGCAAAAAGGCTATGCCGTCAAACGGCAAATTTTCAACAAGGAACCGATCGGATTCCAGGGGCTCGCCCTCAATTTGCGGCGCGAAACCTTTCAGGACATTCGCGTGCGCCGCGCCCTCGCCATGCTCTTAAACCGCGCCCTCATCAACGAAAAATACATGTTCAACCAATACTTCCTGTTGAACAGTTACTACCCGGACCTTTGGGAAAACAACCAAAACCCGCACGCGCCTCTCATCGCCTTCAACCCGGACTCCGCCCGCATCTTGCTTGCGGAAGCCGGCTACGTTCCGGATGCCGAAGGGCGCTTAATGAAAAACGGAAAACCGTTTAGCGTCACCTTCATCACCGCCGCCGATGACACCAGGCACTTAACCCTCTACCAGGAAGATCTGAAACGCGTCGGGATCGAAGCCAAAATCGACCTCATGTCGCAAAGCACGCTTCGCAAAAGATTAGACGATGCGGATTACGACATTTACTGGATCAACTGGGGAGCCTCGCGCCTGCGCGACCCCGAAGCCTCCTGGCATTCCTCAACCGCACTCGCCAAAGGCACAAACAACATCACCGGCTTGCAGGACCGCATGGTGGATTCGCTTATCGAAATTCAAAAGACCGAATTCGACCTCGCGAAACGCAACGAAATTTTACGCCGCCTCGACGACCGCCTTATCGAACTCATGCCTTACATCTTGCTTTGGCAAAGCGACCGCCATCGCATCCTTTACTGGAACCGCTTCGGTACCCCCGAATTTATTTACGACAAATTCAACCGCGAAGAATCCATTCCGGTTTACTGGTGGTACGACAAACCCCAAGCGGAAACCCTTCAAAAAGCGATGGCAAAAGACGAAAGCCTGCCCGTACCGCCGCTCGACATACATTACCGATAAATTTCCAAATTTTCAGGGCGTGCCCCGGCGCGTCCATACACTACCGGCATGAAAACCGCGCCGGGTCGGCGTGTCTCCGGGCTACCCTCCGGTCGGTGCTGCGCACTGCGCATCAATGCGCACCCTCCGCCTGCCTCACGCAATGTTCGCACGGTTCCAACGCTTCGGGACAAATTGGAGCAGCTTCCGGCCTAAAAAGTTCTCCCACCAAGTGGCGGCGTCTTTCATGCCGGATTTGTCATGGCAAGAGCAGAGCCCGCGGCCATCCGGACTCCGTATTGTTCCTCTCCGGATCACCGCACGCGTCCCGCGTTCGCG
>JAISUZ010000017.1 GCA_031271785.1 Fibrobacter sp. | reverse complement strand
GGCGGGCTCCACAATCTTTCGGTTGAAATACAGGCGAAAAAACCGCCGTTCAGCAGTAATGCCGTGATTCCCGACGGAGAACTTTTCATTCAGCTGGAAGGAATCCTTAACCCGGTCGCCGAAATCGAACGTCTCCATAAAGAGATCGAACGGGCGAAAGGTTTCATTGCCATTCTTGAAAAGAAACTCTCCAATGAAGCATTTGTGCAAAAAGCGCCTCAAGCGGTTTTGGATGCGGAACACCGGAAACTCGCGACTCAAAAGGATATTATTGAGAAAAGTAAAAAGGCTCTCGCCGAACTGGAGTAAAACCGGCATGAAAGTTTGAACGCCCGCGAAAGCGGGCGTTTTTCATTCTTTTTTTTCTTTTAATTTTTTGAGTTCCGCATCAATGACCGGCACAATTTTATCGGCGATCTTATCCAGGTAGAGGCATTGTTCTTTAATCACAACGTCACGGTGACGTTCGGCGTGCTCTTTGATCCATTCGGCGACAGCTTCCTGTTTGCTTTTCCCGTCCAGATTGATTTTGTCTTTAATGAAATCGCTTTGATTTTTCATATACAAATTCATGTCAAACGGCATACTGCGTTCGTAAATGTAAAGTTTCAAAAGCCCGAGGGTGTCAAAACCATCGGCATTGGGCCCGAGCGATTCGATAAAGGAATAAATGTCTTCGATATTTTTCATTAGGAACGGCAAAACATGTTCGTACAAACTATCGAACTTCCCTTGGCAGAAGTCAACAGCAAATTGCTGCATGAGCGCCGATGTCGGATGTTTTGAAGAATCCATAGAGTGAATTTATTTTATTTGGATGTTTTTGACATTTTTTTTGCTACTAAAAATGAAAAATCGGCATTTTTCGTGATTCCGGGCATTAAATCCCGTAACCGGAGTGAACCGTTCGTTCCCGGGTGGAGAATCTCCGCCGGTTCGTTTTTGAAGTTCTTCAAATCGGAAATCGTGCAGGGAAACATTCCTTCGGGGGTTAGTATTTCAAATTCCTGCTTTACCGTAATGGGGTTTTTAACGAGGATTTCAAGTTCGCCCGTTTCTTCGCGGAATGATTTGATTTGCGCGGCCACGCAGCCGAGTTCCGCCGGGACTTGAGTCGCTTCGTAGTTTTGGGGGAGCGGACCTGTTTTGAAACCCGGCATCCAACCGCGGCTATCCGTGCAGAGCAATGCTTTCTGAGCGCTTTCGGGAAGCGGATTCCCAAGCATCGCCGCATCAATCGCCTGCCGGTATGCGGAAACGACCTGGCTGAGGTAATAAACGGATCGCGTTCTCCCTTCGATTTTAAAAGAAGCAATTTTATTTTGTACGAGTTCTTCCACGGAACGGATCGCGCAAAGATCGCGGCTGCTCATAAAATAAGTACCCCAGGGATCTTCGTCAAGCGCAATGGCTTCCATTTCGGATTTGGGATCGCTCGTGACGAGTGAAAAATTCCCTTGATGCGCTTGATAGCAATCGTCTTGAACCTCCGCATTGGCGTAAAGGCGATAGGGGAGGCGGCAGGAATTGTTACACATTCCCTGATTGGCATCGCGATGCGTAGCCCAGTTACTCAGCATGCAGCGCCCGGACATGGCCATGCAAACGGCTCCGTGAACAAAAACTTCAAGCTCTACTCCGGGCACCTGTTTTTGAATTTCAAGCACTTCGGAAAGTTTAAGTTCGCGGCTGAGGATAATGCGTTCCACCCCTTGTTCCGCCCAAAATTTGGCCGTGAGCCAGTTTGTAGTGTTCGCTTGTACGGATAAATGAAGCGGGATATGCGGCGCTTCCCGGCGGAGCCAGCCGATGATTCCCGGGTCGGCGACAATCAGCGCGTCGGGGGCGAGTTCAATGGCGGCTAAAAGCGCTTTTTGAAATGCTTCGACTTTGAAATTCCGGGCGATCACGTTACTCGTCAGGTAGAATTTTTTTCCTCTTTCGTGAGTATAGCGGATTCCTTCGGCGAGATCCTCTAAATTCCGGAACCCGTTTTCGCGGGCGCGGAGAGAAAAGGCGGGCTGCCCGGCATAAACCGCGTCGGCGCCGTAGGCGATGGCGTAGCGCAGGCGAGCCATATCGCCTGCCGGAGCGAGCAGCTCCGGAATATATTCGCGCGGCGTTACCATTTGAAGCCGAGGCGCGAATAGATACGGCGCTCGTTAAAGAGAGTGAGTTCCATCATGAAACCAAAGTATTTTCCGTCGTAACTGAGTGCGGGCGTAAGAGAATATTCCATTTTAGCGCCCTTTAAAAATTCCTTGGGAATATTCATGTGGTTTTGTCTTGGGGTGGTATCGTTCAGCGCGCTTCCGTAATCGGTGCCTTTCCAAAACCAGGTATTGCGAAGCCCGAGGAAAACCTGCCGGTGCAATCTTCCGTATAAAGTAAAATCAATGGTTTGGCTGTTGGGGCCGCCCTGGTTCCCGAGAGGGTAACCGAGATGCCCGAGTTGCGCGGTATTTTGTTTAAAGTGTGTGTAAACGTAAGGCTCTACGCGGGCGTATTCCGCAATCGCGCCGAGTTCCAAATCAAAACCGTTCACTTCCGTATTGAAACCGGATTGGATACCCGCCATCCACGCCCATTTTGCTTCGATATTATCATTTTTGATGAGGCTCACCGGACTTTCCATATCGTCCAGGAAAAATTCCGTATAAATTCTTGCGGCATTGAACAAGCGGTAATTCAAGTCAAAAGAGAGCGCGCCGTTATTGCGGTCTTCCGGAAAATTTCCTTTTTCCATGAAAAGCGGCACCACCGGCACAAAGAGCCACGGTTTGTTGATGTTATATAAAACCTGAATTTCACTGATGCCGACAGTCAGGTTTCCGAGATCCAGTTCGTAACGGTGTCCGTAAAGGTTCCGGTCATCGCTGTTTTTCATGCTCATGCTTTGATTGTAAATGCGGAGGTCGGCATAAAAGCTGACCACGGAAAGCGGCCCCACTTGAAATTCCATGGAAAACATATTGTAAGGCACGGCAAACTGGTTAAGCGTTAAGTTGTTATAAAAACCGGGACCCAAGTGAATTATGTCGCGCGCCAAATCAAAACGCGCCCAGCCCGTGTGAATGGAAAAATGCCCGCGGTAACGCGCGTAACTCGCGTATTCCACGCCGGAATTGTTTTCGCTTTTTTGAAACTCCACAAATTCGCGGTCAAACGATTTCGGGTGAAGCGCGCTGTGGGACTCCATATAAATACGCGCATCCAGCATAAATTCTACCGAATCGCGGAACCCGCGAAGGTAAATTCCGCCGTCCAGAGCAGGGAACATGGTGTCTTGAAGCGCTTCGCTCCCGCGGTAATCGGCGCCGCCGATCAGGCTTGCAGCAAGGGATTGGTTCCCGCCGTCATAAAAAAAGAGGGCGTTTTTTTCGGTTTTCCGGTAATCTTTCCGCCAAGTGGAATCGCGCCGCGGAAAGTAAAAAAGCTGTTTTGCTGGAGTGGTGGTGAGGCGGTGATATTCAAACAGAAGGGGCGCCGTCTCTATAGTCTTTAAATTGTAAGAACGTTCTGCGGAAAGAACGGGCGTTTTGGCGGATACTTGCAGGAAGCCCGCCGCCAAAATCAAAATGAGAAATAAAAAGGAACGATTCAAAATAGCCATAGAATTACTTGCCTTTTCGGCGAATCCACCAAATAACGGAAAAGCCGACAAAAATAAGAGCCGCGATCAAACTGATTCTCAAACTCCGGTGAAAAGCGTCGGAGCGGTACATCAGTTCGGCAGTCGATTTTCCGGCGGGAATTTCAATGGCGCGGAGAGTGCCGAACGCTTTATAAACCGGGGTTTCTTTTCCGTTCACGCTTGCTTTCCAATAAGGGTGATAGTTACCGGAGAATAAAACAAATGCGGGTTTATCGCTCACGGCTTCAAACAGGTAACTGTCCATTTTCGGGTGGCTCACGAGTTTGATACTGCCGTTTGGAATCCCCTGATTTTCGGCTATCGCCGGTTTCCGGTCGAGAATAATTTTTTCGGTATAATCAAAACCGTTTTTGAGGGCGAGAATTGCTGCAGAATCTTCCATGATTTCAAAGTTTCCGTACAGTTTTGCTTCGCCGATAGCGCCTGCATTGGGGAGATACACGGTGCTAGCGCCGGTATTTGTCCGCGTGTCGAAAATAATGCTTCCGATATTCATCAGGTCAAGGAAAGGAGAACCGTATTCAAAGGTGATTTCGCTTTCCCCCGCTGGAATTTCGATGGCGCGGTAGGTGCCGAAAGCGCGGAGTACCGGTTTCTTTTCTCCGTTGATTTTGGCGCGCCAATACGGATGATCGCTGCGGGCAACGACCAGCAGGGCTGCGGCGGAACTTTTGACTTTGATCGTTTGAGTGTGCGTATCCATTCCTTCGATGGAAATAACGGAATCCGTTGCGGTAGAATCTAATGGGAATGAAAGCGGGCTTTCGATAAAAGCGGTGGTTTTCCAGGCGGAATCCGCGCGCCCAAGGGCCTCTAAAATCTGTTCGGGGTTCATCACTGCGGTTTTGTGATAAATTTTTACGACCGGCATGGCGGTGAGAACTGCGCTCGCTGCGTTCCATTCGGGGCCGTTGAATCGCTGCGGAATTTGGTTTACCGGAACTCCTTCCAAATAATTTGCATTACTTTGTCCGCCGCGAAACGCGCGGGAAGTGGCGAGTTCGTTATCGTGGAAACCATCGGCATTTCGGAGCTGATAAGCCGGGAAAATGTTGCCGGTGAGGGAATTGGTTCGGGAAAGACTTAAAACGCGCGGCGTGTTTTCCGGATTTTGCGCTTTGATACTGCGGATCACCGGGTGGTTCGGTTCTTTATAACCTCCGGCTTCCACATTCTGAACAAAAGGAGCGTTCACCGTGAATAAGTCCACCGAAGCAATAAAGGCAAGCCCGAGGGCGATTTTCCAAAAGTCGGTTTTCAGCGTAAGCCAAAAACGCGCGAGAGTAATCGTAAGCAGTAAAATGATAAAACCGGGAATGACTTGCACCGCCGTGAGTTTCATGATGGCGTAGTTCAGCGGTTTAAAATACTGAGCAATTTCCGGGTTATCCACTACGGTTTGGTTCATCCAGAAGAAAAGCCCGATAATCACAAACGGAATAAACATGAAAATCTGTTCGCTGCGCGGCGTGCCCGAAAGTCCTTTCTTGAATGCGTTCATCAAACGGGAAAAATTCAATGTTTCGCCGCGGTCATGGAGGTTCATAACCCCGATAAAGAAAAGTCCGTAGGCGAGAGAAACGATAAACCCAACCGGTCCGAGGAAAGCGTCCCAGTAAAAGCGGGCGATCAGGAGAATCCCGGCGAGAATTCCGAAAGAAACCAAACCGTCCGTCAGATATTTTTTGGAATCCGGTTGAAGCGCGGCTTTTAAAACCGGAGCGGCCATCATGAGTGCGATAAGGGGCATCCAAAAAGTAACCATGCTTGGGGCTCTGAAATTTTTCACGCCGGGGAGCAGTTCGTACCAAATTCCGAAGAACGGTGAGTTCGCGCCCATGCCGTAAGAAAGGGCGATGGCGGCGCCGAGCGTCCAGAACGTAGCCCAACGGCGTTTTCCCGGAATGAAAAAGCAAAGGAACGCGAGGAACGTAAGAAGAATACCGGAACTTTCGTGGTTCAGCTTAAACGAGTTGTGTCCCCAGTACGCGCTTCCGTAATTGCGGTAATCGCCGTAAGAAAGTTTTAAGAGCGCGGGCGCTTTGAGTTCTCCGGTTTCGGGAGATTGCGTATAAACGTCCACACCGACAAACCCCGGAATCAGCATGGAAGCGAGTTCTTCCTGGTGAAGCGACCAACTGACGGCATGCCCGATGGTGGTTTTTTCATCACTCCCGCGCACGGATTGCTGCGTGGTATAGAGATAGGGAGGAATGAGCTGGAACGCCGAAATGGCAAGGGCGAGCGCGAGAGCGAATGCCGCGAGCCCCAGTTTTTTCGCTTGTTCGGGAACGGATTTTCTGAGAGCGAGCGTTTCGTATAAAGCATAAAACCCGGCGCCCCACAGGAAAAAGTAGGTGAGCTGCAAATGCGAGCCGAGAATCATCCAAACAATGGAACATACGAGAACAATGAAATATTTGATGCTCCCTTCCCGGATCACTTTGGAAATCGCGAGAATCGCGAGGGGTGCTGCGGCGAAAACCATCATTTTTCCGTCGTGTCCGCCGTAAATCATTGAAAAATATTGAGGCGAAAACGCATAAAGGAACCCGAGTAACGCCGAACCGGCCCGGTTCCCGGTAAGAGAAAAGGCAAGTAACATCGCCGAGATAAAAGCGACCCAAATGGTAAGGATAAACTTAAAGCCGACCGCCCGTGCCGGATCGGTAATGAACTGCACCAAAACGAGCGGGTGGTAAGCGTCGGCATAAAGAGCGTCTATGGTTGGGACCCCGCCGAGCCGCGCATCGTCCCATTCGGTGAGAATCAAATTTTCAGCGCGCAATTCGCGCGTTCCGATACCGTTGAGCTGATCGCTGTTCAGCATCAGTTTGGAAGAATCGAAAGCGAATTCATGAAATACAATGAACAGAAGAACAAGAAAAAGGACGGAAGCGATTAAGTTAAAGCGATATTTTTTAAACATGATTATTCCGGAAATTCAATTTTTTTACAAATTAAAAAAAGAAGCCCATGCGTTAATGAAAGCTTCTTTGAAATCGAAAGAAAAATACGACCTAGTCGTCGAGGTTGTTTTCTTCGAGTTTACGGCTATTGACAATATGATAAATAGAGAACGCGGAAATCACGAAGACTGCCGCTAAAACGAGATACTTAATAACTTTGCTCATGGAAGACTCCTGTGATGAATATACAGTTTAATTTATTTGATTTTTTGAAAAAAAACAAGGGTAAAAAGATTTTCCGCCACTATTCTTTCCGTACGATAAAGCAAATGGCGGGAAGTTTTTTCAGTTCGCTTCTTTCGCTTGGAATAATTTCCGTATCTATAATGCGGCAGGGGAGGTCTTTGAGGAGGAACGCGATCCGTTTTCCGTCGAAACCGAGCCAAATATGCCCGTGAGTTTCCCGGAGTTCTTCTTCGTTATGGAGCGCGAGGTCTAAAAGGGCGAGAATACCGCCGGGTTTCAGCAGGCGGATCGCTTCTTTCAGCGTTTCGAGCGGCGAGGCGGCATGGTGAAGCGCCTGACTCATTAAGACAAGATCGGCGCAAGCATTCGGTAAGGGAATTTTTGCCATGTCGGCCACGAGCGCGCGGATATTGGAAACATTTTTTTCGCGCGCGAGCTGTTCCACGCCCTGGATAGTGGAAGGCTGAATGTCCACTGCGGTCACTGTTTTACAGCGGTGGGCCATCATAAAACTCAAATCGGCGCCTTCGCCGCAACCCACGTCGATTGCGTGCTCGAACGGAAACATCAATTTGGAAAATAACCCGATTTGCGCTTTCAGGCTCCCGCCGACTTCATCGAGTTTATGGAATTTGGCCGAATAGTTATTGCGGCGTTCGCTCAGCGTTTCTTCGATTTTACTTTGAATAATCTCATAATCCGGGAGTTGTTTCCAGGCTTCGCGCAGCATTTCGAGGAGCCGCGGACTCATATAAAGGTCATCGCTCAGTCCGTAGAATGCTTTGGTCCCTTCGCGGCGGTCTTTGAGGAGCGCACAGGCGGAAAGTTTTGCAAGGTGGCGGCTTGCGTTCGATTGATGAATATCGAGGGCGTCTTTCAGTTCGTTTACCGTAAACTCGGAGCGGTCGAGGATCATCAGAATTTTCAGGCGCATTTCATCGGAAACGGCGTTAAATAAGTCTTTACTCGGAACGATCGGCTCTTGCGGGTGCGTAGTTTGAAACACAAAATCTCCGGAAGGGGTAAGTTTGCCCCTGATACTATTCTAATTTCTAATTTAGTTTATCAGTCATGACTTGTCGCGCTCACATAACCGGAATCCTTTGTTTTCTTTTTCTCGGATGGCTTTCACCGCTTTCCGCCGCCCCGCCGTACCGCGCGAGTCTTCCCTTGGATATTCCTTTGACAACTGTTTCCGTGGGGCTTGCGGTCTGGGGAAATTATTTACTCCAAAATATGGAACCCGATGCCGAAGAGAAGCCGAAAGAGGATTTACTCCCTTGGGACCGGCCTTTCGCGGGCGTGTGGAACCCGGCGGCCGCGACCGCCTCTAATGTTCTTGCCGGGCTTGCCGCAGTTCCGCTTGTGCTCGGCGGAGGTGCGTGGGCGCGCGGCGAAGCGAACGGCCGCGACTTTGCGACCCTTGCCCTGATGTATGCGCAGGTGATGGCGATTCAAAGCGGTGTGAATCTCGCGGTGCGGAGCCTCAAAATATGGAAACGTCCTTTTCTTCTCGGGAATGACGGCGGGAGCGCGCGGCAAGAAGGAGAAGCTCACGGCTCGTTTTATTCCGGGCACGCCTCCGCGGCGTTTGCGACAGCGGTATTCCTCGGAGTTTATTTTCAAAACCTTTATCCCGGATCGCGTTATACGCCGGCTGTGTGGGCGGGCGGACTCTCGCTTGCCGTTCTCGTATCTTCGCTGCGGGTCGCTGCGGGAAAGCATTACCCGACGGATGTGATTGTCGGCGGCTTGATGGGCTCGCTCATCAGTTACGGTGTTTTGAAACTCCATGAATCCAAAGATCAAAACACAAACCTCACCGCGTCTCCGGGCGGACTGTATTTCTCGTACTCGTTTTAAAACGCGTTTTTTGCTTGGCGTGCCCCGCGCTGTGCGCGGGTCGGCGTATCTCCGGGCTACCCTCCGGTCGGTGCTGCGCACTGTGCGCTTCGCGCACACCCTCCGCGTGCCTCACGTGTTTTCGCGCGATTCCAACACTTTTTTCAAAACCGGAGCGGCTTCCAGCCTAAAGGTTTTGAAAAAAGTATTGAGAACCGCGCTTATGTGAAAATGTAACTCAAGTT
Source organism: Fibrobacter sp. (assembly GCA_031271785.1). GTDB lineage: Bacteria > Fibrobacterota > Fibrobacteria > Fibrobacterales > Fibrobacteraceae > JAISUZ01. The sequence continues at coordinate 100 of JAISUZ010000017.1, read as the reverse complement.
CCTCGAGTATGAAATTTAGGGAATTGGGACAAAGTTGCGATGCACACTTAAAAAGTCTTACATGCAAACACGATCAATATTGATGCATAAATAGAAATGT
>JAISUZ010000095.1 GCA_031271785.1 Fibrobacter sp. | reverse complement strand
GCTCTTGCCGTTGCCAAAGAGGAGGGTTTTGAAGACGGAGAGATTGCCGGTTTGATTCAAGGTCGAGCAGAGGGTGAGATTCAAGGGGAACTCAAAAAAGCCCGCGAAATGGCGAAAATGCTTTTGTCTAAAGGTATTGAGTTATCTATTATCGTCGAATCCTCAGGACTTTCCGAAGAAGAAATCGCTAAACTATAATTTACAAAAGGTAACCCCAAAACTCTTATCAAACAAAAAGCCCGGGCGAATTGCCCGGGCTTTTCCAAAAAGTAATTCTTAATTAATTGAAGTATTTGAGAGTTCCGAGAAGCATCATCATACCAAACACTACGGCAATACCAAAGATTCCGATAAACACACCGACTTTCGCCATCTGCTTGGTTTCCACAAAACCTGTTCCGTAGGCAAGCGCATTCGGCGGTGTAGAAATCGGGAGACTCATGGCGAGAGAACAGCAGAGAGCCACGGTAATGATAATGCCCGGAGCGCCGCCCAGAGGCCCGAGAGCAGGACCCATGCTTACCGCGAGAGCCGCCACAATCGGAGTGAGGAGAGCGCAAGCAGCCGTATTGCTCATAAAGGTGGACATAAAGAGCCCGATAAGACCAACGCCGAGGAACACCACATACACATTCCAGGAACCGAACGGAATCGCTTCGAGCAAATGTTTGGCAAGCCCTGTTTTTTCAAGACCGAGACCAAGCGCAAACCCGCCGGCAACAAGCCACAAAACATCCCAGCTCATTCCATTCATATCTTTAGCGGAAATCACACGAGTCACGGAGAATACCGCAATCGGAACCATCGCCACCACATTGGAATCCAATCCGGTCAAATCACTCGTAACCCAAAGTAAAATAGTCAAAGCAAAAGTAACATAAGCAATAATCGCTTTCGGCGTTTTCATGAACTTTTCATTGAAAGTGAGTTCCATGCTCTTTTTAGTGGACGGAAATACTTTTACAAGGAAAATCCAGGCCGCAATCAAAATCACAATCATGTAAGGAGTCGCAAAAAACATCCATTTTCCGAAAGAAACCGCACCGTCCATGGCTTTCATGGCAATCGCGTTCGGAGGAGTGCCGATCGGAGTACCCATACCGCCGATATTCGCACCGATTGGAATAGCAAGTACAAACGCCATACGGCCTTTATCGTTTGCATCAAAGAGAGCGAGCACCGGCGCAAGAATCGCAAGCATCATCGCCGCCGTAGCCGTGTTACTCATGAACATGGAGAACATGGCGGTGATCATCATCAAACCGAGAAGCACATACTTCGGATTTCTTCCGAACGGTTTTAAAAGCACGCGAGCAAGGTTCAAGTCCAGCTTATACTTGGTAGAGGCCGCCGCAAGGAAGAACCCGCCGAGGAAAAGCATAATGGTCGGGTCGGCAAAAGTCGCCATCACCGCTTTATAAGAAAGCAAGTTCGTAAATTTCTCACCGGAAGCATCTACCAGCATCGGTGCCGGGGCCTTATCCGACATGGTAAAAAGCATTAAAACAATAATGAGAATAGAGGTGGACCAAATCGGAATCGGTTCCAAAATCCAGAGGAAGGCGGCGAGAACAAAAAGGGCTATGACCCGTTGTTCAATGGGGTTGACATTGACTCCAAGCGCCGCAAACGGCACAAACAGTGCGACTACAGCGAGTCCGACTGCAATCAGAATCTTAATAAGTTGAGCTTTAGACATTGTTGAATCCTGTAATGTGAAATTTGGAACCAAATATACCTATCCGAAGCAAAATTTTGGAGGGGGAAAATACTAAGAATAACTCACATTTTACTTTAAAAACAAATGAACTGCACATTCGTGCAGCTCATTCTACTATATAACTTGTCAAAGACTAAAACCGGCGGTTCCCCCGATCTCCGCCACGGAAGGGCGGACGACGTGGTTCACGGGGTTGAGCTTCGTTCACGCGAAGTGCGCGACCGTTGACTTCTGTTCCATTGAGAGCTTCTACAGCAGCGAGAGCTTCTGCGTCATCCTCCATTTCAACAAAGCCGAAGCCTTTGCTGCGACCCGTGTCGCGGTCCATAACAATCTTCGCACTGCTTACCGTGTAGTCTGAAAAAAGACCGGCAAGATCACCATCTTTGAATGCGAAGGGGAGATTTCCAACATAGATACTTTTCATATTAACCTAGGCTGTTTGTTTAAGCCTGAAATAATGATAGTAAGATTTAATTTTCATTTCAACAGACATTTTGTACAAAATTGCCGATTTGAAGCAATTTTTCCGAACCGCCGCTCCGGATTCGGACAAGGTTCGGTGGAACCGTCCGGAAGAACCCATAACTCTTTCCCCAAAAACGGACATTCCCGCTCCCCGGGCTTTCCCGAAGGCAGAAAATTCCCTTCCATTAAAATCCCGGGCGCGCTTTGAATCCGTTCCTGCATTTCACTCACATCTTCGGGAAGAGCATATTCTTTGCAAAATCCGGCGCCGGCCTCTTTTAAAAAGAACACGCGGTTCCACTTCACCCTGTCCGCCTTTATTTTTTGCGCAAAAGAAAGAATCGCCGGAACCTCATGTAAATTTTTCCGGCAGAGCATCACCTGAAGACTGACGGCAGAAACATTTTCTCCGCGGGCGCGCCGTTCGTCGCGGAGCGCCGTGAGGCGCGCAATAGAATCCAGCAATCGCTGCTGGTCCGAGCCTTTCATCAATGTTTCATTAACCGAAGCGGAATAACCCATCAAACTGACTTTAATATCGCGGCAAACCGGGAGCAGCAAACGCGCCCAATCTTCCAAGGTCCGGCGCGCACCGGTTGCCGGGAAAGTACCGTTCGTGGTGAGATTCATTTTAAGGTTTAACTCTCGAATCAGGTTTACGAGGTTTTCAAAATACGTATAAAGTAACGGCTCTCCCATAGTACTCGGAATGACTTCCTGCCCGCCTTGTAAAGCAAAGCCGCGCACAGCCTGTTCCGCAACGCTCCACGGCATTTCACCCATACCGAAAGCTCTGCCGGTTTGGTGCAAAAAGCAAACCGGGCAGTGCAAATTACACCGATCGGGGTTCGTTAAAAGAGTGAGGCGCGAGTACATAAAGAAAAACCCCGCCAAGGCGGGGTTCCTCATTTTTTGTTTTACTTGACAATCAACATGGATTCGTCCCAAGATTCATGACCCTCAAAACCGAGCAGGTTTGCCGTAGTGGCGGCAATGTTCGAGAGTCCGAAGTCTCCCTCTCGGAGCGAGAGTTTTCCGCCGGAAACGTTGTCGTAGAGAATGCAGGGAACCGGGTTCAAAGTGTGAGCGGTTTTCGCTTTCACCGAGCCGTCTTTATTGAGTTTCGGCTGGTGTGTTTTCTTATCCAGTTCAAACATTTCATCGGCGTTGCCGTGGTCGGCGGTAATAATCGCCACGCCGCCGAGAGCGTCAATCACCGGAAGCAAACGGGCAAGCCCGAGATCCAGCGCTTCCACAGCCATCGTAGCGGCACGGAAACTGCCGGTATGCCCCACCATGTCTCCGTTCGGGTAATTGCAGCGGAGCGCTTTATACTTTCCGGTTTTAAGAGCTTCAATCATCGCATCGGTAATTTCGGCGGATTTCATCCACGGGCGTTGTTCAAAAGGAACTACATCGGACGGAACTTCCTGATAGGTTTCGCCCGGGAATTTATGACTGCGGTTTCCGTTCCAGAAATAAGTCACATGCCCGAATTTTTGAGTTTCGGAACAGGCAAATTGGGTAATCCCCGAACTGCTGAACCACTCGCTGCTCGTGTTGGTAATCGCCGGAGGCGGAACCAAAAAGCGTTTCGGAAGTTTTAAATCGCCGTCGTATTGAAGCATGCCGGCATAAGTGACTTTCGGATAACGAACACGGTCAAATTCGGAAAAGTTTTCTTCTTCAAAAGCGCGGGTAATTTCAAGCGCACGGTCGCCGCGGAAGTTAAAGAACACCACGGAATCGCCGTCTTGAATCGTGCCTACGGGAGCGCCGTCTTTCGCGATCACAAACGGCGGCAAATCCTGGTCAATCGCTTTGGTTTCGTCGCGAAGCGTATTGATGGCTTCAACGGCGCTCGCAAACTGGCGGCCTTCGCCGAGTACATGAGTTTTCCAGCCGGCTTCCACCATTTTCCAGTTCGCATTATACCTGTCCATGGTAATTTGCATGCGACCGCCGCCGGAAGCGATACAAACATCAAAATCACCGGAACGCAATTCCGAAAGGAATTTTTCAAACGGTTCCACATAATCCAGCGCGGAGGTTTCCGGAACATCGCGCCCATCGAGAAGAATATGCACGCGGACTTTTTTCAAGCCTTCTTTCTTAGCTTGCGCCACCATGGCTTTCAGGTGATTGATGTTGCTGTGTACATTGCCGTCGCTGAAAAGCCCGATAAAATGAAGCGTGCTGTTTTTTGCGCCGGCGATAATTTCTTTCCATGCATCGCGACCGTAAATTTCACCGGAGGTAATCGCGTTTTCAACAAGAGCGGCCCCCTGACTATAAACCTGTCCGGCGCCAATAGCGTTGTGTCCGACTTCGGAATTGCCCATATCTTCATCGGAAGGCATTCCGACAGCGGTACCGTGCGCTTTCAAAAACAAGTGGCTGTAATTTTTAAGCAGACGATCCAAGGTAGGTTTGCGGGCCGCCGCAATCGCGTTTCCAACATCACTCGGATTATAACCGACACCATCCATAACAATCGTTACGACAGGACCCGGAACTCCAGGGAAAGCAGAAAATTTATTCAGCATAAAAACTCCTATAGGGAAACTCTAAAAATTGTTTTGCACCCATGAAATATAGCAACTAAGTTACGGCGCACACTTGAAAAGTCTTACACAACCGCTCGAACTTGATTGATGCGCAAAAATAATGTAATAAAAAACACTCCGCAGACCGTGCGGAGTGTTTTCGAGAAGCGCGGGAAATTATTCTTTTCCCCAAATTAAAAGTTCAACGGAAATAGAATTAGTTCCGATCATAGTGACTTTTGTGACTAAAACGGCAAAGATTCCGGCTTTGGTAGCATCATCAAATTGAGATGTTTTCACGATATACATACTACCTTTATCCATACCTTCTTCCATGACAGTACTAAAATCACTTTCTTTAAAAGAGAATGAAGAATTAAACGGCGTGACATCAGCCGGATAATTAATTCCATCATAACCGGAAGTTTCATAAGTAATTTGCGCGCCGCTGCCGAGTGTAAACCAAGCATCACTGTCTTGACGACGAAGAGTTAAATCAATGGTTCCGGCATTCGATGCCGCATTGCCGACATTATAAGTTTGCTTTGAATCCAAATCAATCGCCACTTCCGCGTTCGTTGCCGTTGAAAGCAGCACATCAAACTTCTTAAACATCACTTGCGGTTCTTCTGCACTCGAACTGCTCAGTTCCGGACAATAAGTATCCTTCGCTTTGGTAAATGTAACGGAACCTTCGTTCATTTTGCCGCCGGCATAGCCGAGAACAATTACTTTGAAATCGCCGCAAACTTCAAAGGCCTGAAGATCCAATCGTGCTTTTAAATTCGAGGAGAGATCCACAGAGGTTTTCCCGGTGAAATCAAACGGAGAGAATATGACCTCTGCTCCCGGAACCGCAAAACCATCTGCCGTTGTAACTATGAATTTGACGGAATCCAAATAAAGGGTATCGGTAGCATATTCCGAATCAAAATCAACACTCACCGAACCTGTGAGAGCAAGTGTATCAAACGAAACAGGAGAGATTGAAAGATTTTCAACCAACACCGCCGCAGTCGGATCCGGGTCCGGAATCACCACAATCTCCTGCGAAGAAGACGAACTGCCGCTCGGCTCGGTTCCCTTCTTGCCATCACACCCTACGAGGAGAGCGAGGAGGGCGACTCCGAAAATCCATTTATAATTAAACAGGTTTTTCATAAAATGATCCTTTTCAAAAGTTCCTCTTAAAAATACACAAAAAAAAGGGAAAAGGGTAGTTTAAGATCAAGTACGCAGCGATTTTCGTTACGGGGAGATCCCCCCATCGGCGTGCCCGGCTCGCTTTAGCTCGCCGGCCGGGCTATATTGCACTAAGGCGAAAATCGCCAAGTGCAACGGAGCCGCGTACCGCGGCTCCGCCCTTCGGGTCACTATCCCTGCCCGAGCCAAAACATCAAGGACGTTCTTCAAGGAAGTAGAACAAAGGACAGGGGACATGAAAAATCAAGTGTATTCTGGGACCACTTTGCGCCCCTAAGCGTGGTTTCACTACTGAGATTCCGGATCAAATCCGGGATGACAAGATCACCACGCCACTGCGTGGCTATTACAGGCGAGCACGGTCCATGTGGATGCATAAATCGAATATCCCCGTCGCCCCGGTCCAAAGAGGAATCAATGAGAAGAATACTTTAGAGGTACTCTATTCCCAAGAAATGGTCGTTTGGCCGCTGCTGATATTTGAAACGTCCACACGCATCGACAATTGAATATCCGGCAAGAAACCTGTCATATCGATTTTCATTTTGCTTTGAGTGATCCCGGAACCGTGAAGTTTTGTCGTTCTGGATAGTTCACCTTGCATTATAATCAATTCTGAAGAACCTCCGACATATTGAACGGAAGCGGACACTTTGTTTAATTCTGCTTCGGTTAAAGTAAAATATTGAGTTCGGCTACTACCGCTCCCGGAACCTTGTATGGTCCAACCGGTTCGGTCATTGTTAACGCTGTCGGTAATCACATCCGGCAAAATTTTACCAAGCATGTCATCACACCCGACTAGTGAAAAGCCGACTACAAGTAAAATGAATAACAGGGTTAATTTCTTCATAATATTTTCCTCTTTTGTAATTAATTATCAGTCCTTAATGCAGCGAACCGAAAAACCGGAATTGCTTTTATTGAAAAAATATTCATTATGAATCCTCTTTTGAGCGAAAGTAATTCGTTTATTTGTGTTTGGTTAAAGAAAAAGCAAGGCAAATATAAAAAATATGAATTGCGGCAGCAAAAAAAATTGAATGCCGTGTGATGACGATCACGGAATTTTAACATTTTGCATATTGATTAAGTTTTAGCGAATCGGTAAGATTTTCAAAGTGTGCGGCGATACTTTATCCGCATCGCGGGGTAGCGTTTCTATTCCCAAATCCCTGTTTGGAATTTCTCAGTAATTCAAAAGCATTTTACATTTTTAAGGCGTTTGTACATGCCGTAAAATAAGCATCACCGCACTATTAGAAAGTTTTACCATGTCGGAACGTACTTAATTGATGCGGTAAACAACGTCAATACGCTTGCGTTTTATAGGGATAAATTTTTAGGCCGGAAGCCGCTCCCATTTGTCCCGAAGCGTTGGAACCGTGCAAACATTGCGTGAGGCAGGCGGAGGGTGCGCGCGAAGCGCGCAGTGCGCAGCACCGACCGGAGGGTAGCCCGGAGACACGCCGACCCGGCGCATTGTAGCGGCGTACCCTGACCAAGTGGATGCTGAACTTGTTTTGCGCATCAATTAAGTCGCGCTTTCATGTAAAACTTTCCAAGTCTGCACCGCCGCTTGGTCAGGATCAGGGTGACGGTGGATGCGCCGGGGCACGCCCAAACAACGAATCCTTTTAATGATTATCTTTGAGGTATGGCTTCTTACCTTCACGATTTCGCACAATTTTTAAGAGAACATTTGGCTTCTATTTCCGTAGGGATTATTTCTACGCTGCTCGTGATTTACGGAGGGGTTATCAATCGCCGTCTCAAAAAATGGACGAAAGGGTTTCCGCTCGCCGGAAGGCTCGCCCTGTTTATTATCGTTTGCAGTTTCGGTTACGCTTTCGTTTCTTCGCAGGCGGTGCGGTACCTGAAGCGATTTTTATTCACGCTGCCGGACGCGCAGCTTATTTTTGCCGTGGCCGGCGCGTTTATTCTTCTCGGGTTTCTCGCTAAAACCGGAAACGATATTTAATTTTTCAGCGTTTCAGCAGATACATCACAAAATCAATCAGCAAGCTGCCCAGAGAAATCGTTTTCCGGTTTTCGTAAGAAGGTTCTTCGGTCATGAGAAACGGCATTGGTTCTTTTTTCTTCTTTTTTTTACGTTCTTCTTCTTTGGGTAATTCCTGCAAATGCCCGCCGGCGCGCCGCCAATGGAAAAGACGGTACAGTTCTCCGGCGTCCAAATACACGCCGTGGTCGCGGCAGCTATCGGCAATCACGCCCGATGTACCGCCGTAATTTTGCCGGTTCATCAATTTTCCGCAGACAGGGCAAGGGCGGTAAGTGATTTTCTCTCTTTCCGCGGGAGGCGATTTTTTCAATTCGCCCAAACGAACGTGATTGAGGGTGTTAATGCCTTGTATGCTTTCACTCAGCAGCGTATCGAGCTCTCCGGCATCAAAAAAAAGTCCGAGGCACCGGTCGCAGCGATCCAAAAAAAACGGTTTGCCGGCGACTCCGACATCAATGACGCTCATCGGCTCTTTGCACTCGGGACAAGTTCTCGCTTGTCCCGAAGCGTGAGTAGTGTAATAATGCCTGCCCGATAAATCAATATCGTTATGAGTGCCGCAATACTCGCACACAGGAATAGCGTGCTTTAAATTCGCTCCGCAATGCTCGCAACGCATGAAACGCCCTTAAGAGTGAGGAACTTCCGGCGGAACCATCGATTTCGTTTCGGGTACATTTTTGAACGCATCCCAATTTGCCATGCCCGGTTTCCAGACAAGCGAAGATTCCGTGAGTTTGCCGGAATGAAAGAGTTCCGTGATTTGGTCAAACGAATAAGGGCCTTCTTTTTCTTGGCCGCGCGCCACCCACCATACCGCGGTTTTTGCCGCCGGGACTTTGGGAGGATTTGCCGGCTGCTGAGCCGAAGGTACCATTCCCGCCATGCCGATTCCCATACCGAAACCCATACCGCTTGCCGCGCCGCCGCCCGGATTCCCTGCCGCAATTTCGGCCGAAGTGGCAAACTGGTAACGCGCGTAATCGTTTTCGCCCACGAGTTTCATTCCCGATTTGCGGTCGATCGCCGCTGCCGCTTCTTCCGGAAGCGAAATGTTTTCTACCAAGAGCTGCGCGCAGTTAAAGCCGTATTTCAAAATTTCCGGTGCGAGAGCGCTTTGCATGGAATAGGCGAGTTCATCGTAATGAGAGGCGATTTCCGTTATCGGAATATTGCTTGAAGAAATCGTATCGGCAAACTTTGAAACGATCATGTTTCTGATTTGATCGCTCAAAGAGTCAATCGTAAAATAAGGGTTCGCTCCGACAAGTTCCTGAATCAGTTTTCGGGCGTCGGCGAGTTGTAAAACGTAAGAGCCGTAAGCACGGACGCGAACGGAGCCGAGGTCTTTGCTTTGAATCATGACCGGCGTTCGAGTACCCCACTTTTGATCGACAAACCGCCGGCTGCTGACAAAGTAAACTTCCGCTTTAAATGGACTGTCAAAACCATACTTCCAGCCGCGAAGCGTGGAAAGCACAGGAAGGTTCTGGGTCGTTAAGGTGTACATTCCGGGCTTAAATACGTCGGCCACTTTACCTTCGTTCACAAACACCGCTGTTTGACCTTCCCGAACCGTAAGTTTCGCCCCGTTCTTGATTTCGTTTTGATAACGCGGGAAACGCCATACGAGCGTATGACTGTCATCTTCCGCCCACTCAACAATGTCTATAAATTCGCCTTTTATTTTATCCAAAAGACCCATGAGAAACTCCTTGAAAAAAAGCTCAACCTAATATAATCTATTTTCCGCTGTTGCGTTCCCAAAAAACACCGTCTTGAAATCCTTGAATGGATTTATCGGACTCGGCCGAGTTCAAGCGTTTCAGCGCAAGCATGGCGTATTCTTTTTCACGTTCGATTCCCCAAAAGCGCCGCCCGAGTTTGAATGCGGTAACAGGCGTTGTTCCCGAGCCGGCAAACGGATCCAAAACCAGATCGTGTTCGTTGGAACTCGCGAGAATCAGTTTCGCTATCAGCTTTTCCGGTTTTTGCGTGGGGTGATTTGTGTTTTCGGACATCGACCAAAAGGGAACCGTTATATCCGTCCATAAATTCGACGGCGATGTTTCTCTGAATTTTTCACCTTCGGTTTCGTTCCAGTCTTTGGGAGTTCCGGTTTTATCGCGGTAAGGAGCGATCACTTTGCGCTTAAGGCGAACGGCATCCAGGTTGAATGTGAATTGATCCGAAACGGTGCAGAACCAAATATCTTCGGAAGCATTTTTCCAATTCTCTTTCGCACCGCGGCCTTTTTCCCGTTCCCAGGTAATACGGTTCCGCACTATAAAAAATTCCCGCAGCACGCGCTCTACGGAACCGGAACTTTGCCATTCCGTGCAAACATAAACGGAGGCAGTTTCTTTCAGCACTCTCGGCAAGAGTTCCACCCAGGAGCGCAGCCACGTTTCATATTCGACGGCGTTTGTTTTTGCAAATTTGCGGCCGTTGTAAAGTTTGGTCATGTTGTAAGGCGGGTCTGTCACCACCAAATCCACGCTATGATCCGGAAGCTGTTTTAAAACTTCGAGCGCGTCGCCCCAAATTACGGCGTTTTCCTGCGGATCCGCAAAGCGTTCTCTTAATTTGTTTTCAAAAATGCTTCGTTCCGAATCACTTAAAACAACAGTCCGGTTTCGAGAAGACGGTTTATTCATCGGCGGGCTGAATTCCGCTAATAAGCACTACCCGGAAACCGCGGGCATCGTTCGATATGGCGGGAATATCTTTTGCGCGCGCATCGGAGCGGAGATCGGAAATAGAAGATTCCCAAGAACCGCCGCGCAATACACGTTCGCTGCCGAGTGCCGGACCGGAAGGGTCTTGTATGGAGGCGCCCGAAAGGTAAGCGGAATACCAGTCCGAACACCATTCTTCCACATTTCCCGCCATGTCGTAAAGCCCGAAGTTATTAGGGAGCAGTGTCGCTACCGCAATAATTCCGGCAGTACTTGCGTAATGCGCGTAACGATCGGCAGTAGCAGCGCCCCAATAATAAGTTTCCGAAGTTCCGGCGCGGATCGCAAATTCCCATTCGGCTTCGGTAGGGAGGCGCACTGCGTGCGCGGAATAATCTATGGCGAGATTCACGAGAACGCCGCCGGGGCCGGTATTCGAATAAACGTAAGCGGTATCAAGCCCCATCTCTTTGGAAAGAGCGTTACAAAAACGAACCGCATCGAACCAAGTTACATTGGAAACCGGAAAATCCGCGCCGACAATACCGGAGGGGTTTTGCCCCATGATAAACGCATAATCTTTTTGGGTCACTTCGGTTTTGGAAATCCGGTAAGCGGAAAGGTTCACCGTCGTAGCGCCGCGGATAAACGAGCCTGAGGGAATTTGAACCCAATTTATATCCAAGTCTGTCCCGGCGCTCGAATTTCCGCCACCGGAAGAGGAGTTTCCGGCGGAAGAAGAGGAAAGATCGCCGCCCGGTATGATGGGGTCATCGCCGCCCACCGAAGGATCGGAACAGCCGCCGAAAAAAAGAGCGAGAGAAACAAGAACAACGCCGAACCCGAAAAAACCGATATCCTGTGATTTCATTGTTGACTCCTTAGCGAATAACGCCTACCCGGTAAAATTTATGCTTTTGTTTGCCGGATGCAAAACGAACTTTCAGCCGAACCGAATAAATGTCGCTCCCCAGCGTGGAAATATCCATTCCGTCAACCTGGTGGCTCCCTTGTTTTAATTCCCCGAGGGATTGAGTATAAACACAAAGTCCGGTAATGTCAAAAAATTCAATTACCGCGCTTTTTACCGCGTCTCCGAGAGAGAAACGCACGTTTGCCTTTCCGCCGCGAATGGGGTTTGGGAAAAGGAAGAATTCGCCGATGGTTTCCGAAACCTTCGGGGCTAAAGGCTCGCCCAGGAGCGAAGCGTCGAACCAGTTTTTCCGGAGCGCGCTACCGCCCGGTTCCGCCCACGCGGTTTGAGAAACAGTACTGCCGCTCGCCGCACCGTTCAAGCGGAATCCGGAAACCGAATTCCGGTGAAACGCATACACTTCGGTTCCGGACAAACTATCAATCGCATTCACGGCAAAAAGACTCATGGGGTAAAGCGTATCGCCGTATTCAAAAGAACCGGCAGACAAAGGAAATCCTTGCCGAATTTGTTTGCCCTGATTGGTGAACGCCATCAGAAGCCCGCCGTTAGTACCTACGAGAATTTCCGGTTTGCCGTCTCCCGAAATATCAAGAGCGAGAGGTTCCGACAGGAATCCGTATTCGGGAAGCCCGCGGGTGATCTCTGCCGGGAATCCGGAAAGAGAAACTCCGGAACGGTCAACGGCATACACGAGATTATCGCCGAGGAAAATAATATCCGGATAACCGTCCGCATTCAAGTCCGAAACAACGGGCGGCGACGTTTCGCCGGTCCCGGAAACGAAGCCGCCGCGCTTGTAATGCTTCGGTTCGAAAAGAACCGAAGCATCCGATGTCCGAAGCATGGTGCCGTAGCCTTTGCTCCCGAGAACAAATACGTCGGGTGTTCCGTCCCGGTCAAAATCCGAGCAAACCAACCGGAAAATCTGACCGGCAGGCGAAGGCGTATTCCCGTTTTTTTTGAACGCCGGCTTCAAGATTTGTATTTCTCCCGCCGCGGCTTGATACAATGCAATTTTTCCGCTGTCCCCGGCAAATACAATTTGCTCTCCGTTTTTTTCTCCGCAATACGCCATGTCCTGCGGGACAAAATTTTTAGGAAACGGCACCGAATCTTTCCACGCAGGTTCTGCGGAAGCCCGATACAGGAATTTGTCCGAAGCCGCCCAAATGCCGGAAGCGGTCATCATAACGCCAAGCCGGATTTTCGGGAGCTTGAGCGTTTTGGTTTGATAAGAAACCTGATCGAGAGAAGCAAAAAGTTCCGTAATCACGAGCCCGGTATTTTCATGCGCGCTGTAAATTTTCCCGTTTTCGGAAGCGAGTCCGAGGAGCTTTCCCTGAGGTGAACCCAAACGGTAAAGCGGCACCGTTTTCAGCGTATCTTTAAGCGATGATACCGCCTGTTCCGCAACGGCAGTATCCGAATCGAAAAGAGATTTTCCCCGGGCGGTCATCAGTTGAAGCGTACCGTTTTCCGAACCGAACACAATCAGTTTTTCACCGGCAGCGGCAATCAAGCCGGAAGGAGGATCCATAAATACCGCATTCCGCGGCACCGCCGGGAGACCGACTTCTTTTGGGAATTCGGAATTTTCAATTTGGCTTTGATCCCACGCCACCGCAATTTTCATGGAGAGCGCGGCAAAGTTAACGACACTGTCGCCTACAAAGGTATTGGACGTTTTTTCCGCGCGGTATTTTTGAGGAACGGATGCACTCACTTGAATTCCGGTATAACCGCCTTGAGTGGAAGCGGTGTTACCGTATCCTTTGGAAGAAATCCGGAACACGGTATCTTTCGGCGATTTTTCTCCGAAACGCGTATGAGGTATCAAATCCGAGCCGGAGCCGTAATCGAATGTTTCTTGCCCGAGCGCATTCTTAAACGTTTTCCCAATCGTTAAAATACCGTCCGCTTCCGCGAGCGCTATCCCGAATTGATGATCGCGGAGCGTATCGCCCGCCCAGAAATTCGTGACGCCGAAAGGCAAAGCCTCTTTCAAATACCAGTCGTTTACTTTCCACACCGCAATGCCGCTCGCCGGGAGACCCGCATCGTAAGAACTGAGAGCGAGAATAATTCCTTTTGCCTTTTTCCTGTTCGCCGTGCATTTTCCGGTAGAAGGATTACAGATGCTATCCAAAAAGACGGTTTGCAAACTATCGATCGGAACGGTCAATTCGGTAACCGTATTGTCGTCTTGCGGAGAACCGAGCGAAACCGTAACCGAACCGTCCGCATTCCACGAACGCTGGCGGTTCTCAATCAGAAGATACTCGCTTGCATTCAAAGGAACTTTGATAATCTCATTGCCGCTGCCGGAACCGGCCGCCCGCAAATCCACTTCCACTTTTCCGCCGGCAGAGGGCCGCACTTCATGCACCGGCGACCAACCGAGGTAAGCGCGGAGCCACGCGGAAGGCAGCACCGGGAAAAATCCGTTCCCTGCGTTATAACCCGCGAAATCCATCACGTCGAAATACCCGAGCCGGGAAATCCCTTTCACTACATCGTAAGTGTCGGGAAGCCCGAGCTCGCGCCCGATTTGATTCACCATCACGCCGTTAATACCCCAATTGAGTCCGTCTTGAGATGCCGTTTCCGAAGTCACCATTACGGTACGGATCGTATCGTTTTCTAGCACAAAGCCGTTCCGCGATTTACCGCGTTCCGCATCGTTTTCATCCAGGTATTCCCACGCATCGGCGGAAACATAAACATCGGTGAAGTCGCCGGGAGTGTTCGCGTTGTTGGTCCCGAGAGAACCGCCGTCCAAAAGCCGGCTCGAACCGGCGTGGATAATCATGTAAGCGCGCTTGCGGGTTGAACTTTGAGGAGGCGCTATGGCAAAAGGAGAATCGCCGGATTCACTCGCTTTCGTGAGCGCGTCCCAAATAAAATTCATGTAATCGCGACTGCGCGCCGCATCGAACTCCGCTGTTTTTTCATCTTTCTTTTTCGCCGTGCGGTTGTAATCAATAATGTATTTGTCGAGAGAATAGGCGGATTGATCTTTCTCCGGAAAAATACGCGCCTCCACTACGAGTTTTCCGTTGCTCACCGTTTGATAATAATGATTGATAAATTCAAAATGTTTCCGCCAGTATGCAGCGCTCGCGCGCCGGCCGGAAGGATCCAGACTGTAATTGGCATTGGTCGTATCTTTATCGGAATCAAACAACCCGCTTCCGGTGGTGAGAGAATTGTCGGGAATCTCTTCTTTGAATTGCACACGGATCGCAAACACTTCCAGCGTATCGGCGGCAAACGCAAACGAAGCCCACAAAAGAAAACTGAGCGCTAATTTTTTCATACTCAAATAAATGTAAAAAGTTCGGATCTCTTAAGCCAACGATTAACGCCGTTCATAGCTTTCCGGTATCGGTAATTTCCAAATACCGGCGCCCCACGAAGCATTTTTCACCACATTTTTGATTTTCAGCGTGAGGAAATTTTCACCCTCTTGATAGAGCTCCACTTTCGATGGAAACCAAAGCGTTTCAAAGGCTTTCCATTCCTGAAAATGGATACGTTCATCGCCGCGAAGCCCGAGGGTTTCCACCGATAAAATCCGCCCTTTAAAATCCCGCGTAACCTTTTGAATTTGTTTTTGATCATCCCGACCGCTCACCGTGACTTGCGAGAGCGAAGAATCCACCGTCACCGCAATCGTATCTTTCAAACGTTCGGAAACGTCACCCCAAAAAAGAGAAGCGAGTTCGTGAATATCCACCGGAGGAAAATTACCGTCAAGATCAATCCGGTTCCCCGAACCCTGATAATAAAATTTTTCCGTTGGAAAAGCGACCGCCCAATTCCCGGAATTCCACAATAGAGAAGCAACGCTGATGCCGAAGGTGGTACTTAATTCCAAGCGGTAGCGCGCTCCGAGAACGGCGAAAAGCATTCCCGATAGATTTTCGGTTTTCCCTTCCGGCGTTTTAAATTCAAAATCCATTTTGATCTTCAAACTATCCGTAAGCGCGAGGCTCGCACTTCCGTTTTCCGCAAGAAGTTTTTCGGAACGTGTTGCGCAGCTTGCAAACAAAAGAATCGAGACAAAAACGGCAAAGCCGAAAAAAAGGTTTCTCATTACGGAGATAAAGCCTTTAATTTTTCGCGGGCAAATTTATGCTTCGGATTCAAGGCGAGTATTTTCTCATAATACCCTTTCGCGCGTTCCTTGAAACCCAAGGCTTCGCAAATCAAAGCGAAGTGTTCATAATAAATAATATCGCTTTGAATATCCGCCGCATTGATTTTTTCCATCCATTCGAGAGCTTCTTTAAAATGTCCCGTGCGGTATAACGCCCAGGCTTTGGAATCAATGTAAGAATCGTTCGCGGGGTCCAGCTTGAGAGCGCGATCAATATAAGCGGTTCCTTCGGCCACTTCTTCGGGGTTCCGGTTTAAATCCACGAGCATATATCCCAAATAATTCCAGGCACCGGCAGATTTCGGATTTTTAGAAACGATTTTTTTGAATATTTCAATCGACTCGTCGTTTTTTCCGAGACGCTCCAGGTTCGCCGCATAATTAAACAGGAAAGGTTCCGTTCGAGACAGGGAATCGTCTTTCTCAAAAAGCCATGAAAAATATAACTCATCGGCATCGAGCCGCTTGTTGCGCGCCAAACTGTCCTGAAACTTTTTTTCCATCACTCTTGCTTCGGAGACCAGAGTTACGGCGTAAAGGTAAGACGCACGGGATTGCTCGGAGGAGATTTTCCGGCGATTCCGCTTTATCCGCAACGAATCCTCTTTGTTTTCCGCCGGGAGCGCCGCCCAATAAGCGGCGATTTCATGCTGAAATTGAAGCAGGGAATCAAGCACGGGGTAAACCTTCGGGAATTGATCGTAATAAAAGTAAGTCCACGCCAAATGACGGAAA
Organism: Fibrobacter sp.; assembly: GCA_031271785.1. GTDB lineage: Bacteria > Fibrobacterota > Fibrobacteria > Fibrobacterales > Fibrobacteraceae > JAISUZ01. The sequence continues at coordinate 5,201 of JAISUZ010000095.1, read as the reverse complement.
TAAGCGGGCGAAAGTTTTGCCGAAAGTTCCGCTTCCCGGATGGCCGTAAGCGTATCGTTTTGCTCGCGCGCGATTCCGGACAACTTAAAATGCGCCTCATCGGCCTGCGAGGAATCTTTTGCAAGCAACTTAAAATGCGCTTTAGCGCTGTCTATCTCACCGAGTTCCAGTTCCAAATCACCGATCGTCGCCAAAATATCCGGCGTTTGGGCTCCCATGGCATAACGCTTGCGAAGAGTATCCAGCGCGAGAGAAGGTTCCTGCGAACGAAGGCGCGCCGCAAACTCAAGCATCACCGCCACTGGGTCCGCCGGATTTTGCCGGTACAATATTTCCGTGCCGGCAATAACGCTGTCAAACTGTTTGAGTTCCATCTGCCTTTCCAAACGCGCATAATAGTAGGTCGCGTCTCCGAGACTGAAATAAGCCTCTTGAAGCAAATCCAGCAAAAGCGAATCCTGTTTCAACTCATCCAAAAGCATAATTTGCCGTTTTAAAAGCGAGTTGGGATAACCGATGCTCGGCAGCAGTATGGCGTAAATGCGCGCCAATTCTTCTTTGTCTTTGATAATTTCGAGAAGCAAGCTGTATTCATAAAGCGCGCTCAAATTATCTTCGCTCAGTTCAATCGCTTTCCGGTAGTAAAACTTGGCGGAATCCACATGAATCTGCTGACGGTGAAGAGAAGCAAGCAACGCATACTCGCTGCTGTTCGGTTTCCCCTTAATGAGGTTCGCTTTTTGCGCTACGGCAAGAGCCTCTTTCGATTCGCCGCGGCCATCCATCAGCGCGGCGAGAGTAAAGGCGAGGTAGCGGCTCGTGGGGTCCGCTTCCATGGCGCGTTTTAAAAACGGTTCTGCAAAACCGGGCTCGTCTTTCTGCATCATCTGAAGCGCGCGCAAAAAAGAACCATGCGCGGTTTCCAAGTCCCGTTTAACCGCAGGTTCCGCCGGAAGCCCGGCCACATTTGTTTCCCCCGCCGGTACATTTTTGGAACTGCTGCACGAAATCAAAATCAGGGAGAAGAAAGCGAGAATGAAAAGAATCCGATGCCTCATGACACTCTCCGCTAATCGGAAATCACCAAATCGATTTTCGAATCCGCCGTCAAGTATTCGCCCGACATCGGAGATTGAGTAATAATCGTCCCGCTCGGATTTTCCGAACCGGTTTCCCGCGTGATTTTCCCGACTTTAAAACCGAGTTTATCGAGTGAAGACAAAGCGTCATCCAGAGACAAACCTTCAAAAGAAGGCAACAAAATTTTTCCTGAAGTCATGCCGGAAGAAATCACAATCCGCACCGTATCGTTCACGCGGGCAACGGTTCCCGCCTCGGGCACCGTGCGAATCACCACCCCGCGCGGAATACTTTCATGAGAACCTTTAATAATTTTCCCGAGAATAAAACCGGAACGTTCAATGGACATCTCCGCCTGCTTCTGGCTTCGCCCGCGCAAATCGGGAATTGCCACTTCGCGAAGCCCCTTGCAAACCGTTAAGCGAACCGTGCGCCCCACTTTCGCAAAACGCCCCGCCGCCGGGTACTGCACAAGAATTTTCCCGGCTTCCACCTCCGCGCTGTAACGCCCTTCCGGAAGCACTTCCACCGAAAAACCGGCATCGCGCAACTTTTGCTCTGCCTCCGAAATTTCAAGCCCGGTCACCGCCGGAATCTCTTTTTCCCGGGTAAAGGAACCGGCAAAAACAGGCATCACGAAATTATCAACCGCCATCAAAATCAAAAAAACCGACGGAATAAAAACAACCACCGCAAACAACAACGGCTTTTTCAAAAGAGTCGAAAAGAATTTTTTAATCGAATCCGGCGCCTTCAATCTTCGGAACCTTTGTTAAGTGAATTTTCGTCCATAATAAACAAATCTTTTCCCTCGATGGAAACCGCTTTTTTCTTGGATAACCCCGAAATCACGCGGCTCACGGTTTCCCGGGTGGTACCCGACATTTCCGCAAGCTGCTGCTGCGTGGGGCGGTTCCGAATCACCGTCACCGGCACCCCGCCTTTGGAATGCAAACGCACCCCGCGCTCTTCAATCAAACTGCGAAGCGTTGCTAACACACGGCCGCTCACGGACATCGTCGAAAGCGCGCCGATCTGGCGGTTTGCTTTTCTGAGCCGCCGCGCCATCTCAAGAAGCATCGCCTGAGAAAGTTCCGGCGTGGTTTGCAACAAATCCAAAAAATGATCGCGAGGCAACAGCAAAAGTTTCGTCTCGGAAATCGCCTTCACCGAAGCCGAGCGCACACCGCCGTCAATGATTGACATCTCGCCGAAAAAGTCGCCGCGCCCCAGGAGCGAAAGAATCGTCTCACGCCCGTCCGAGCCCGTCATAAAAACTTTCACCGCCCCAGACGCCACCAAAAACAAAGCTTGCTGCGAATCATCGCCTTCGCGGATGATTGTTTCCCCCTCAAAAAAATCTTTCACCGTCATAAAAGCAGAAAGCTCTTCGAGTTGTTCATCCTGCAAACCGGAAAACAACTCAATGCCGCGCAAAAGATCAATGACGGAAGAATCAGCCATAAAAAGTTTTAATCCATATCGACAATAATACTCTGCTCGCGGGAAGCGCCCACGGAAACCATCCCGATTTTTACATCCACAAGTTCGGAAAGGAATTTCAAATAACGCTTCGCGTTCTCAGGCAAATCATCCCAGGAACGGCAACCGGTCGTGTCCTGCATCCAACCCGGGAACGCCTTATAAATCGGCTTGCAGCGGCCGACTTTCGAAAGCTGGTTCGGAATCAAATCCAAAATCTCACCGTCGCATTCGTAATGAGTACAAACTTGAATTTCGTCGAAAGAATCCAGCACATCGAGTTTGGTAATCGCCAAGTGTGTAAGCCCGTTCACCACCACGGCCTTACGCACCACCGGCGCATCGAACCAACCGCAGCGGCGGTTCCGGCCTGTAGTCGCACCGTATTCGTTACCGATCTTCCGCAGACAATCGCCGGTCTCGCAATGCAGTTCCGTCGGGAACGGACCGTTCCCAACACGGGTCGTATAAGCCTTCACCACACCCACCACCTGATTGATCGCCGTCGGACCCACGCCCGCACCGCAGCTCGCGTAACCCGCCACCGTATTGCTCGAAGTCACAAACGGATAAGTCCCCTGATCCACATCGAGGATAGTGCCTTGCGCCCCTTCAAAAATCAAACGCTTACCCGCTTTCAGTTCCGCGTATAAAAACTCGCTCACGTCCTTCACGTAAGGCGCAATCTTCCGCCCGAGCTCCAGGTAATCGGCAATCACTTGATCGGCATCAATCGCCGGCGCTCCGTAAAGCGCTGCAAACTCTTCATTGTGAACCTTCGCCATCGCCTCCACACGCGGACGCAGTTCCTTTTCATCGAGAAGATCGCCCACGCGAACGCCGATGCGGTTCACCTTATCGCTGTAACACGGACCGATACCGCGACCGGTTGTCCCGATCGCCGCCTTGCCCGCCTTTTCCTCTTTCAGCTTATCCACCGCGCTGTGCCACGGAAGCACCACGTGCGCGTTGTTCGCAATCATCAAACGGCCGTCCGGAGAAATCCCCTTTGTGCGGAGATCATCAATTTCTTTCAGCGTCTGAATCGGGTCGAGCACCACGCCGTTTCCGATCACGCAAACCTTATCGTGATGCATAATGCCCGCCGGAATCAGGTGGAAAATAAATTCCTGATCCGCAACTTTAACGGTATGCCCCGCATTCGCGCCGCCCTGAAAACGGACGATCACATCTGCCGAGAGCGTCAGAAAATCAACAACCTTAGCCTTACCTTCGTCACCCCATTGGGATCCGATCACCACACGATTCGCCATAATTCATCCTAAAAGAAAGCAAAAAGGAGAAGCGGAACTTCTCCTGAGAAAACGATTATTCCCGATAAAAAATACAAAGAAAAAAAAGAAAGAAAATGAAGCCGCCCGGAAAAACTCCGGATTTCCGGACCTTTTTGAAAACAAAGGCAGGATATTTGGGCGTGCCCCGGCGCATCCACCGTCACCCGGATCCTGACCAAGCGGCGGAACTGACTTGGAAAGTTTTACATGAAATCGCAACTTAATCGATGCAAAAAACAAGTTCAGGATGTTTCAGCATCTACTTAGTCAGGGTACGCCGCTACAATGCGCCGGGTCGGCGTGTCTCCGGGCTACCCTCCGGTCGGTGCTGCGCACTGCGCGCTAACGCGCGTACCCTCCGCCTGCCTCACGCAATGTTCGCACGGTTCCAACACTTTTTGTAACGGCACTCCACTACTCAAGAAATAAACATCAAACTTTTTTTACAATTCCGAGAACAAAACCTCATTCCCAAGCGTTAATACAATAGGCAGTCATGTTGCCTGCCGTAAAACAGGGGAATTGTATGGAATGTAACGAAACCAACCCAAAACGCACATTCAAAGACAGCGTATTCACACTTCTTTTTAGCGAAAAAGACAAACTCCTTGAACTCTATAACGCGGTCAGCGGTAAAAACCTTCCAAAGAACACGGAAATCGAAATTATCACGCTCTCCAATGTGCTTTTCGGCAAACAACTCAATGATATTGCTTTTGTGATTGAAAACAAACTCGTGGTATTGATGGAACATCAATCCACCGTTAACAACAATATGCCTTTGCGCGCTCTTCTCTATATCGCCGGAGAGTATGAAAAAATTATCGATCAGAAGACACTTCACCGCCGAAAAAGACTCATAATCCCGACACCGGAGTTCATAGTTCTCTATAACGGAAGAGAAGATGTCGCTGATTATCAAGAAATGCGGCTTTCGGATGCGTTTAGAACACAAAATGAATCTCATCACTTGGAGTTAATTGTAAAGGTTTACAATATCAACCAGGGTAAAAACCTTGAAATGACGGAGAGAAGTCAGACGTTAAAAGGTTATGAGGTTTTTATTTCGGAGATTCATGAAAATTTGAATGCCGGAATAGATTTGGGGAGTGCAATTCATAAGGCGATTAAATTGTGCACCCGGGGGAATTATTTATTAGATTTCTTAAAGAAACACGGATCGGAGGTAGAGAACATGTTATTGAGCGATTGGAAGTTGGAAGATGCTCTTGCCGTTGCCAAAGAGGAGGGTTTTGAAGACGGAGAGATTGCCGGTTTGATTCAAGGTCGAGCAGAGGGTGAGATTCAAGGGGAACTCAAAAAAGCCCGCGAAATGGCGAAAAT
>JAISUZ010000073.1 GCA_031271785.1 Fibrobacter sp. | reverse complement strand
GGAAGCCGCTCCAATTTGTCCCGAAGCGTTGGAACCGTGCGAACATTGCGTGAGGCAGGCGGAGGGTGCGCGCGAAGCGCGCAGTGTGCAGCACCGACCGGAGGGTAGCCCGGAGATACACCGACCCGGCGCTTTAAAATGGACCCTGACCAAGCGGCGGCACACATTTGGAAAATCTTATATGCAAGTGCGAACTAATTGGTGTGCAAAACGAGTTCAGGGTAACGGAGAGTGGTCGCGCCGGGGCACGCCCGTTATTATTCTAAAAGGCTTGGGACAGGTCGAAGGCGAGGCGGTTGAAATGCAGCGCTTCGGGACTCCAGTTGTTGAAGTCTTTTTTGAAGGCGCAGTCCAGCCGCAAGGTGAGGAATTGCCAGCGGTAACGAATGCCGAGCCCGAGGCTTGCGCGTTGCTTGTGATCGTAAATGCTGCTCGCGTCGGATATGTAGGTCCAGTCGTAGAATTGTACGAGCTGCCAGTTTTGAAAGCCGGGAATGTTGAAGCGGAGTTCTTCGTTCACCCGGAAATATTGCGGGCTCGTTCCGGTGTGGGTGAGGGTATCTCCGTTTTCTATGGTTTCGTAAGCCGGGAAGATGCTGTGGAAGCGGTAACCGCGTACGGTGCGCGAGCCGCCCTGATAAAAGATGCGCGCGTCGTCTTCGTCCGCTTCGTCGAAGAACCGGCCGTAACTCCCGCTCACCGCGCCGAATAGGGGGCCGATGATCGGGAAATAGCCGGAGGTGGTGAGTTCTCCGTAAGAATACGGGTTGCCGTGAAGATTTTTGAAGGGCCCGGTGAGGTTTGTGCCGATGCCTACCGTCGGGAGAAAACGGATTCCTTTGGTGGGGTTGAAGTAGTTGTCGGTGAAGTCGAAATACAGCGCGGTTTCAAACTTCACTTTGATCATACGCTCTTCGTTTAGTTTTACGATTCGCCCGTCGAGCGTGCTGCGGTAACGGACGTTTTGTGTGAGGTTAAAGGTGATGTCGCCGCGGTTGATGTACTCAAAGCGTTCTTCGAGGCTGTCCGGGTAAGCGGGCGGCTGCGTTTTTTCATGGTTGAAAATCATGCGGTAATCGAACCGGATGGCTGAGGGAATAAAATCGAATGCGGTGCCGAACAGGAGCGGGTTCGCGTAACCTAAGGATATTTCCTGTTTGTTCTGCGCTACAACGAGCCCGGCGGAGCCTTCGTGGAACTTTCCGAAAAAGTTGCGGTGTCTGCTTGATGCTCCCACTCCGAATCCGTAGATTTCTTCGTAGAACGTGGAGAATAAGGCTTCTCCCGGCGTGCGTTCCACAACGTTAAAATGAATGTCGGCAAGGCCGTCTTCGCGGGTGGAGTCGCTGAGCTGCGCCTGGGTGAAGAGTTGGGTGGAGAATAGTTTGGAGCGGAATACGGCGTATTGGTCGCCGTCGATGATTTCTCCGTGCGGTATTTTCCAAAGGGTGTTGAGCCACGCGGTATCGGCAAGACCTTCCAGCCGGTTTCCGTTTTCATCTTTGAACTGCGCGGGGCGAAGCGATTTGCTGATAAAGGAACCCATGCGGATTTGCGGCCCCGGGTCAATGTCGATTTCCACAAGAACGAAATGATTTACCGTGTCCACGCGTTCGAGATAGCTGATGCGGTTATGAAGGTATCCGTCTTTGCGGTAAATTTTTTGAATTTCCTGAATGTCTTCGGATACGAGAGTCGGGTTGTAGTAACGGTTCCCGGAGCTTTTTAGTTTATCTATGTCCACGAGGTTTGAGTCGGTTTCGTTTTTCAGGAGAATTTTAACGGAATGGAAACGGTACCGCTCGCCTTCCGTGATATGGAAGGTATAATGGCGCGCGTTTGCGGAATCCGAAATGGTTTCCTGTGTGGTTTGCAGCGTGATTTGCGCTCCGAAATAACCGTCGGTGGAGTACAGGAGTTCCAGGTTTCCTTTGGCGAGATACATGAGGAAATCCTGGCGGGCGGTGTCCAGGACTCCGAATTCCGAAGGGAGATCCAGCTGGCTTTCAAGTTGGGCATCGGAAAAAAGAGAGTTGCCGCTAAAGGATACTTTCCAGGGATTTTTGTCCGGGGTTTCTTCGGCGAGAAGAGCTCCGGCAAGGCATAAGAGTAAAACGAGCAGGCTATTGTTTTTCATGTTCGCTCGTTTTTTTAGGAGGGGTGCTGCGCTTGAAGCCGAGGAATGAAGGCGTCCAGAATTGGTAAGTGTAGTCGAACCCGACGTTTTTTTCGATTCGGCTTCCTTCTTCGCTCGATTCCAAAGTGCCGTGGAAAGTTCTTGAGATTAAATTTCCTCTGAAGTTGAGCGCCGGGTTCAGGTGATCCATTTCGGTGGTGTCGGCGTCTTCAAAAACAGGCAGTTTGTAGCTCAGGCCGAGTTCATAAGCCTGGTCGTAAACAGGGTCAATGCTTTGGTCTTCCGTGAAACCGAAAATCAAGCTTAAATTTTTAACCCAGCGATCCAGAGAAATCGGGATTTTCAAATAACTGGAGTCTTTTTCGAGGCCGTTGTTATCGTTGAAGAAATTGAGTTTCATGTCAATGTCGCCGACATAATCCCCGCCGAGCGTTTTATTGGCGGTGGCGGCAAGGAAGGTGCCGATAATTTTTCCGGCGACTTTATCGCCGTCGATATTGTTGTTTTCATCTTCTTCGGAAATACACCCGAGGAGTATGCTGTAATAAACGGAGGCGGGCGACTGGCGCGCCGCACAGTTGGAATAGGGCTCGGGTTGCGGGTTTGTGAGAGATCCGCGGATATTGAGGAATACCGGGCAGGTTTCCCCCGTAGTGCTGTTTTTACTTACGTCGCAGTAGGGGAGGTTTTCCGAAGAAACCAGGTCCACGCTCCCGCGTTTCCAGGGGACGTCTTGCCAGGAAATCGCAAGGGATTGCAGATCGAAATGGAAGAAATTGCCGAACCCGACAAATCCGTCTCCGGCGTTATTGATGTCGCCGCGGAGGCTCGGCTGAGCGGTGGAGCCCAGGACCCACACGTCCACCGTGAACGGGAAGGTCGCTACATTGGAAACCACGGCGAGCGAATCTTGTTGGGATTCCTGAATGTGAATGGAAAGGCTTGCGGGGCGGTTTTGGACAAGAGCGGTGGTTTCGATGGGCTGCGGTTTGTCCATCCGGAGTTTGACAAAAAAGTTGGATAGCGTGTTGAGGAGGCTGTTCAAACTTTTCATGCCGAAATCGATATTGATTTGTTTGCGGTAAACGGCTTTGTCGATAAATACATTGCCTTCGATAGAACTGTTGGAGAAACTCCCTTTTTGCGAATGCGGGATATGGTAAAGAACTTCGCCGTGAATTTTTACTTCCGCATCGCCGTAAGAAGGGTGCGCCATTTGATACCGGATGCTCGGGAATTCTCCCGTAACCACAATTTCCCTTTCGCTGTCGTGAATTTTCCCGCTTGCATTTTCCAGTAAGACCCGATGCACGCCATTGCCGAAGTCGAATGTGTAACGCTCGGAATTGAATGCGATGGATTTTAATTCCATATTATTCAAATCAAAACGCAGAGAGGCTTTGATGGATTCGTTTTTTTCATTGAAGGCGTTGATGTCCGGAAGGTCAAGTACTCCGTTTTTGAGATCGCCGGCAATGCGGATGGGAAACGATCCGAGAATGGCTACCGGCGCCTGATAAACGGTGGAATCGGAACGGAATGCGGCGCGGATTCCTGCGAGCCCTTTGCGGAAATCGGCCTGGATATCCGCTTTGAAATCGGTGTTTCTGATGGCGCCCATGCCGGAAGGGAGGAACCAGAAACCGCTTGTGAATAAACTCCCGTTCCAATTGAATTTGGAATCCAGAACGCCTTCTACCCAGAGGGTACCGCCCTGGTTTGTGGAATGGCTTGCCGTAATAACGCGGGAATTCTTTAAAAGATCGTTGACCAGAATTTGGGCGTTCCCGCTCCACGCGCCGCCGTCGCCTAAAGAAAGCGCGCTTGTGATTTCAATTTTTTCTCCGGCGGCGACCAGTTTCAGATTGGAGATGGCGAAAAAGGCCGAGTCGATATTATGGAACGTAACGTCTTCGAAATCAATGACTCCTTCGACGCCTTCCTGATGGTTGTAGGCAAAGTTGCCGCTGAGGTACCCGCGGTTCAGAATGGAAATGCCGAAGGTATTGAGGAGCGCGGTGATATCGAATTTTTCCGTTTTTGTTTTTGCGTATAAAAGTGTTACGGGGAGTTCCGATTTTGGGTCTTCGCGGAGCAGGATACCCGCTTCAAAATCAATTTCGTTGTTTTGGTGAATAACGTTTGCGCTTTCGAGAATCACGGAGTCGCCGTTTTCCCGGGCGAGAATGTTTCCCTGCAAGGCAAAATCTTTCACATTGGCTTCAAAGGAGGCTTGGAGATTTCCGATGTTTGTGTTAAAATGATGATCCCAGTCGGCGCTCACGAGCGCTTGAATATCGGGCATCAGCGTACTGTCGGCAAAGGGAATGGATTTGGTGCTGATGTCTTTTGCCGAAAGCCGTAATTCCGGGTCGAAAGAAACCCAAACGCTTGCCGTTCCGGAATCTCCGTGATGGAGCTGCCAAGCGGTGTGCGGCACCGAATCGCGGCGCGTTTCATCCCAGAGTACCCGTCCGGTAAAGGTGAACTCGTCTTGCCGGCGGCGAATACGGCCGCGGTCGAAAGAGATTCCGGAAAGGTCGAGGTTGAGGTGAGTTTCAAGGTAATCCGCGCTCATCAGGTAAGCGTATTGGACCGGGGTAATTTTAACGGTGGCTTCCATGCCGTCGCGGTAGTTCCAGGAACCCCGGATTTGCGGCCGACCGCCGAGAATGAGGTTGTCGCCGCTCCACTGAACCGCCCAAGGCTCCTTGCTGCTGATATCGCCGGTAAATTGAATGTGCGGGCTTGAGTATAAATCGAAAATGGTTCCCGAGACCATGGAACCGTGCGCGGTCTCCACACGGACGTTGAGGTCGCCGTTTTTGATCACCGCCGAATGAATCGTTGCGTTCATCGGCATTTTTTCCGGACCGAAAAGCGCCGATATGTTTTCAGTCTTCCCTGTGAAGTCGCCGTCGCCGTTGAGTTTCAGGTAGCCTTTCAAAGCAATTTTTTCACCTTTTTTTCCGTCTAGGCGAATATCGGTGTTCATGGATGCTTTCGGATTTCCGAAACTTTCAATGCGGCCGTGAAGTGCGGGGAGCGGCCAGAACTCCCGCATATCAAATTCGACGGAAGCTTTGTAATTAAAATCTTGTTTCAGCAAATTAACGGAAAACGAAGACTTGGTTTTGAAATTTTCGATTTGCGGGATTTCGGCAATGACATCGGCATCGAGAAAATGGGAAAACACAAGGGAATCCGGATGATCCACTTGCAGAGAGAGTTCGCCGGAAAGATTGTGAAGCGCGGTGCGCGGCGCATGCGCCTTCAAATGAAGAAGAGAATCGGTTCCGGCACCGAGATTCAAATTCGCATCGACAAAGTGCTCGTTCCAAGCGAGTTTGGAATTGAAGTCCAGCGGGTCCGTCAGGTACTTTCCCTGGAGGTTTTGGAATTCCAAGTGAATGGCTTCGGTTCCTTCGGATTCAAGCCGGAGGGAATCCAATGCCCAGCTTCCGACGGAATCAACCGTTACGGAAAGCGCTTCGGAGCGGACGGTAACGGGGAAAGGAATGCGGATATTGGGGAACTCAAGCGCCGTGAGCGGTTTTTTTGCGGAATCGCTTGATGCAGGCTGAGACAGTTTCACGCGGGTTTGTTTCGATTCCACGGATAACGCCGGCCGCGGGAGAAGCGCCAAACGAACATCGAACTCTTGCAAGGCGGTTTGCCACTCGGCGCCTTGAACGCCGAGACTGTCCCAGTAAAAGTGGAGCAATCCTTTTCTTTCAAACCCGGAAGGGAACAGATTAATTCCTTTAATAGCGGATGGTTCGCTGAGAAAACGATTGAGTTTTGAATTGAGGATCGCGCCCGAAATGATAAGAACGAGGGCAAAAAAACCTAAAAAAGCAAAAAAAACCATATGCCGAGCGCGGAAGCGTTTGGTTTTTGGTTTTTCGGAGGATTTCGTTTTCGAAAACAACGATACCAATATAGAAGAAATGTATTATATTGTGTGCCATGGCAAATTCTCAAACGGTCGAGATTGACGTATCTTCGGACGAATCTTTTGTTCGGGAAATAAAACCGTTTCTTTCGGAAATGCTTTTGGCGGCGGGCGTGAGCCGGCTTTTTGTAGATGAAGTAGAAAAAGAGATCGAAGGTTTGTTTTGCTTGGTTTTTGAGAAACCGGATTCTGGGATTTTGCATTTGGAATATCATTTAACAACCTCGGAATTGACCCTTTCTTTATCGGATGAACAGGGAACCTCTTACGGCATGAGGAAAACGTTCGATGAATGATCTGCAGATTTCCGTAAAAACTTGCGATGAAGAACCCGAAGTCACGATTGTCGGCTTATCCGGAGAAGCCGGGCTTGAAAGTATTCCAAACTTGGTGGACCGGATTGAATCGTTGATTCGAGACGGGAAAATTCACCTGCTTGTGGATCTTTCGAAAATCACATTTTTAAGTGCGCCGGTACTTGGCGCTTTAATGGGGTGCCGCGCTCATTTGCTTCACCTCGCCGGCAGTATTTCCTTTTTACTTCCTCATTCCGAACTCTCGGCGAACCTGGATGAGATGGGCGCCGGGCTTGTATTTCGTTACTATGAAAATTTGAATTCCTTTTTGGAGGATTTCCATTGGCATTACCGTAATGCTTCCCGGAAACTTTCCTTAAAAGTGCCGTCGGATTGCGTTTATGTGTCTCCGTTGCGACATTTGGTTTCACGGATTCTTTTGAATAAAGGCTATTCTTCCAGAGACGCGTTTCATTTGGAAATGATTGTCGATGAACTTGCCAATAACGCGATGGAACACGGCTCTCCCGAAAAACCGATTACGCTTGATTTATTGTTGAGCCATTCCTCTGCCGTACTTACGGTCCGGAATGAATGCCTGAGCCTTTCTGCGGAAAGTCAAAAGCAGCTTTTGAACAAATTTGAAAATCCGGTGATTGATATCAATTCTTCGCGAGGCCGGGGAATCGCCCTTGTGAAAAAATTATCGGATAAAGTGGATGTTACCTTGGGAGATGATTGGGTTCAAGTATGCGTATCCAAACGAAGGGAAAGGAATAAAAGGTAAATAATGAACGATGAAAAACTCTCGCTTGAAGTCGATGTTTTGGAAGGGATTCCCCAAGGGCGCCTTCTGAAATTTGTGGGCGATTTGGATTACACCACTACCACAAAAATGTCGGATGCAATCACGAAGCTCCAAGAAGAAGGTGCGCTTTACTTTATCGCCGATTTCTCCAGATTACGTTATATTAACAGCACCGGGCTCGGTGCGCTTTTATTTGTCAATACGACATTAAAACAGCGCGGCGGTTCGCTTAAAATCATTTCGATGAGCGAAAGTGTTTTTGAGATTGTAGAAATCATCGGCGCTCATGTGATTCTTGATATTTACAGCAATTTGGAGGACGCCGTGGCAGCGCTCCAAAAGGATTTAAGGAGTTCTCATGCCAAATAAAAGTATTCTGTTTCCGGCGCTTTTCGTGGCCGCTTTCCTGTACAGTTGTTCTTCTGGCCGTGATGAAGCCGTCGTTTCGGTGGCCGGTCAGAAAATCAACCGGTCGGATATAAATCTGATCCTGATGTTCGATGCGGGTTTTAAGGCGCTTGATTCAAGCGCAGTCCTCGGTAATTTGATTGAGGAAACCCGGATTGCGGCGTACGCCAAAGCAAAGTACGGAGATCCCAACGGACGGTTTGCCGAATTGCTCGCTTCGCAAAGAGAACGGATGCTTGCCCAGTTTTATCAGCGTTACTATCAGGAAGATAATTACGGTTACAGCGAAGATATTTTGATACGCTACTTCGAAGCGAACCCGGATTCTTTCAAGCCATCTTACTACACGGCGCGCGCCCAAGTCGCCAAAAGCCTTTACCTGAAAGAACATCAGGATTCGCTCGCGGCATTTTCCGTTGAATATCAAAAAAATTTTTCGGGAGCAGCCATTGCGGAAGAATCGGTACGTGAAGCCTTTTTAGGAAATGTTCAAACGGAGAGAACCAAGCGTTTAATGGATTCTTTGAGAACCGCTTACGGAATTCAAAATGAAAAAATTGTCCCGCCGGGCGTGCGCGAATATTACGACGCGCATTTGAACGAATTTATGACGGAACCGGGTTATATTGTTTATCATATTGAATTCAAGGATTCCGCGGCTCTCGCCGGAAAAATGAGTGCGGTGAAATCTTTGGAACAGTTTAAAACGCTCGCACAATCCGAGAGTGAAAACACATGGACGAAACCGAAATCCGGTTTTGTCGGAGAAATTCGCGAAGAACACGCGCTCCCTTACGGTATCGGGCTTTTGCCGCCGGTTTTCGAATGGCTCCGGGCCCAAGATTCCGGAACCGTTTCTCCGGTTTTCAAAAGCGCTGCCGGTACGTTTCAGGTTTTTTATCTGGAAAGCAAAGTGGCGCCGAAACAAAAACCGTTTGAACGGGTGCAAAAGACTTTGGAGGAACGCCTTGCCGCCGATGCTTTGCTTGATTCCTCTTTTGTGTTAGTCACAAGTCAGGGGAAACCGTTCCTGACCGAAGGCGATATTTTAAAAGTCAAAGCCGAAATTCCGGAAAGGGAACGTATGCGTTACCCGCGGGCGCGGCTGCGCCAAATGCTCACCGAATGGAAAATGCTCGCGAGAGCCGCCCGGGAAAGCGGTTATGAGAAAAATCCGATGACCGTTTCTTTCTTTAAACTTTCCGAAAACAGCCTTTATCAAACCCTTTTCCAGGACTCGTTATTTGCAGGCGTTTATTCGGAAGAAGCTCTTGAAGGCAGTTATCGCCTGAACGGAGAACGCCTTTTCCCGGGAGGTACTTTTGGGCAGGTGAAGAATATTCTCGCCCGGTGGATGGCAACCCCTCCTCTCATTATGAGGCATGAGTATTTCTACAACTTGGAAATGTACGCCTCGTTCCCGGATTTTATCAAAGCGGAACCGAGAGTATTTGCTGCCGTGCGCGGAAAAGATTCCAAAAACGCATACTTGCGCAAATACCTCACGTTCAAAGATCAGTATCCGGTGACCGTTTTGAATAAGAGCTGGCTCCCGCTTTCCGGTGATTACTCAAAAGAGGCGTTGATCTCCGAAGCCGAAACGGCTTATGAAGCGCGGAATCTCGACAAAGCGATCTCCAAATGGCAAACGCTCCGCGGTCTTTACCCGGATGATGAAACGTTATTCGCCCGTTCTGTTTTGGAAGTCGCGAAACTCGAAAGCGAAAAGGAAAACTTCCTCAACGCGGAAAAAGAATACCGTGCCTTCTACTCGCTGTTCCCTCAAAACGAGAATGCGGAAAAGGCGCTTTTCAGCCGCGCTTTTACGCTTCGCGACGGTTTGAAAAACGATTCGGCGGCGCTTGTCCTTTTCAAGGAATTTAAGGAAAAATACCCTTCGAGCGAACTTTCGGAATCCGCAGACTGGATGATTCAAGACATTGAAAGCGGCGGAAAACTTTCCGACGAATTGATGAAAATCATCGAGAAGTCGGAACCGGGCGAACCCTGATAAAACTATATTTCACTCAACATTTACTTTAAGGCGGTAAACTATGGAAATGACTTTTGCCATGATCAAGCCCAATGGTGTGGCTTCCGGTTTGGTAGGACGTCTGATTGAACGTTATGAAAGCGCAAGACTTTCTATCTGTGCTCTGAAAATGCACCAAATGACTTCGGCCGATGCGCACGGTTTTTATGCCGAACATGTGGAAAAGCCGTTCTTTCCGGAACTCGAAGAATACATGACTGCCGGCCCGTCCGTGATGATTGCGGTTGGCGGCGAAAACGCAATTGCCAAAGTGCGCGCGATTAACGGCGCCACGAACCCCGAAAAAGCCGAACCCGGCACGATTCGCCACGATTTTGCTCCTTCCATGACCGAAAATGTGGTACACAGTTCGGACGGAAAAGAAAGTGCGGCGCGTGAGATCGGCTTCTGGTTCAAAGAAAATGAAATTTATCCTCATGAAGCGGCATGCCAAAGAGCGGGCTGCATTATGAAAAAATAGTCTTTCACAAAAATCAATCGTTATCAAGGAGATACAATCAATGCAATGGATCATCAAATATCTGACTTCCTCTATCGGGAAGAAACAGATGATGGGATGCACTGGAGCGATTCTTGCGCTGTTCATTTTAGGACACATGGCGGGGAACTTCCAACTTCTCAATCCGGACCCGGTCGCGGCGCAAGCCTCTTACAATATTTATTCCGAACTTTTAACCAAATCAAAGGCGTTTCTTTACTCCATTGAGTTTGTGCTCGGCGCGGTACTTTTAGCGCACGTATTTCTCGCCATTTCTTTAAAACGCCAGAACCTGAAAGCCCGCGGTAAAATCGATTATGATGTGAATGCACGCAAAGGCAAAAAAACATTTGCTTCTTTCACCATGATCTGGTCGGGTCTTTTTGTTTTTGCTTTCGTTATTTGGCATTTGAAATCTCTCAAATACGGCGAATACTTTTATTATCAAAGCGCCGACGTTGCCGGCGGCGCCGTGGTGCGCGATATGTGGCTCACAACGGTTATTGCGTTCTCCGATATTAAGTTCATGATTTTCTATGTCGTCAGCATGTTTATTATCGGTCTTCACCTGTTCCATGCTATCGCCTCTGCGTTCCAGACATTCGGTATTGCTCACCAAAAGTGGACTCCGTTTATCGAAAAACTCGGCATGCTTTACAGCGTGGTGATTGCCATCGGGTTCTCCGTGATCGCCATCGGTTGCTATGTGCTCGCTCACAAGCCCGAAACTCAAAACCTGATTCGCAATTCTCATAACCTTCAACAGCAACTCGAACAGGAAAAACAACAACAGGAAAAAACGAAGCTCGAAGAAAACGCAAAGAAAACGTCTTTCGTGCTGCCTGCTTCCGGTCTTCAAGTGTCTTTCGCCGACGTTAAGGGAGGCTTCTAATGATTCTCGATTCTAAAATCCCCGACGGTCCGATTTCCGAAAAATGGACGCGCCACAAGTTTGAATTGAAGCTGGTGAATCCGGCAAACAAACGCAAGTTCACGGTCATTGTGGTCGGGACAGGGCTCGCTGGCGCTTCGGCTGCAGCCTCTCTCGGTGAACTCGGTTACAATGTAAAAACGTTCTGCATTCAGGATAGTCCGCGACGCGCTCACTCCATTGCGGCTCAGGGCGGTATCAATGCGGCCAAGAATTACACGAACGACGGCGACTCCGTTTACCGCTTGTTCTACGATACGGTGAAAGGCGGCGACTTCCGCGCCCGTGAAGCGAACGTGCATCGCCTTGCCGAATGTTCAAATTTCATTATCGACCAATGCGTAGCGCAGGGTGTTCCGTTCGGGCGCGATTTCGGCGGACTTCTCGACAACCGTTCTTTCGGCGGCGCTCAGGTTTCCCGTACCTTCTATGCCCGCGGCCAAACCGGTCAGCAGCTCTTGATTGGGGCTTACCAAGCCATGATGCGTCAAGTGGCCAAGGGATCCGTGAAAATGTTCCCGCGCCGTGAAATGCTCGAACTCGTGGTTGTTAACGGCGCTGCCCGCGGTATTGTGGTGCGTAACCTCGTCACAGGCGAAGTGGAAAGCCACGAAGCCGATGCGGTTTGCCTTGCCACCGGCGGTTATGCTAACGTGTTCTACCTTTCCACAAATGCGAAAGGCTCCAACGTGAGCGCTGCCTGGCGCGCTTACAAGAAAGGGGCGTTGTTTGCCAACCCGTGTTACACACAAATTCACCCGACTTGTATTCCGGTTTCCGGCGATCACCAGTCCAAACTCACTTTGATGTCCGAATCGCTCCGTAACGACGGTCGCGTTTGGGTCCCGAGGAAAGCAGGCGACACGCGTGCTCCGGAAGATATTCCCGAAGCCGAACGCTTTTATTACCTGGAAGAAAAATACCCGAGCTTCGGAAACCTGGTTCCCCGCGACGTGGCAAGCCGTAACGCTAAAAACGTGTGCGATGCGGGTCTCGGCGTAGGCGCTTCCAAAAAAGCGGTTTACCTGGATTTTGCGGATTCCATTAAGCGTCTCGGCGTTTCGGCAATCAGCGCGAAATACGGAAACCTTTTCCAGATGTATGAAAAAATCACGGACGAAAATCCGTATAAAACACCGATGCGCATTTACCCGGCGCTGCATTACACCATGGGCGGTCTCTGGGTGGATTATAACCTTATGAGCACCATCCCGGGCTGTTTTGTTCTCGGCGAAGCAAACTTCTCCGATCACGGCGCTAACCGCCTCGGCGCTTCGGCGCTTATGCAAGGCCTTGCCGACGGTTACTTTGTGATTCCTTACACCATCGGCGGCTATTTTGCAGGCACGAAACTCGACAAGGTTTCCGCTGCGGCTCCGGAATTTAAGGAAGCGGAAAAAGAAGCTCTCGAAAGAAACAAAAAACTGCTCTCCATCAAGGGAAAACGCACGGTTTCCGACATTCACCGCGAACTCGGTCATATTATGTGGGAAAACGTAGGCATGGCTCGTAACAAAGCCGGGCTTGAAAAAGCGTTGGTGGCGATTCCGGCGCTCCGCGAAGAGTTTTGGAAAAACGTCAACGTGCTTGGGAGCGAAGGCTCGTTCAATCAAAACCTGGAACATGCCAACCGTCTTGCAGACTTCCTCGAATTCGGCGAATTGCTCGCGACCGATGCCTTGCACCGCGAAGAATCCTGCGGCGGACACTTCCGTGAAGAAAGCCAAACCCCGGACGGCGAAGCGCTTCGCAACGACGAAAAGTTCTGCTATGTCGGCGCTTGGGAATATAAGGGTGAAGGTGTGAAACCGGAACTCAGCAAAGAACCGCTTGCCTTCGAAAACGTTCACCTTGTTACACGGAGTTATAAATAATGAGTGGCGATATGAATTTAACTCTGAAGATTTGGTGTCAAAAGGACTCCAAAACCAAAGGGCAATTTGAAACCGTTAAAATCGGCGGAATCTCTCCGGATATGTCTTTCCTTGAGATGCTCGATATGGTTAATGAACAGCAAATGAAACAGGGCAAAGAAGGCTTTGCATTCGATCATGACTGCCGCGAAGGAATTTGCGGAATGTGTTCGCTTGTGATCAACGGTCTCCCGCACGGGCCCGATAACGCCATCACGACTTGTCAGCTTCACATGCGCAAATTCAAAGACGGCGATACCATCGTGATCGAACCGTGGCGCGCTTCGGCGTTCCCGGTGATTCGCGACTGTGCCGTGGACCGCAGCGCTTTCGACCGCATTATTCAGGCGGGCGGGTTCATTAGTATCAACACCGGTTCCGCTCCGGATGCGGCGACCATTCCGGTTCCGAAAACCGATTCCGACCGCGCTTTTGACGCCGCGGCTTGCGTGGGTTGCGGAGCGTGCGTGGCCGCTTGTAAAAACTCTTCGGCCATGCTCTTTGTGTCGGCCAAGGTGAGCCATTTGAGCTACCTCCCGCAAGGGAAAATGGAAGCTCAAAAACGCGTGCTCGCCATGGTGGCGCAAATGGACAAAGAAGGCTTCGGCAATTGCACGAACCTTTACGAATGCCAGGCGGTTTGCCCCAAGGGAATCACCGTGGAATTCATCGCCAAGATGAACCGCGAATACCTGGGCGCGACAGCGATGTATGCCGAAAAGGTATATAGCACCGATATGTAATTTTCCTTATGGAAAACATGAAAGCCTCCGAGCAATCGGAGGTTTTTCTGTTTTAAAACCCGGAACGCTTTTTAGTTTGTTTGTTGTTAAGGCTTTTCGGATAGGAACGTTG
>JAISUZ010000048.1 GCA_031271785.1 Fibrobacter sp. | reverse complement strand
AGCGAATAGGTATCGTCGCACACTTGAAGAGTCTTACATAATATTGCGGACTAAACCGATGCGAAAAACCAAGTGGCGGCGCACATTTAGAAAGTTTTACATGACCTTACGAACAGAGGGGATGCGCAAATAAGTATCTTCGCTCACTTATAAAGTCTTACATGCCGGATCGAACTATGGGGGTAGCGAAAAACCTGCCGCGCGTCCCGGCGACCGGCGGAAGCCGAGAATGGACGCGCGATCCGGCAGGGTTGAAGCGAGGGGGCACCCCCCGCCAACAAAAAAAGACACCTGATCGTGTCTCTTAAAAAAGTCCCTAGACGACCTACGGCACATAAAAACTTGCAAGTTCGTTGCTGCTCTCGCCCTGGCGATTTGCCCGCAAACAGTCATTGCGCAGGGTCTAGGGACTTCAAATATAGATTAAAATACCGGGATTTTCAAATTGTTCGTTTTTTCTGCTTAAAAATGTTTAAAATTCAATAGAAATGTGGTTAAATAAATTCAAGAGAGTATTTTTAGGAGCATGAAAAATATCCACGGTTTTTTCCCGTTTTTAGGACTTGTATTCGCTCAAATTGCTTCTGTTACGGTTCTTGCTACGCTCGTTTTTCTTTTTTTCGGAGTTGCGTTTCCTTCTGCGAATTGGAGTTACCGTTATCTGCTGATCGGTTTAATGCTTTTGCCCGCGGTGATTTTTCCAACGCCCGCCGGGTATTTTTCGGATAAATATCCTAAGGAGCGCGTTTTATCGTTTACCGTGTTTCTTTCGATTCCTTTGTTTGCGCTTTCGGTTTTTATGTTTTACCAGGGCTGGTGGCAGCTTTTGCTCGCGCTCCTGTTTCTCCTGTTTGTTCTTCTCGCGTTTCACGGGCCGTCCAAGTACGGTTACCTTAAAGAGCTTGTAGGAATCCGTTATCTTTCTCCCGGGATGGGTTCGTTAATTGTGGTTTCGGTGGTGAGCGCGGTTTTTGCCGCCGGAATCACCGTTTTTCTTTTTCAAAAAACAGTTCCGGCCGGTGTTTCGGAACCGGCGGCGGTGTTGAAAGACTTGTTTCCTTTGTCTTGGCTCGCTTTCGGCTTTTCGGTTCTTTCCGCTGTTTTTGTTTCGCTCTTGCCCATGATCGGTATGAAAAACAGAGAGATTGTTTTTCGCTGGAAAGATTATTTCCGCCTTGTTTTGGTGCGGCGCAAGTTGAAAAAAGCATGGAGAAACCGCCCTTTGCGTCAGTCTTTTATAGGACTTACCATGTTTTGGGTGACGTTTTTGATGATTGCCTTGATTATCCAAAATACGGCCGCTTTCTATAGTCCGGTGGTTATTTTGGGGGCGCTCGGGTTAGTGCTCGGGTGTTTTTACGCGATACGAATGTCCCGCAATTATATTGAAACCGGGCTTGTGCCTCTCGGTACCGCCGGGCTTTCGATTTGCATTTTCATGCTTCCGTATTTTACCGCTTACCCGGTAGTGGAAATTATCCTGATCGGCGCGCTCGGATTTTTCGGCGGACTTTTTATTGTGCCGATGCGCGCGATGCTTCTTTACCAAACAAAACCGCGTTCTTCCGGGCACGTGGTTTCCATGAGCAGTGCGGTGCGGCATGCGGTTCTTCTCATTGTGTGTGCGTTCAGCGTGCTTTTGATTCAGGGTTTGCATCTTTCCCGCGGGCAGTTGTTTTTTATTCTCGCTCTGTTTAGCTTTTCGGGCACGGTTTGGGCGGTGCTTTCTTTTCCGCAGTCGCTCCTGCGGCAGTTGTTAAAGGGCGTTCTGACCATGCATTACCGCTTTCATGTGCTCGGTTTAAGCAATCTTCCGTGGGAAGGCCCTGTGCTTTTGGTGGGAAATCATATTTCTTACATTGATTGGGCTCTTTTGCAGATGGCTTCTCCGCGTCCGATCCGGATGATGCTCCAGCGGCAGTTTTATGAAAAATGGTATATCCGGATTTTGCTGAACCGGATGCAGGTGATTGTGCTTGATCCGAAAAATCCGGCAGAAGCCATGAAAGCGGCGAACGAGGCGTTAAGGCGCCGCGAGGCGGTGGCGATTTTTCCGGAGATTTCGATTTCTCAAACCGGTAATGTGGGGCGGTTCCGCTTGGATTACAGCGAAGCGCTGGAGCATGTGCCGGGAGTTTCTCTGATTCCGTTTTACGTGCAGGGGTTGTGGGGGAGTTCTTATTCGATGGCTTCCGCTCATTACCGCGAAAATATCCGGAACCGCGGCGTGCGTTCGGTATCGGTGGCGTTTGGAGCGGCACTTCCGGTAGATTCCTCTCCGGTTCTCGTGAAGAATAAAGTGCAGGAACTTTCCATTCTCGCTTGGGAATCTTATATACGCACACTCAAACCGCTCGCTCAAAGCTGGCTTCGGATAGCGAAAAAAGTCGGGAGCGCGCCTTCTGTTTTTAATCCCGACGGGAATCATTTTTCGGGAATTTCACTCCTTGCCGCCGCGCTCACTTTCGGAAAAAAGATTGAAAAACTTTGCGAAGGCGAAGAACGGGTGGGGATTTTACTTCCGCCGTCGGGCCCGGGAATTATTGTGAATCTCGCTTGCCTGATAAAAGCAAAATTAGTGGTGAACCTGAATTATACAAACAGCGCCGAGACGCTCTTGCTTTGTTCCCGGCGCGCGAAACTAAAAACAATTATTACCGCGCGCGCCTTTGAATCGAAACTGAAAGACCGCGGACTTTCGCTTGAAATTCTGAAAGAGAATTTTAAGGTCGTTTACATGGAAGACTTGAAAGATCAGGTGAAGAAGTCTTCGCTTGTCATAAACTTTATCCGGGCGCGGGTATTGCCGGCGTGGTGGCTCGAATGGCGGGATTTCAAAAAAGTCTCTCTCGACGATGTCGGTTCCATTTTATTCAGTTCCGGATCCGAAGGCACGCCGAAAGGCGTGGAACTCACGCATTTTAATTTCATGGGAAACATCAAGCAGTGCATGAGCGTGTTAAACCCCACCGCCGATGATGTGATGCTGAGTATTTTGCCGCTCTTTCATGCGTTCGGATTTTCCATCACCACGATGATGTGCCTCGTGGAAGGGATTCCGCTTGTGGCTTACCCCGACCCGACGGATGCGAAAATGATCGGTCGCTTGTGCGCCGAATACAAAGTCACGGTGCTTGTCGGCACGGGAACCTTTTTCCGGATTTACGGCACGAGCCGCTTTGTGCATCCGCTCATGTTTTCAAGCCTCCGCGCGCTCTGGGCAGGCGCTGAAAAACTTCGGAACGAAGTGCGGGACCTTTACCGCACCAAATTCAAAAAAGAGATTTACGAAGGCTTCGGCACCACCGAAACCACTCCCGTAGCGTCTGTGAATACCGAAGACATTCTTCTCGATGATTTTCAAACCGTGCAGCCCGGAAACAAACCCGGAACAGTCGGAACGCCGCTCCCCGGCACTCAATTCAAAATTGTGGACCCGGACACTCTGCAGGAACTCCCCATCGGAGAAGACGGCCTGATTCTGGTGGGCGGCGCACAAATTATGAAAGGCTATTTGGACGAGCCCGAACGCACCGCGCAGGCGATCGCCGTAATTGACGGAAAACGCTGGTATAAAACCGGAGATAAAGGGCATGTGGACGACGACGGCTTTGTTTACATTGTGGACCGTTACAGCCGTTTTGCAAAAATCGGCGGGGAAATGGTGAGCCTCGGAGCGGTTGAACTCAAGATTTCGGAATCCGGAATTTTCGATGAATCCGATTTCTGCGCGGTAGCGATTCCCGATGAAGTCAAAGGCGAACGCATTGTCCTCTTTTACACCGCCAAAATGGAAAAAAGCGAAGTAAAAGAAAAAATCAGGACCGCAGGCCTCCCGCCGCTTATGCAGCCGTCCCTTTATTTCCAAGTCGATGAAATTCCGAAACTCGGAAGCGGCAAATCCGACTTCGCCGGCGCGAAAGCCCTTGCCGTTCGTTTGCACAGCGGCGGTTCGGCGGTCTAAGTTTTTTTGGCGTGCCCGCCTGACGGCGGCCGGGCTGTATTGCACTAAGGCAGGTTCCTGCCAAGTGCAACGGAGCCGCGCGGAACCGTTCCGTACCCAAAGAACCGAAATATCCGGCACCGACCGGAGGGTAGCCCGGATTACAGCCGACCCGGCGCGATTTTTATATCAATAGAACATAACGCGCCGGGGCACGCCCTATGATTTCTGAGGTTTAAAGAACACGGCGCCGAGAGGCGGCAAGGAAATTTCAAGGCTGTAAGGTTTGTTGTCCCATTGAATTTCCTGCGTGTGAACTTGTCCGAAGTTACCGACGTTGCTTCCGCCCCAAAAATCAGCATCGGAATTGAAAATTTCATCCCAGGCGCCCGCGAGCGGCACACCGATACGGTAAGGAGCGCGCGGCACCGGAGTAAAATTAAACGCACAGAGAATCGTGTTTCCCTTAGCGTCGCGGCGCACGAAACTCACAATCGAGTTATCGGCATCGTTACAGTTGATCCACTCAAAACCATCGCTGTGGTGATCTACTTCCCAGAACGGAGCTTCCGATTTATACAGGTGACTGATGGCGTTGAACATCGCATGCAGTTTTCCGTGCGGTTCCCAGGAAAGCAAGTGCCAGTCGAGGGACTGCTTTTCGTTCCATTCACGGTATTGCCCGAAATCGTTACCCATAAAGTTGAGTTTTTTACCGGGGTGCGCAAACATATAAGAATACGCAAGGCGGAGGTTTGCGAATTTCTGCCAGTTGTCGCCCGGCATTTTGCCGAGCATGCTTCCTTTTCCGTGAACCACTTCATCGTGGCTGAGTACCAGGATAAAGTTTTCGGAATACGCATAAACCATGCTGAACGTCAGGAGGTTATGGTGGTACTTGCGGTGAACCGGCTCATGTTCCATATAAGTGAGGAAATCGTTCATCCAGCCCATGTTCCACTTGTAATGGAAACCGAGCCCGCCCTGTTCCGGCGGGCGCGAAATGCAGGGGAAACTTGTGGATTCTTCCGCGATCAGAATGGAATGCGGCGCGAATCTTCCCATAATGCTGTTGAGGTGTTTCAAAAATTCAATTGCGTCGTAATTGAGGTTTCCGCCGTCTTTGTTCGGCACCCATTCGCCGTCGTTCTTGCCGTAATCCAGGTACAGCATGCTTGCCACCGCGTCCACACGGAGTCCGTCGATATGAAACTCACGCAGCCAGTACATGGCGTTGGAAATCAAAAAGTTGGAAACCTCTCTTCTTCCGTAATTGAAAATGTAAGTGCCCCAGTGCGGGTGTTCGCCTTGGCGCGGGTCGGCGTGTTCGTAACAGGCGGTGCCGTCGAAACGCCCGAGAGCGTGGGCGTCTTTGGGGAAGTGAGCGGGTACCCAGTCGAGAATCACTCCGATTTCATTTTGATGGCAAATATCCACGAACCGGCGGAACTGATCCGGCGTACCGAAGCGGCTGGACGGCGAGAAGTAGCCTGTTACCTGATAACCCCAAGATTCATCGAGCGGGTGCTCGGCGATCGGGAGAAATTCCACGTGCGTGTATCCCATTTCTTTTAAGTAGGGAATGAGGTAGTCCGCGAGTTCATCCCAGGATAAAAAGCGGTCCGGGTTCGACGGATCGCGTTTCCAGGAACCGGCATGCACTTCGTAAATGTTCATGGGAGCGCCGAAAACGCCTGTGGCGTAATGGGTGTCCATGTAAAGTTTATCGTCCCACTCGTAACCGTCCAGGTGCGTGGTGATGGAAGCGGTGGCGGGGCGTTTTTCGCTCCACTTGGCGAGCGGGTCGATTTTTGTGATGAGCGCGCCTTCCTGCGTGTGGATTTCAAAACGGTAAAGTTCGTTTTCCCCGAGATCCGGAATAAAAATTTCCCAAATGCCCGAGCTCCCGAGCATTCGCATGGGGTGACGGCGGCCGTCCCAACTGTTGAAGTTCCCAATCACCGCGACAGCGCGTGCGTTCGGCGCCCACACGGCAAAATGCACGCCTTGAAAACCTTGATGTTCCGTAAGGTTTGCGCCGAGTTTACGGTAAAGTTCGTAATGGGTTCCGGCGCTCATCAAATGGCGGTCGTATTCCGAAAGCACCGGGAGAAACAGGTAAGGGTCGATAATCGAATATTGAATACCATTCGTGAGCGTAATATGGAGTTTATAAAAAAACGGATCCGGTTCCCTGTCTAAAGTAGCTTCATAGAACCCGGTATCGCCGAGTTTGATAAAATCAAATTCTTCGCCGCTTTCAAGCAATTCGCCGTAAACGAAAGAAGCTTGAGGCTGGTAAATGCGAACGGTTGTTTTGATACCCTTGTCGGTTTCCAGCGGGTGAATCCCCAAAACGGCAAACGGATCCCTGCAATCAAAATCCCAAATAGATTCCATTTGGTCGCGCGAAAGTGTTGAAAATTGCAAAAAATTCATAAAAACTCCGAAACAAGAATACAATGCAACATACAGATGTAAAAATAAAATAAAGCGTTCAAAAAGGCAGAGAAAACTTTTATTCTCTCTGCCGAAGCTTCAAATTGTCCGGTAAAAAAGAATTATCGGATCACTTTAAATGTTTTGAGCGTTTTATTTCCGGAAACGGAAACAAAATAAACGCCTTTCGCCCAATTCAAAGAAGAAAGAACCGTCTGTCCTGAGGCCGCTTTTTGAGAAGCGATCACTTTTCCCCGGGAATCCACCACTTGAATGGAAAGCCCTTTAGCGCATTGAATGGTTACGCTTTCACGGATGAGAGTGGGGAACACGGAAATGTTTGATTGTCCTCTCAAAATATTTTGATTCGCGATTTTACTGTAATTCTCCCAGCCGGGCATGCTTTCAAGAGTGATTGTATAATCGTGATTCATCACGAGGTTCCAGTCGCTTGCGCTGTTGTGGGTGGTAGAACCATCCGAACCGGTATGTTCTCCGTACCAGGGCATAAAGTAAGACCACCGCGCTTTATCGGCAATCATGTTTTCAGGATGGGGAATAGAGCCGTTTTCAGAAAGTGTAATGATTTTACTGGTACCGAAAACCGATTTGAGTTTATCGAATTCACCGATGAGAGAAGCATGGTTTTTGATTTCAGGGTAATAGTAAAAATCGCGGCCGATAATATCCACCTTTTCATCACCCGGATACCAGTCCGAATCGGTACCATCGCTGTTCCAAACCCAAATAAGATTGTTCAACCCGTGCTCGTTTACCAGCTTGTCGAAAATAAGGTTGTAAAGAGCGACAAAAGGTTTTGCCTTTTTATCCCGGCCCCACCAGAACCATCCGCCGCTCGCCTCGTGAACCGGCCGCCATAAAACAGCCACGCCTTCGTTTTGAAGTTCTTTAAGATAACCGGCCACAACATCAATATCGCCTGCAATCGCTTGATATTCTGCGGAGTTTGTGTTCCAGGCGGTGCAATTTTCATCGGTACATGCCGAACTGATAGAGAAGGTAGTATAAGGATCGCCGGAACCTTGAACATAGAACGCATCTACGGTTTGCATAGGATCTTTCCAGTGCCAGCTATAAGCAGGGATTCCGCCTCTTTTCCAAATTTCTTTAGCGAGCGTAATTGTCATATCGTTATAAGACTGGTACCAGGAATTGGGGTTTGCGCTGTTGATTGCATTATACCCGGTACCCATAATAAAATCAAGACCTAAAAGGGCCGGAGATTTTCCGGAAGCATCGGTAATGAATTTGAATTCCTGCTGAGCATCCAGACTTTGAAGATTCACTAAATCAAAACCGGTTTGTACGCCGCTGATAATTTTTTTGGCGAAATTTTCCCGCAGAAAATGGTAAAGTTTCTGAGCATTCACCGAAGGGTTGGGGGTAACAAGTTTGGGGTTAATATCAAATGTGGCTTCTTGATAAGGCGCGAGTTCAATGTAGTCAAGATCAATCCAGCCCCACGATTTGGTGATAGCTACGGAATTGGTTCCTGCATTCAAACGAACGGTTTGCTCTACGGAACCGCTGAAAGCAAGCACCGCGCCCGTTTGCGGAAACGCTACTTGCCCGGCTTCCTCTCCATTGATGACGAGATTTTGAAATTTATCACCGTAAGTATTGGAGTAAACAAAATTCATCGTGTAAAGACCGGCAGAAGCTACCGTAACCGAAAGTTCCAAATTACCTTCCTGCATTTGAACGTATTGCCCGCCGGAAGCGAGAGTTGAATTTGCAACGGAACCGCCGTTTTGCAGTGTGCCGGACTCGGCTTCCGCTTTGGTTTGCGCCCAAACCGGACTTAAAAAAACGCATGCAAGTAAAAAAGCGAAGAATAATTTTAATCTCATTTGAGACAACCTTTTTTAAATCTCTTCCGTGAATATACATTCATTTTTTTCACGGAGAACGCTAAAGTTTATCAAAGGTAAAAAGCCCGGAAAAACGGCTTCCGGAAGTGAAAAGAAAGGGCGTGCCCCGGCGCATCCACCGTCACCCTGATCCTGAAACTGTCACCCAGAACTTGTTTTGCACACCAATTAGTTCGCACTTGCATGTAAGATTTTCCAAATGTGTGCCGCCGCTTGGTCAGGGTCCGCTCTAAAGCGCCGGGTCGGCGTATCTCCGGGCTGCCCGCTGGTCGGTGCTGCGCACTGCGCGCGAAGCGCGCACCCTCCGCCTGCCTCACGTGTTTTCGCGCGATTCCAACACTTTTTTTGTCTGTGGTGATACCTGTTTCGGCATATACAAACGCCTTGAAAATAAAAATTGTTACCGAATTCCTCGGGAATTGCAAACAGGGATTTGGGAATGGTGAATTCAGGTTGGATACCCCCGGACATTCGTTGCCTGTTAAAAAGCCGGAATCATTTATTTCCGAAACTTTCGCCAAA
Source organism: Fibrobacter sp. (assembly GCA_031271785.1). Lineage (GTDB taxonomy): Bacteria > Fibrobacterota > Fibrobacteria > Fibrobacterales > Fibrobacteraceae > JAISUZ01. Next base: position 567 of record JAISUZ010000048.1, on the reverse strand, counting down.
GTAAAAAAACCTCCCGTATTTCGGGAGGTTTTGAAACCTTGAATAATGATTTTACCAACCGATTTGGCAAGTTGCCGGCTTATCTAAAGTCACAGATAATGCATAACCGTTGATAGTACTGGTAATAGGAATTTTGGTAGTCGCATACCATTCCCCGGAAATAGTTGCGTTACCGTTAACTGTTCCGGAAAAAACACCATCTGCGTTACAAGCAAAAGTACAAGTACCCTCCGTTCCATTGTGCCAATTAGCGGGCAAATTCATCGCAATGATCACATTACCTGCCGGAATGGTAATTTTAGTATCTGGCGCCGTCAATTCATAGTCCGGGCTGCTGCTGTCAATGGCTTTTACCGAAGGGCAATCAAAAGACTGAACCGTATTATCGTCATTGGCGACTTTAACGCTCACACCGGTAACATCACCCTTTTCGGCAGGTGTGAATGTGGCTGTGTTGCTCGTTCCGGCAGCTTTTGTCCAAGTGTAACCGGTAATTTTCGCGCCTGTGGAAGCGGCAGTCATGGTGTAAGTAATGGTTTCACCGAGAGCAACATCTACTTGAAGCGA
>JAISUZ010000009.1 GCA_031271785.1 Fibrobacter sp. | reverse complement strand
ATTAGTTCGGATTTGTACAAGTGCCATCGCGAACGCGGGACGCGTGCGGCGATCAAAGATACTTTGTCATTCTCGGACTGGATCCGAGAATCCAATGAAGAACAATACGGAGTCCGGATGGCCGCGGGCTATGCACATGGAGAACGTTTTTCATGCCGGTGCGAATTGGTAACATAACGCTTATTCGGTTCGCTGCGTTAAGGATTGAGATTTTCACGGGGTTTTAGGGGTGTCCCCTGGGGAAGGGGTAGCGGCGCACGCAGTAGCCGCGAGGGGAAAACTTTCCCCTTTCAATCCGGGCAGGGAATATGAAAACTCAATCTTCGTGTTGTCTTTCTCACGGCGGATATTCGCGTGCGCGCGCTTTTTTCTATTTTTGCCGGGGATTTCCGAGGAGTTTTTATGTTTCGTGAAGTGAAAAAAGAAGAGTCGTTTCCGTCCGTTGAAGAACGTGTTCTGAATCTTTGGGATAAAGATCAGAGTTTCCGGAAGTCGATTGAGATTCGCGAAGGGGCTCCTGCGTTTAATTTTTACGATGGGCCGCCGTTTGCGACCGGGCTTCCTCACTACGGGCATTTGCTTGCCGGCACGATTAAGGATATCGTGCCGCGTTACTGGACTATGAAAGGGATGCAGGCGCAGCGCCGTTTCGGTTGGGACTGCCACGGGCTTCCGATTGAGACTTTAATTCAAAATGATTTGAAGCTTTCCGGCGTGGCGGAAATCCGCGAGTTCGGCGAGGATCGGTTTAATGAGGCGTGCCGCGGCGCGGTGCTTCGTTATACGGAGGAATGGCGGAAGACGGTGCGCCGCATGGGCCGCTGGGTGGATTTTGATAACGATTACAAGACCATGGACACGAGCTTTATGGAGTCCGTGTGGTGGGTGTTTAAACAGTGCTGGGATAAAGGGTTGATTTATCAGGGTTACCGGATTCAGCCTTACAGCCCCGCACTTGCGACGCCGCTTTCGAACTTTGAAACGAATCAGGGTTATAGAGACAGGCAGGATCCTTCGATCACGCTTTCGTTTCCGGTGGTTTCCGAGAACCCCCGTTTTGCCGGGACTTCGATTCTCGTTTGGACTACAACGCCGTGGACGCTTCCTTCGAACTTTGCGATTGCGGTGGGCGAGGATATTGAGTATCAGCTTCTCGAATGCAGCGGGCAGAAATTCTGGATCGCGGCGGCGCGGGTACCGGCGTATTTTAAAACGGCCGCGGTGCTGGATTCCTGCCGGGGTTCTGATTTGGTCGGGCTTTCTTACGAGCCGCTTTTCCGTTTTTCCGATGCGTTTGCTTCGCCGGAAGAGCTTTCCCGGCGTTATCATGTTTATGCCGCAAACTTTGTGAGTACCGAAGACGGTACGGGCGCGGTGCATATTGCGCCGAGTTTCGGTGAAGAGGACTTTCAGCTCGGCGCGGTGCTTGAGCTCGGGCTTTTTGACCCGCTCGATGAAGAAGGCAAATTTACCGATAAGGTGCCGCTCTGGAAAGGTATCGGCGCAAAAGATGCCGATAAATCCATTATTGCCCACCTGAAAGAGCAGGGGCGCGTGTTCCGGCATGAGACGCTCGTGCATAGTTATCCGCATTGCTGGCGTACCGGCGTGCCGCTTCTTTACCGCGCGCTGAAGACGTGGTTTCTGAAGATCGACGGCGAGGTGGCAAACGCCGAGGGCGTGGTGAAGCCGCTGAAGCAATGGATGATTGAGAATAATCAGTTGATTAACTGGGTTCCCGAGCATATCAAGAACGGCCGCTTCGGTAAGTGGCTTGAGAATGCGCGCGACTGGAATATTTCCCGGAACCGTTTTTGGGGTACGCCGCTCCCGGTGTGGCTTGCCGACGACGGCGAGATGATCGCTGTGGGTTCGATTGCCGAACTCGCGGAGCTTTCCGGCGTTACCGTTTCGGATTTGCATAAGCATTTTGTGGATCCGATTGTGATTGAGAAGAACGGGAAAAAGTTTAAGCGTACGAGCGAGGTTTTCGATTGCTGGTTTGAGTCGGGTTCCATGCCTTACGCGCAGAACCATTATCCGTTTGAAAACAAGGAACGCGTGGAAGCGACGTTCCCGGCGGATTTTATTGCCGAAGGGCTCGATCAGACCCGCGGTTGGTTTTATACGCTCACGGTGCTTTCAAGCGCGATTTTCCAAAAGCCGGCGTTTAAGAATGTGATTGTGAACGGGATTATCCTCGCGGAGAACGGACAGAAAATGTCGAAGAGCCTCCGGAATTATCCCGATCCGAATGATTTGATTTCCCGCACCGGTTCTGATGCGATCCGGCTTTTCATGATTGATTCGGCCGCGCTCAAAGCCGAAGACCTGCGCTTTTCCGAAGAGGGTGTGAAAAACATTGTCAAAGCGGTGATGCTTCCGCTTTGGAATGCGGTGAGTTTCTTTGTGAGTAACCATAACGCCGATGCCGCGAAAGGGCAATTGGATTGGAAGCCCGGCGTTTGGATAAAGAGCGAGAATGAACTCGACCGCTGGATTCTCGCGGTGATTCAGGACCTTGCCGAAAAAATCGAAAAGGAAATGTCCGCTTATCACCTCTATAACGTGGTGTCGGCGATTGTGTCGGCGGTTGATGATTTGACGAACTGGTATGTGCGCCGCAGCCGCCGCCGTTTTTGGAAAAGCGATAACGACGGCGATAAAAACGCGGCTTATTCTACCATGTACCGGGTGCTCACGGATTTCAGTAAAATCCTCGCGCCGTTCCTCCCGATGCTTTCCGAAGAGATCTACCAGATTCTCGTGCGCGAAGTGGATGCTTCCGCGCCGGTGAGCGTTCATCATTGTGATTTCCCGAGCGCCGATGAATCGCTCAAGGATTCCGCGCTTGTGAACCGTATGGCGATGGTGCGCGGGGTGGTGGAAATGGGGCGCGGAATCCGTGCGGCCAACGAGGTGAAAAACCGTCAGCCGCTCGGCTCTTTGACGCTCGTGCCGCACGGTGCGGAAGAACGCGACGTGGCCGAAAAAATGCGGGATTTGATTCTCGACGAACTCAATGTGCGCGAGATGATTTTTAAGGATAGCGAAGGCGAATTTGTGACTCTTTCGGCAAAGCCCGATTTTATGGCGATCAAAGCGAAGGGCCCTCTGTTTGCCGCGAACATGAAAGCGATTCAGGCGAAACTCGCCGCACTTTCCAGCGAAGATGTACTCCGGATTCAAAACGGCGGTACGATCGATTTTGATTTCGGAAGTATCGGCGCGGAATCGATTCTCGTTCACCGTAAGGTTTCGGAAGGGCTCGCTGTGGATGCGGATTCTCACTTTACTTTAGCGCTCGATCTCGTGGTTACGGACGAATTAAAACGCGCCTGTGTCGCCCGCGAGCTTGTGAACCGCCTTCAAAACAGGAGAAAAGATCGGAACTTCGCGATTACGGATCGGATTAAGGTGACGCTTTGTTCGGCTTCCGATACGTTTAAGCGTGCGGTGAAAGAAAATGAAGATTACATCCGCGGCGAAACGCAGGCGGATTCGATCACTTGGGCGGACTCTCCCGCAGGGCTTGTGGAAAGCGAAGCCGACGGCGAGAAAGTCGCGTTCGAAGCGAAAAAGTAATGCTTTATTGGGTGTTTCTGTTTTTGGCGATCGCATGTGAAGTCATCGCGACGTCTCTTATGAAATACTCCAATGGGTTCACAAAATTTCTCCCCACACTCGGTACGATTTTCGGTTACATTCTTTGTTTTGCGCTGCTTGGGCTTTCGCTCAAAAAAGTGCCGCTCAGTATTGCTTACGCGATTTGGGCGGCTCTCGGCGTGGTGATTATTACGCTTATCAGCACCATTATTTTTAAAGAGCCTCTCGGCGCCGTGAAAATAATTTGTATGGTGCTTATTGCTGTGGGCGTGGCGGGTTTGAAGCTGAGTTAACTTCCCGCATCCGTTTGCGGGCGCGGCTCCCGGGGCGGTGTCCGCCGGCGGTTTTTACCGGGCTCTGATTTTCAGGTTTTGTTACGTGAGGGTTTGCGGGCGCCTGTTTCGGTTTTTTGTTTCCGCTTTTCTTTTTCCGAGGGGTTGGCGCGGGTGTTGCCGGAGCGTCCTCTTTCGGGATCGCGTGTTCTGTGAAAGGAATCGAAACTTTCGTGAGTTTTTCAATAGCGCGGAGGAGCGGTCTTTCTTCGTTCGAGCAGAAAGCGATGGCGCTCCCTTCTTTCCCGGCGCGGGCGGTACGCCCAATGCGGTGAACATACGTTTCCGGCGTTTCCGGGAGATCGTAATTGAATACATGCGTGACTTGATCCACGTCGATTCCGCGGGCGGCAATATCGGTGGCGACGAGTACCCGGATTTTTTCATCCTTGAAGTTTCCTAACGCTTCTTGCCTTCTCGTTTGGCTTTTGTTGCCGTGAATGGCCGCACCGGTAATTCCCGCTTTGTCTAACACTTTGCATACTTTGTCGGCGCCGTGTTTTGTGCGGCAAAATACGAGCACTTTGTTCATGCCCGGATTTTCAAGCAGGAGTTGTTTCAGGAGCGTTGCTTTTTGTTTCTTTTCGGCGGCGTAAACGGTTTGGCGGATCCGCTCCACCGGCCGGCTTTCGGGAGTGACTTCAATGCGAATGGGAGTGGTTTTGAATATGGTGGCGGCGAGCTGTGAGATTTCCCGCGGCATGGTGGCGGAGAAAAACAGATTCTGCCGTTTCGGCGGGAGCATCGAAAGAATTTTTTTGATGTCGCGAACGAATCCCATATCGAGCATCCGGTCGGCTTCATCGAGTACAAAGATTTCAAGATGGTTCAGATAAAGCATTTTCTGCTGAACGAGATCCAGAAGCCGCCCCGGCGTAGCTACGAGAATATCGACGCCGCGCGAAAGCGCGGCCTTTTGAGGTACATCGCTGACCCCGCCGAATATGCAAGCAGAACGTAAAGGCAAATGAATTCCGTAACGGCGGAAACTTTCTTCCACCTGGATGGCGAGTTCGCGGGTAGGCGCAAGAATCAGGGCGCGCGGGCATTTCGGTTCGCGCACGCGGCCGGAGGCGGAAAGGCGCTGCAAAATGGGCAAAGCGAACGCGGCGGTTTTACCCGTACCGGTTTGGGCGATTCCGAGAAGGTCTTTTCCGGCGAGTACGGGAGGGATCGCTTGTTCCTGAATGGGCGTGGGAGTCTGGTAGCCCTGAGCCGCTACGGCGTCTAACAGGGTTGGGATTAAAGAAATATCCGAGAAAAGAATAAAAACCTCGATTTTATGTTTTGCGATTAAGTCTTTTTTGAAGGCAAAAAAGTGCGCAATGTGTTTAAAACTTCTTCGATGTTCAGCGGTTTTCCCAAATGATCGTTCATTCCGGCATCGAAGCTTTTGCGAATATCTTCGGCGAATACATTCGCGGTCATGGCGATAATAGGAATCATCTTCGCCTTGGGTGTATCCATCGCACGAATCCGCTGTGTCGCCTCGTACCCGTCCATTTCCGGCATTTGCACATCCATGAGAATCATATCATACTTTTCCGGCGCCTCGCTGAACATGCGTACCGCTTCCGCGCCGTTTTCCGCAAAATCGATTTGGAGCAACGTCGGTTCCAAAAGGGCTTGCACGATTTCACGGTTAATATCGATATCCTCTGCAAGCAATATCCGGGAACCTTCGAACGTAACGAGACTCTGATGCGGATCTTCCGTATCCTGTACTTTCATACCGAGTAGTTCGTTGACGGCGTTTACCACATCGGAAGGGAACAACGGTTTGGAAATGAATTTGTCCACACCCGGTTTCTTTTCTTGATCCGAAATGGTATTCAGTTCGGCCGCCGACATCATGATCACGAATGATTTGGCATTTTTCGCTTTAATGGTTTCCGTTAGCCGCAGGCTGCCGACACCCGGTAAAACAGAGTTCACAAAGTAAATATAGTAGGGAGCGAGTTCCATAAGGCGGAGAGCTTCTTCCGCACTCTCGGCCGTATCGCACCGGGCGCCCGTTCCTTTTATTATTTCTTGCAGATAAGCGAGCGCCGCCGGGTCGTTATCGACAGCCAAGAAGCGGACGTTCCTCCAGTCGGGCAGCGTCTTTTGCTTTCCGGGAATTGCTTTCATCGGAGCCGTCAAGATAAAACTGGAGCCTTTGCCCAGTTCGGATTGAATCCATACTTGGCCGCCCATCATTTCAATAATGTTCTTTGAAATCGCAAGCCCGAGCCCTGTGCCGCCGTAGCGCACCGCCATGCTGCTTTCCGCCTGCTGGAAAGACTGGAACAAGCGAGCTTGCTGTTCGGGGCTAATGCCGATTCCGGTGTCGGTAACGGAAATCCGGACCGTGCAGATATCGTTTTCTTCTTTTTCCAGCTGCGAATCAATACAAATCGAACCGTTTTCCGGCGTGAACTTGACCGCATTGCTAAGCAAGTTCGTGACCACCTGCGCGAGCCGCTGAGAGTCTCCGAATAAAAACTTGGGAATGTTTCTGCCGATGTACACCGAAAAATGCTGTTTCTTTTCGTCGATACGGAATTTATTGACATTGACAACCTGCCGCAGCATTTTTTCAAATTCAAATTCCGATAAAGCGAGTTCGAACTTGCCGGCTTCGATTTTGGAAATATCCAGAATATCGTTGATGATGCCGAGTAAATGTTTTGACGCGTCTTGAATTTTTTTGAAACAGTAAACGGCCCGCTTCAAATCGGTGACGGATAATCCTACGGTGGTCATGCCGATAATCGCGTTCATGGGCGTACGGATTTCATGACTCATATTGGCAAGAAAACGGCTTTTCGCCTTATTGGCTTCCTTTGCCTCCGAGAGCGCGACTTCCAGCCGGTCGGACGTTTTCCGGATGGTGTTCTCCATCGCTTTGCGCGCCGTGATATCGTGAGCGATTCCCATAAGTCCCGTGACTTCTCCGTTATGGATGAGCGGAACCTGAATGAGTTCGCAAATCATGAGGGTTCCGTCTTTTCGCTTTATGATATCTTCGGGTATGGTTACCATCCGGCGTTCCTGAATGGTTTTCAGGTCGGCTTCTCTATATACTCTTTCGGCATCTTCGGATACATGGAGGCCTTCGCGGTCGTTTTTTCCGATAATATCCTTTTCGTGAATTTCGAAATATTTTTCCATGCTTTTATTGCACCGGGTATATTTCAGATTCAAATCCTTGGTGAATATCAAATCGGGTATCGAATCAAACATCAGCTGGATCGTATCTTTTTGAAGTTCCAGCTCATTGGTCCGCTGCGCCACCAACTGTTCCAGCCGCGCGCCTTCCCGGCGCGTTTTCCGGTGCAATATCACCAAAAGAATGAGTGTGAACAAAAGAAGCATTGAGGAGCCGATCAGCCACGGACGCTGGGACTGCGCGAGTTTTGCCTGATAATCGTAGGTTCTCTGCGTCCATTGCGCCGCGATGCCGTCCACGTCTATCATGCGGAACGCTTTGTTGAAGATGTCGCGCAATTCTTCATGATTTTTGTTGAACCCGATAATGGATTTCGACGGGCGGTCAAACATCACGTTTGCCTTGTATCCCGAAAGCTCCAGAAAGTTGGTGAGCGCGATCAGCTGGCGCTCGCTGGACATGACCATGTCGATATCGCCGCGCGCCACCGCTTCAAAGGCGCGGTCGGGGTTATCGAACATCACAATGTGTTTGTGGTTCGGGAACCAGGCGTTGAATAATTCGGCGTAAGCGGTGCCTTCCGTGAGTCCCACTTTTTCATTCATGACTTCCTTAACGTCGATATTCGGGACATCCGCTTTGGAGATCAGCGTGTAATGATCCGTGAGGAGCGCTTTTTCCGGCCACAAAAAACGGTTTTGTCTTTCTTCCGAAGGGAGTAATTCGGAAATGAGGCTTGCATTGCCGTCTTCAAGCATTTTCAAGATTTCCGGCCATTCGGTATGCTCGTCGTTGATGAGTTGGAATGAGAGACCCGTGAGTTCCGTCACCGCGGCAAGTACATCGAAAAGAATGCCGCCCCAATCCTCTTCATGCGTGTTATAAAAACTGATCGGATAGTTGTAGTGTTCGGCGACAAACGGTATGACAGAGTGTTTACGGATATATTCTCTTTCCTGTTCCGTCAGCCGGTTAAGCATTTTATGCTTTTGGAGATCTTTTTCTCCCTGTTTATAGAATCCTTTGAGTTGATTGCGGAATTCTTCGTTTTGCAGCGCTTTCTGCATGACGGATATAACCGGTTTCAGCGCGACGGTTTTTGTCGTGAGCGAAATAGGGATATTGATGACCGGAAAAAAGTTTTCGACCGAGAGTTTGCTGTCGGCATCAAAGCGCGCTTCCGTGGCGTTCTTGTCAAAAAAGGCATCGGCGTTTCCTTCCAGAATCAAGCGGTAACCGTCGGCATGATTCTTGACGAATATCGTATCAAAAGCGTAATAGGAAAGCGAAGCGATGTCGGTCACCGGGGCGGCGTCTGCGACGAATACGAAACGCAGCCGGCGTTTTTCCGCCATTTCCGCAAGAGTTAAACTGTCGGCGTTCTGCGTGTATTTTAACGAGCGTTCGGCGATCGGGTCGGTCATGAAATAACCGCTTTGACGGCGTTTTTCGGTTAATGCCATATCTCCGGTAAAGGCGATTTCTTCGGTGGCGAGCCCCGGCAGCAAATCGTTCCATTCGTAAAATTTTATTTGGAACTCCATGCCGAAAAGTTCGGTGAGCAGTTCGCAAACCATTGCCGAGAATCCCTGTATTTTGCCGTTTTCCTCAAAGGCTTCTATGCCGCGGTTCATGCCGTAAATCAGCGGTTCGCCTTTCTTTTGCAATGCTTCAATGGCTTGTATTTCCTCGTTGGTGACACCGGGTATGTCCCGGAACGAGGTGAATACGGCGGTTCCTGCAGCCGGAGCCGTTTCGGTTTTTTTGCATCCCGAAAACAGGGCGAATACGGCGACGGCGGCAAGTAATACATAAACGATTGGTTTTAAAGTCTTCGTTTTAGGCATTTGTATTTCCGGTAAGGAGAGGTCGTGAAAGCGATAGGTTGCGGTTGTTTTTGTGCCATTGGAACAACGACCGGTGATCGGTGTTTGTCGTTCACATTGCTGGTTCATGATACAAAAGATAACAATATGAGATGCGGTTCTTTTTCCAAAACCGGGCATTGCTTGCGTATTTTGTCTGCGCGAGGGATTTGCACCCGCATGGGCGGAGACTCCGCAGGAGGCTCCGTTTTACAGGCGGCTTTGCCGCCGGGTAAAATACAAGCCCGGTCCCGTCCCGATTTTCAAAGCCGAAGGTTCGGGACGCGCCCGTTAAACACGAAAGCGGCGGCCACCGGGACCGCCGCCTTGAGCGGGAAGAGCGAGATTCGAACTCGCGATAGGATTAAGTCCTATACGTCCTTAGCAGGGACGCGCCTTAGGCCAGCTCGGCCATCTTCCCATTCGGGAACTCCAATTTTAAATAAAAGTGCGGCGTTTTTCAAGCGGGTAACCGGGGAAAATCACGTATTATTTTATTATTAGAGAAGGAAACGGATATTATGCGGATTTTAAAGACTTTTCTGAAGATTCTTCTCGCGCTCTTTTTAGTGGGGCTTGTGCTTGCGGTCATTGCTTACATTGTGGTTTTCAAGGTGCTTCCCGGAAAAGATCCGTCGCACATTTTCAACCGGGCGGCGATTTCGGAAGTGCTTTCCGGAGAATCCCGCGTGTATTACCGGGACGGTAAAACGGTGCTCGGTGCTTTTTTCGATGTGAATCACCGCATTTATGTGCCTTACGGCGATATTCCGGAGAATGTGATTAACGCGCTCGTGGCCGCCGAAGATGCGCGGTACTGGAATCATCAGGGGTTTGATTTCCGCGGGTTTTCCCGGGCGATGTTTAACAACTTGCGCATGGGGCGTTTGAGGCAAGGCGGGTCTTCTTTAACGCAGCAGACGGTGAAAAATATTTTCGGGCGCGAAGAAAATTCCGTGAAAGAGAAATGGAAAGAGTTGATGAACGCGCTCCGCATGGAGAAGCATTTCAGCAAGGAAGATATTCTTGAGTTTTATTTGAATCAGTTTCATGTTTCCGGTACCGGGAAAGGGGTGGCGATCGCCGCGCAGTATTTTTTCAATAAGGATCTTAACAATTTGACGCTTGCGGAGTGCGCTTTTATCGCGGGTTCCGTGAAAGGACCTTTTAATTATGATCCGTTTATTCAGCGCACCACAGCGCGCCGGGATTCGGCGATCGCCCGCGGCGAGCACCGCACGCGCTATGTGCTCCGGCGCATGGTGGAAGAGAAATATATTTCGCAGGCGGAGATGGATTCCGCGCTTGCAAAGCCGCTCCCGTTTGAGCATGGGAATTTCCGCTTTACGCTTTCAACGCCGCTTGCCAATTTGGAAGAGAAGCTGGATTCCAAATTTTATCAGGATTTTTTCACCGCGCAGGATATTCCGGATTGGCGGCGCTCGCAGCTTGAGGTGTCGCTGAATCTGGATGCGGAGTATCAGGATGCCGCCATGCGCGCGCTCCAGAACAATATTTCAAAGCTTCAAGTGCAGCTCGGCGGCTTTGCGCTCCCCAAGGCGGAGTTCCCGAACCGCGCCTTGAAAGCCCGGAAAGGCGATTACCTTTACGGCGCGGTAGATACGGCGGCTTACGATTCGCTCGGTAAACTCGAGTCGATTTTCCTTTCTTTCGGGCAGCTGCATGGGGTGGTGACTTCCGGGCAACTCAAAAAGTTCGGCGAGAGCGTGAAAGGCGATCCTGCCAAAATTCTCGCTTCGCGCCTCGGTAAAGGTTCGGTGCTTCTCGTAAGTATTCTCGATACCGTTCCCGTGTCGGGGAACCGTTATCCGTGCCGGATCGAAACGGAACCGGTGCTTCAGGGCGCGCTCGTTTCGATTCAGGAAGGGCGGGTGCTCGCTTCGCAGTCGGGGTTTCATAATACCGGTTTTGACCGTTCCTTTAAGGCTTTGCGGCAGTTCGGTTCGAGCTGGAAGCCGCTTCTGTTTGCGCTCGCCTTGAATTATCACTGGAATTACCTCGATGAAATTGAGAACGATTTTAATTTGTTCCAATACGGGAACCAGTTTTATTTTCCGCGCCCCGATCACATGAATAAAGGCGAGACGGTGAGTATTCTTTGGGCGGCGGTGCGTTCGGAAAATATTGCGAGCGTGTGGCTCCTCGACCATCTTTTCGATAAACTTTCTCTCGAAGAATGGGAGGAGGTGATGCAAAAGAACGGTTACGCACAAACTCCCGAAGAGGATCGCAAGGCTTATTTTGAAAGACTGCGGGATCAATACGGGCTTATGCTCCGGGGTTCCGCCGAGCAGGAAATCGAATTTACCAAGGCGCAAAACGAACTGGTTCAAAAATTGATTTACGAAAATGAGCCGCTGAAGGCGCGCACTCTCCGCAATATGTTTTATGGAAATAACGTGTCGGCAGGTATCAAGGCGCAGGCGAAAAATAAAGAAAACCTGCAAAAGCTGAATCACAATTATTTGCATTATATGGATTTGCTTAAAAAGAGTCTCGTGGAAACGCCGGGCATGGGCGAGTCTTCTTCGGACGCGGCGGAGATTGCGCCTCACTTTACGCTCGCCGATTTTAAACGGCTTGTGAGTATGGTGGAAACGGCGGATGAATCCAAAAATTATTTGGAGCCCGCTTCGCTCCGGAATTGGCGCGATTTTAACCGTTCGCTCGCCATGGCGGATTTTGCGCGGTTCTTAAAGCAGATCGGTATTCGCGAGCCTTTGCAGCAAGTGCAAAGTATGCCGCTCGGCGTGAACGATGTGACGCTTGCGGAAATGACGACGGCGTATCAAAGCATTTTAAGCGGAAAGGTTTACCGCTGTAAAGACGGCGAATGGAATGAGCCGTGCTGGATTCAAAAGATTAAAAACCGCGACGGCAAAGTGATTTTTGAAAACGAGACCGAAGAAGAAAAGATTTTAAGCGATACGGTGACGTCTCAAATGGCGGTGATGCTCCGGATGGTTTTCACTCACGGTACCGCCCGGAGTCAAGTGAATGCGCTTTCGCTCAAATCCGAAGACGGCAAAGAGACGCTGCGTTTCCCGGCGCTCGGGAAAACGGGAACCACCAACGATTACCGCAATGTGGCGTTCCTCGGAGCACTTCCGACTTACGTGCCGGATAAAAACGGTTATTCGCTGGATTCGGTGATCGCTATCGGGAGTTATGTGGGTTTTGATGATAACCGGCCTCTCCGTTCCGGAAGAACGCGGATTGCCGGGGCTTCGGGCGGGCTCCCGCAATGGGTGGATTTTGCAGAAGAAGTTCTCGGCGACCGCCGCGAGAACGCGAATGTGGATTTCCTCGACCTTTCTTCGATTGCGCGGGGCGAAGCGCCGTTCCACTTGGGGAATGAGCGCGGCGAGATTCCGGTGCATCCGGAAACCGGGCTCCCGTTGGCAAGCGCCGGAAAATCCGTGATGGTGCCCTGGCTTGATATTCCGGATTTTGTGCCGCCGTCCGTGACGAGTGCGGCGGCAACGGAAGCCTCCTCGGCGGGTTTTATCACATCGCTTACGCTCCCGCAAGTTCCGGATTCTCTGCAGGCGGCATCTTCCGTTTCGGAAAAAGAAGAACGGCAGAGTGAAGAAAATGATTGGGAACTCCCGGCTGATTTCAGCGGTGAAAATGCGTTTGTCCCTATTGAACCGGAGTGAGTCGGATGAAGAAGTTTTTTGCAATCGGTTTTTCCCTCCTCGTTTTCCTTTCCGCTTGTTCCCTAACGCCCGCGCCGCCGCTTGAAACGCTGCAGACGCCGCCGGAAACGTTGCGGGATGAAGCGGCGGAGCAGAAAGCGGATGCGATGGCGGCAGAAAAGAAGGATAGCGCCGGTTTTGAACTGCCGGCGTTTACGCCGGTAGATTCCGCGCAGGCATCCGGGGTGCAAACTCCGGATTCGGTTGCTGCTGAAAATCCGCCGGTAAAAAGCGGAAAGAATCTTTATTTTGAAATTCCCGTCCTTGCGGAGCAAACGTTTGCTTCGGTGGATTCTCTTTTGAACGAAGGCGATGTGAAGCGCGCCACGGAACTTTTGGAAAGTTTTGTGGTGCTTTCTCCGTTATGGAAAGAGTGGATGGACCGCGCCACGCTTCTTATGAATCAAATTCAAGAACGCTCCGCCAAAGTTAAAGAAGAATTTCAGCCGCTGATTTTCCAGATTATCAATATGAATGCGGCGGGCGCTTCTTACGCGCTTGTGCGCGAATTTACCGATAGTCTCTCGGCGCTTTCTCCCGGTGATTCGCTCGTTGCCTGGGCGAATCGGGAAAAGGAAAAATCGTTCCGGCGGAATTACGCTAAAGCGGATAAGGAAAAAACGGAGATTCTTTCCCGCTTAAAGTCGGAAGGCAATTACGATGCCGCGGAAACGCAAATCACGCGCCTCATTCAAAGTTATCCCGAATTTGCAGACACGCTCGGACTGGAATCCGCTTTACTCAAAGTGGCGCAAATGCGCCTTGAAGAATCCGAACAAAGTAAGAAGTTTTGGGAAACGCACGATCCGGAGCAAGCTTTTGCTCAAGCGAAGAAGAAGGCGGAGGACAAAAAATACCTGGATGCCAAAAAGGATTTTTTGCAGTTAAAGTCGAGCGTTCTCCGGCCGCGCGCTGTGGAAGAACTCGAAAAACTCGGTGAGTTGTATTGCTCCGAGCAGCGCACGCAAGCCGCTAATCTTTTCAAAGAATCGAGAAAACCGAAAGACAGGGAACAGGCGAATCAAAAAATCAAAGACGCCATTTCGCTTCTTGACCGCTGTTTGGTGGAATTTCCGGAAAACAAACAAAGTAAGACAGTTATCCAAAACAAGCAGCTGCTTTTACGGGAGCTCACCCCGTGAGTCCGGAGTGGTGGACATACGCCGTTTTTTTTCTCCTGGGTGTGATTGTAAGTTTTATCAATAGCATTGCCGGCGGCGGCAGTTCGCTCAGTCTTCCGATCATGATTTTTCTCGGGCTCCCTCCCACGGTTGCGAACGGGACCAACCGCATCGGTATTTTCATTGGGAATATCAGTTCGGCGCTTCATCTCGCCCGCGGCGGGAATCTGGATAAAAAAGTGCTGAAGCAATTGATTTTGCCTACGCTTCTTGGGGCTGTGTTGGGAATGTTTTTAATTGTGCGGTTGAATGACGAGTTGTTGAAACTCTTGATTGCTCTTGCCATTTGCATGGTGACGGTTTTCAGCAATTTGAAGCCGACCGTACTCGGTAAGCCGAGAGAAAAGCCGCCCGAAAAACTTTCTCCCGGCGGTTTTTTTCTGTTTCTCGGCACGGCTCTCTACGGTTGTGTGCTTCAAATCGGGGTCGGTTTTATGCAGATTTTTGCGCTGTCGCGCTATACCGGCTTGGACCTGATTCGCGTGAACGCTCTGAAAACCGCGCTCACCACGATATTTCTTTCGCTGAGTACCATTGCGCTTGCGATTCACGGCAAAGTGCAGTGGGGGCTTGGCATTACGATGGCGGTGGGGGCGACTCTCGGCGGTTACCTCGGAAGCAAGATTCAGCAGAAACGCGGTAAAACATTTGTCCGGCGGTTTATCGGTATCGCAAGTATCGGGCTTGCGCTTTATTTGATTTATGACGTGATTTTTTAAGGCGTGAAGCCTTAAATGTGTCTCAAGATTTCTTGAGTGGTCATGGGGGAGAACGGATTGCTCAGCACAAAACGGCGCACTTCCGCCGGATTGTATTTCCCGTATTCGGTGAGCGCTTTTCCGATGCCGTTGCGGATGTTGAAGTCTTCATCGTTCGCGCAGAACAAACAAAAGTCTTTCAGCATGTTCCAATCGGTGCGTTCCCTGTATTGAATCTGGAAAATAATCGCGCTGCGGCGAATCCACACGTTCGGGTCGCGGATCCAGGCGGCGATTTTTCCGCGGATCGCGGGGAGCCGCCATGCCAGTTCGCCGAGGATACTCGTTGCAATCGTGTCCACCGTATCGCGCCAGGAACGCGTTTTGATCAGGTGTTTGAGGAAATTTAAGTGCTGCCCACCGAGAAAGTGCCGGTGCCGGAAGAGATAATCGCAGGCGGCATATTGGACTTCCCGGTAACTTTGCGCCCACAGGTCTTCTACCCGTTTGGCGAGTTCATCTCCGTCTTTCGGGGGATTTCTGTCGAAAATAGGGTAGGTGGCTTCCCGGCGCGGGACTACTTTCACTCCAAGGAAATCAAACTGTTCCTTGGTACTTTTTGCCATGTTCTTCGCCTCTTCCTCGTTGGAAAGAGCTTGAAGGGCTAAGAGAATTTCTTGTGTAAACCGAAGCATTAGACCAAAATTACAACAAACGGTGTTTATTTTCTAGGTCTTGACAAACAGAAAAAGTATTCTTTTTAAAATTTTTGCTATTTTTCGCCCCGAAGGGAGTGAAAATTGACCGGAAAAACAATGAACGAACCATTAAATGAACAAAAATTACCCATAATTGAGGTGCCGGCGGAGCTTCGCGGGCTCTCCGATGAAGAAATTCTCTCTTTGGATTTCGGCACATCCCGCCGGACCCGGCATCGTATCCGCCCTTCCAAGCGCGAACGGGATTTTGTGAAAAAAGCACAGGAAGATGAAAAAATTCGTAAAATCGCTGAAGAATACGAATCGGAAAAAAAATCTACTCCTGGGATTCCTCCGGCGCCTTCGGCGCCGGGTTTCTCAAAACCCATGCCGAAACTCAGCGATTTTGAAAACAAACCCGAACGCCCCCTCCGAAAAGAGGACTCCAAACCGGGGCTTTTCTTCCGTAAAAGAGAAGGTAAAGAGCTTTTTTCGGAAAATCCTTTGGAAAAAAAGGATGTGGTAACCCCGAAATCCAGTATTTCAACGCCTCCGAAGCCTTCGACCGGGCGGGTGCTGAAACTTTCCTTCGGCGGTGTCGGCGGTAAAGGACTTTCCGGAGTGAAAGGGACGATTGTTTCCGCCGAAGAGGCCGCCAAGGCCAATATTAAAGAAGCGCCCGTGAAAAGAGGCCGCGGCCGCCCGCCGAAAAACCGGGTTTAATCCTTTATAAAACAGGGCTTGGAGGGTGCGCGGAAGATTTCCGTAAGAAGCCCTCCGGGTATTAAACTACGCCGCTGCGTGGCTCGTGAAGGCTATATGTTTCTCAAACAGGGAATAGAGGCTTCGGGAAAGTTTCAATTCCCTGATTTTTATTTTGAGGAACTTGTCTTTGAGGGGGGAGCGGAAGACGGAACCCGCCGCCCGGCGACCGGCGGAAGCCGAATAAGGCGGCAGGGTAAAAATTCCGGCTGAAGCGAGGGGGATTTCCCCCCTTTTAATATTTATTTGGGGTTTCCGCGTTTCGGTTTCGCGGTTTTGGTTTTCGGGGGATCCCGAAGAGGGTAAAGGAACCGGCTTTCCAGTACGCAGCCAGATGCTCCGGGGTTGCATTCCTGCTTCCGGAGCCGGCAAAAAGTGTCCGATAAATAGCGGCATTCCCAGCTCATGGCTTCAAAGGTAAGAAATAAAATCTCGAAAAATGCCTTTTTTGGCGAAGTAAGACTAAATTTGTGGTATGCGTTACGGAGATATTTCTTTTTTTCAGTCGGGCGTTGCCGTCCCGTTATTTAGTTTACGTTCCAAAAATAGCATCGGCGTGGGTGAGTTCTTAGACCTGATTCCTCTGGCGAAGTGGGCGCGCGTTTGCGGACTCAATGTGATTCAGATTCTGCCGGTGAACGATACGGGCGAGGAATCGAGCCCTTACAGCGCGCGCAGCGCGTTTGCCTTGAACCCCGTTTACATTAACCTTCAGGTGATTGAAGGTTCCGCGGAATACGAGGCGGATATTGCCGGTATGCAAAAACGTACGGCGAAAAACAAGCGTGTGGCGTACCGCGAGATTGCTTTATGGAAACGTTCGATTCTCCGGGAGATTTTTGAAGACCGTTACAGCAGTTTGGAGCGGAACGAGACGCTCATGAAATGGATCGAAAGCAACCCCTGGCTGAAGCCTTACGCGGTTTACTGCGTGCTGAAAGCAAAGAATAAAGAGGCGAGCTGGCGGGTCTGGAAAACAAATCAGGATCCGACCCCCGCTTCGGTGGAGGCTTTTTGGAAGAAAAACAGAAAAGAAGTGTTGTTTCAGGCGTGGATGCAGTTTGAAGCCGAAGGGCAGTTCCGCAGCGTTGCCATGAAACTTTCCGAACTCGGTATTTACCTGAAAGGCGATATTCCGATTTTAATCAATGAAGACAGCGCCGACGTCTGGTATGACCGTAAGTATTTCTCTCTGGAAGAACGTGCGGGCGCTCCTCCCGATATGTTCAGCCATGCCGGGCAGAATTGGGGGTTCCCGACTTTCCGCTGGGATGCGATCGGGAAAGACGATTACCGCTGGTGGCGCCACCGCCTGGTGCAGGCGAGTAAGTTTTACCATGCTTACCGGATCGATCACGTGCTCGGGTTCTTCCGTATTTGGTCTATCCCCGAGAAAGAAGAAACCGGGATGCTCGGTTATTTGAATCCGTCCGTCCCGATTTCTTACGAGACGCTGGAGAAGGCGGGCATTAAACGGGAGACTATCGAATACTTAAAATCTCCGAATTATTCGAAAGAACAGCTTTCTTCTTTCCTCGGCGCACAGGCCGGTGAGATGATAACGCGCTGTTTCGGTGAAATGAAGGGCGCTCCGGGGCGTTTTTGCTTGCTCCCTGAGTTTGAGTCCGAGAAAGCGATTCTCGCTTTGGACGTGCCGCAAAGCACGATAGACGCGATGCTTAAGGTATATTGGAACCGCGTATTTCTTTCGGTTCCTCCGGCCGAGGGTTGTTATCCGACCTGGTACTGGTATAATCAGCCGGTTTTGTTTACGCTCCCGCCGAGCGAACAGGAAATCATTAAAAATGTCATCGGGGAAAATGCCGGTTTGCAAGAGGCGCTTTGGGAAAGCAACGCGCTGAAGCTGCTCGGTAATTTTGCCGCCGAAACCGATATGCTGATTTGTGCGGAAGATTTGGGCGTGGTGCCGCGCTGCGTGCCTTCGGTGCTTTCCAAACTCAATATTTTCTCTCTCCGCGTGGAACGCTGGGCGAGAAACTGGGACGCTCCGTATTCGCCATACTACGAAATGGAAGATTATCCGCGCCTTTCCGTTTGCACTACAAGCACGCACGATTCTTCGACGCTCTCCGGGCTTTGGAAAGAAGCCGATTTTGACCGCGCCCTTTATTCCCGGCATGCGCATTTGCTCAACGTTCCGGAAAAACTCGAGCCGAGTTACGTGAAAGAAATTTTCAAAAACCTGTTTAAGGCGAACAGCCTCTTTTGCATTCCGGTGATTCAGGATTTTCTCGCCCTTTCTCCGCAGTGGTTCCCCGAAAACCCCGATGAAGAACGCGTGAATATTCCGGGAACGGTGGGCCCGCATAATTGGTCTTACCGTTTGCCCTGTACGGTGGAAGAACTGCAGAAAGCGGCTTCTCTCAACACGCAAATTCTTTCTTTAACCGAGGAGCGCAAGAAACGCCTCATTTGGAAAATTTAATGAAAGCGACTCCTATATTTCCTTGTCCGGACTGGGTAAAAGAAGCGATCTTCTATCAGATTTTTCCGGACCGTTTCGCCCGTTCGGATTCTTACAAGGCTCTCGGCCTTTTCAAACCCTGGGCGAGCCCGCCGACCTCTAACGGGATGTGCGGCGGAAATCTCCGCGGGATTATTGAAAAACTTTCCTATATCAAAACCTTGGGCGCGAACGCGATTTACTTGTGTCCGGTTTTTGCGAGTAACTCCAACCATCGTTATCACACGGTAGATTACTTCCGCATCGATCCGGTGCTCGGCACGGAAGAAGATTTCGACACACTCGTGAAAGAATGCAAAAAAATGCAAATCCGGATTATTCTGGATGGAGTTTTCAATCATTGTTCCCGCGGTTTCTTTCAGTTTAACAGCCTTTTGGAACAAGGCGCGGAATCTCCTTACCGCGATTGGTTCTTTGTGGATTCTTTCCCGTTGAACGCGTATTCCGGAAAACCGAATTACCAGGCATGGTGGGGCCTTTCGGCGCTCCCGAAGTTTAATACGGGTAATAAAGAAGTGCGGGAAATGCTGATGAACGTCGGTGAATACTGGATGCGCAAAGGTATTGACGGCTGGCGCTTGGATGTGCCGAACGAAATTAACGATGATTCCTTTTGGCAGGAATTCCGCTTGAGAGTGAAAGCGATCAATCCGGATGCTTATATTGTCGGCGAGATTTGGGATAATCCCGACCGCTGGCTTCAAGGCGACCAGTTTGACGGCGTTATGAATTATCCGGTGCGGCGTATTTTGCTCGAATACTTTTGTTCCAAACAAATGAATTCGCCGGAAAACCGTTCGGTAGGCGAACCCGAATCCGTGTGGAATCACCATGCGGAAAACGGAACCCAAATTTTTTGCGAAAGACTGCGCGGTTCTTTCCGTAAGGATCAGTTCGGCGTTCCCATGACGCTGATCGGGAGCCACGATACGCCGCGCCTTGCAACCATCGCTCACAATTCTCCGGACGAACTCCGGCTTCTTTGGGTCACTTTCCTTTTTCTGCCGGGCGCCGTCAGTATTTATTACGGTGATGAGTTCGGAATGGAAGGCGGGAAAGATCCGGATAACCGCCGCTGTTTCCCGTGGAATAATGCGGGGCATTTATTGGAAAGCCCTCTTTATCAGGAAATCTGGAAATTGCTCGCGCTCCGGCGGAAAGAAGAAGCGCTTGTCTTTGGAGAGATTGAAATTATGGCCGAAGACGGCGGTTTCCGTATTTCGCGGACTTTCAAAAAAGACGTGCTCGAACTCCGGGTGGCTTACCCCGGAGAGATTGAAATTTTGGAGCAAAATCTTCACGGAACAATTCTTTTATCGTATAAAATCGACGAGAAAATCGGTTTTTCTTCAAAAAACATCCCGAAAGGCGGCTTTTTGGTTAGCAAAAGGTCTTTACCTTAATTAAATTTGAGCCCTATTCGTGGATTTTAATGTTTCCAAGGGAATACAGATGAATAAAAAAATATTTGGAATGCGAGAACTGATTATTCTCGCGGTCTTTTTAATCTCTTGCTACTCTTTGTGGCCCTCTATCCAAATTCACTCCAAGTCCGGAGAAGCGAAAGAACTTTTCGTAAAGGAACATCCGAAGCTTGCGGCGAAATCGATCAACTTCGGTTTGGACCTTGCCGGCGGCACGAGCATTACGCTTGAAATCGATAAATCGAAATTAAAAGCCGACGATGTGAAGGATGTTCAGAGCCAGTCGCTTGAAATTATCCGGAACCGCGTGGACCAATACGGCCTTTCCGAACCGCAGATTTCTCCGAGCGGCGATAACCGCATTGTCGTAGAACTGGCGGGCGTGGATGATTCTTCCGCAAAGGAACTCGTAGGGAGCACCGCCCGTTTGGAATTTAAGATTCTTGCCGAAGATGAAAAATTTGCCCAAGTGGTCACCCTCATTGATAACTATGTCTCCCGCCTTTCCGAAACTTCGCCGGCCGCTTTGACGGACACTCCGGCGGTAGCGGACTCCGCTAAAACGGATTCTGCCGCTGTTTCTGCAGACTCTCTCTCGGACGAAGAACTTCTCGCGAGTACCTCCCAACCGGCGGCGCCGGCCGAAACTTCGCAAGTGGCCGCTTCCGGCGCCGGTGATTTGAAACCGCTTTCCGGCTATTTTATTTCGGGCGGTAACGGCGGTTTTATTTCCGAAGATGCCGTAGAAAAAGTGAAACAGTTGCTTTCTCAAAATGCGATTCAGAATTTGATTCCCCGCGATGTGGATTTTGCCTGGGGCAGCGGTCTTGAAAAAGTTTCTCAAAACTCCAACGTCAAAGCAAAGCGTTTGTATCTCTTGAACCGCCGTGTGGAAATGGGCGGTGAAGATATTTCCGATGCGCGCCCGTTCCGCGGTAACGACGGCGAAGTCACGGTCAGCTTAAAGTTCAGCGGCATTGGTCCGAAAAAATTCTCGGCAGTCACCGCAGCGAACAAGAACAAGCGGATGGCGATCGTTCTCGACGATCAGGTGATCAGCGCGCCTACGATTCGCGACCGTATTCCGAACGGCGAAGCGCAGATTACAGGGCTTGAAGATATTGCCGAAGCGAACCGTCTCGCTATTGTGCTTCGCGCCGGTGCATTGAAAGCGCCGATGCAGATTGTAGAATCCAGAAACATCGGAGCGACTCTCGGCGCCGAAAACATCCGCTCCGGGTTTAGTTCCGCGCTGTTCGGTTTAATAGCCTGCTTGCTGTTCATGGTGGTTTACTACCGCGTGGGCGGCGTGATTTCAAGCGTCGGTATGTTCTTTAACGTGCTTGTGACGGCGGCGGTGCTTTCCGTGTTTCACGCCACGCTCACGCTCCCGGGTATTGCCGGTTTCATTCTTGCCGTTGCCATGGCGCTCGATGCGAACGTGATTATTTACGAACGTGTCCGCGAAGAACTCCGGATCGGGCTCACGGCCCGGGCGGCGATCGCCAAAGGTTATGAAAAGGCATTCAGCGCGATTTTTGACTCCAACTTAACCACGTTCCTCACCGCTCTTATTTTGTACAAAATCGGAACCGGCGCCGTGAAAGGGTTCGGATTAACGCTCATGATCGGTATTGCGGCATCCATGTTCTGCGCACTCACCGTAACCCGTTCGATTTTCGACATCAAACTTGCCAAGCACGATTCCACAAAACTCAGCCTCGGCAACGGTCTCCGCGCCTTGAACGAAGCAAACTTTGCCGTGGTTTCCAAATCGAAACTGTTCGCTATGTTCTCCGGTGTTTTAATTATCATCAGTATCGCGCTTGCCGTGGTGAAAGGCTTTGATTTCAGCATTGACTTTACCGGCGGACAAGTTTATACGGTACAGTATCAGGATAGCGAATCTCATGAAAAGCAATTGCTTGCCGACTTGGGCGCGCAAGGGTTTAATGACATTACGGTTCGCAAAACCGGAGCGGCCGGCACAAACTTCTATCAAATCAACGTTAAGGAATCTCAAGGTCAGGAATTGCAAACGGCTTTGACGAATGTACTTGCAAAAAGCGAAGGCGCTAAAATCATCGCCAATGACACCGTGGGTCCGACCATCGGTAAGGAACTTCGTTTCTACGCGATCCTTTCCGTGATTCTCTCCTGGCTTGTGATTTGTATTTACATCTGGTTCCGTTTCGGAAAACTCGGGCTCGGTTTCGGTGTGGGTGCGGTTGTCGGGCTTATTCACGACACCATCATCACCATCGGGCTTATTTCCCTGCTCGGGCTCTCGGTGGACGGCGCTTTGATTGCGGCCCTCCTCACCATGATCGGTTACTCCGTAAACGATACGATTGTGGTGTTCGACCGTATTCGCGAAAACGTGGCGCTCCACGGGCGTTCCAACTTCGGGAAACTGGTGGACGCGTCTGTCAGCCAGTCTTTCAGCCGAACCATCGTAACCTCCATGACGACCCTCTTTGTGTGCGGAATCCTCGCCGTAATGGGCGGCACCTCCATTCGCGACTTTGCGCTCGTTCTCGTGATCGGTATCGTGGTCGGAACTTACTCCACCATTTGCATCTGCTCGCCGTTCGTGGTTTGGTGGTCCAAGCGTTTCAAGTCCGGTATTTGATTTTTTCGGTTTTTTACAAAAAAGACTTGGGTATTTGCCCGGGTCTTTTTTAATTTTGGTGCAACTTCAAGACCGGAGGTCCCCATGCGTAAGTATTATAAAATCGAATCGGGCAGAATCCTTCCGGCTCCGAATGAGGATGCCGCCGACATTGTGCTCATGGGAACGCCGAGTCCCGAACAGCGCGGGCTTCTCGTCAAGGAATACGAACTCACCGAACACACCATCGCCTCCGCGTTCGATAATGACGAACTTTCCCGTATCGAGTATGACGATGATTTCACGACCATCGTTTTTAAGAAACCGAAGAACTATATATCCTCCGACAATTTTCAATTCCGTGTGGAATCGTTCGGCGTAATTTTCTTTGAAGACTGGGTCTTGCTGTTAACCGATGCCGATATTCCGCTTATGGACGAACGCCGGTTTTCCAAAATCGACTCCCTCAACACATTTGTCTTGAAACTCCTCAACTATTCCGTATTTCATTTTAACGAACACTTGAAAATCATCAGCAGAATCAACGAAGATTTGGAACAGAAACTCCAAAAAGCCATGGGGAACGAATACTTAATTTATATGCTGAACTTGAACAAAGGTTTGATTTACTATGTGAACGCGCTGAACTCCAACGAAACGTTATTGAAGCGATTGCAGCTCGGCCGGAGTTTGAACTTCACGGAAAACGAAAGAGAACTCCTCGATGATATTCTCATTGAAAACCGCCAGAGCTTAAAACAGGCGGAAATTTATACCAATATTCTCGCAAGCGTTATGGATGCGCGGGCGAGCGTCATCAACAATAACATGAACTCCCTCATCAAAACCCTCAATGTCATTACCATTGCGGTCATGGGCCCCACGTTTGTCGCGAGTATTTTCGGCATGAACGTGAAATTTCCTTTCGGACTCGGCGCCAACCCGAACGCCTTCTGGATCATCATGGGAATCTCAATTCTCCTGATCGCGCTCTTTACTTTGTTCTGGACAACAAGGAAATAAGAAATATTGGCCGTGATACTTAAAAGTTGAATAAACTTTTTCTATTTCTTTAAAAGGAACTTATATTTAGAAAGTTGTTTTTAGAGAAGTATTTCGAGTTGAAAAGAATAATTATAAGTCTGTTTTTGTTGTTTTCCGCATTTGTCTTTGCCGGGCAGATTTCTGTTTGGTCTTTAGATGAACAATTAAATTCAGCCTCATTGACAACTTTGAGATTTAAAGTAGAGAACACAAGTTCCCAAGTAATTAAAAATTTAGAAATACATTATCATGTCACTCATGATACAACCAATTTGGCTCTTCCTGAATTTTATTATCTTCCGGGTGGCATTGCCGAGTGGCGTTTTGAGGCCGCTTCTAAGGCAACGCTTATTATTCGATTCCCCGGTTTAAGTTTGACTCCATTGGAAATGCTTGGCGGCGATGACGGATTTTCAATAGGGATTCATTCAAAAAACTGGTCTTTTTGGAATAAAACAGATGATTTCTCTTCACCCGAAAGTAGTCATTTTGAAGAGGTAAACAACATAGATGTATATTCAAATGGTGTTTTACTTACAGAAAATCATAATACCAAGAGTTGTCCGGATATTTGGTTTACAGAAGTTCAAAAAGATTCCATAAAAATGGCGTGGAAAGCACAAGATGATACGAATATTGAAACTTCAGTACAATTGCATGGATTTCAAGGTCTTTTAGAAACCATTGATTTAACATCTTCTATTGATTCCGCTGATTTTAAACTTTGGCAAGGGAGTGCTGCAATTCAGCATCAGAATCAAGGTGAAATTTGGGTGACTTGTCAGGGAGTTATGAAAGCCTATTTTGCCTATGGCTGGACACCCACTTTCTCGGAACAAGCCGTTCAATTTGAATTATGGGATTCGCAAGGGCTTTACGTTGTGGCCAATACCGATTTAGGGTATAATCAGGGGCTACTGAATGGCGATCGTTTGATTGTGCGTGAAAATAGCCGTGGGCGAAATATTGAAGACTGGGAGTATTATCGCCCATGGGAAGAACCGGGTGGCGTTCCCATGCCAACCATTATGTTTCCGGGGCTTGGTACCAAAATACTGCCTGAAACGGCTTCCGATTCGATTACATTTAGTTGGACTGCGGTAGAGAATGTTCCGGCGTATCAATTTTATATTGTAAGGGATTCTGCTTATGGCGATACGGTTTTCAGTTTAATAACACCGGAAACATCACTCCGGCTTCCGATGTTGGCAACAGGTAATTATGTGTGGTGGGCAGAACCTGTTGAATTAAGGCGTGGCCTTTGGAGCTGGGCAAAAAAAACAGTAAAAAAGGCTGTTACTTACACAAATCCGATTTCTTATTACATTTTTAATGATGTTTCGGCCACGGATGCGGTTATTCAACACTTTACACATCCTATAGGTATTTTAAGCGTTCTTGCCGGGGATGTTGTTGCTCGTGAGCGAGTTTTAAATGTTCCCTCATTGCCGGCCAGAAAAGATTCAAGAATGCTGGATTTAGGCTATAAAGAGAAAATTAACGATGGTGTTAATTGGGATTTTCCACATATTGAATTTAATCCCGATTGGAATGTCAAATCAAAACAACACTCTAGAGATAATAGTGAACATAATCGTTGTTGGGCGGTAATGGCTCAAATGCTGAATCGTTATTATGGCGGCAATTTAACTCAAGATGAAATTATCTACGAGGTTAAGGAAGTAAAGTATGATTTTCCAAGAGATGATGCTTTGTCCGGAAATATACTTGAACGGGTTAATGCTGTTAGTTTTGCCTTGAATATAGGAGCATTAGATGGAGTTGCCTATTCCGCATTAAGCGCTCTTTTATACTCGGGTGCGTTTTCTTACACACAACTCACGGCTGCATTGGGTTGGCATGGGGGGCCTCCTGACCCGATTTCAATTATTGTAGCCATTGAATCCGGCATGCCTTTGGGTATATCGCAAGCAAATCAAGGATTTGATGGAGGGCATTCCATGGTGGTGGACGGATACAAAATTACATTAGATGGCTCTATATATCTTCACTTTTTGAATATAGATAACGAAGGGAATTCCGAGTGGCGCTATTATGCTTCTGTACATGGTGTTGGAATTGATGTCATTCTTTCTACAATAGCCACAGGGATAAAAAACGGATTAAATTGGGCGTTTGATTTGGATATGGGCGGTGTACTTTATAAGAGTTATTTTATCCCGCCTGTTTACGCCTCGGGTAGAATGTCGGATTCTCGCCTTTATTTGGATTCTGATGTCGATGGGATCACCGATTTTGATGAACAAATGCGATTTTTTACAGATCCTTATAATGCCGATACCGATGGTGATGGGGCTTCGGATAAAGATGAAATAAGATATTATACGCTTCGAAAACTTTTGGCAGATGAAGATAATGATGGTTTACGCGCAGAATTGGATGTGGATTCCGATGGGGATGGTTATTGTGATGGTGATGAGTATAGTGAAAATACTGATTCTAAAATAATGTTAGAAGTACAAAATCATCCGTCAAATATGGAGCCTCGCTGTGTTGCTCATCCTGTGGCTTTGCTTGCTCGGGAAAAATTGTTCATTAACGACCGTGCCTATTGTGATGACGGAATAAATCCGTGCCCTGTAATTTCACTGGGTAAGGACAATGATTATGCTGTCAATTTGGGGGTTTCGGCTTGGGTTGGCGATATTACGGTTAGAGGGAATGTTTGGCTGCGAAGCCACTCTCAGGTTCACGGCGATTTACACTTGGGCGGAACATTAAATAACCAGGGAGGGACAGCGCTTGTTGCCGGGACTATTTATAGGGCTTCGCGGGAAGCCTTGGTTGCCCCTGGGGTTTACCAGTCTGTTTTCACAAAAAATTACATGCCATTGGTAGATTTCAAGCTATTTTCTTCCTTAACCGTAAATTCGAATAAAACATATAATCTACCTCCGAATGCCTATTTAAATAAAGTGATTGTTTCTTCGGGAGCGACGCTTCGTTTAATGCCCGGAACTTATAATTGGGGGGAACTCATTGTGGAAGCCGGCGGTGTTTTGGAACTTCCCGAATCGGGAACGGTAACGATTAAAATTAAGGATCATTTTCAATGGAATGGAACGTTTGGTAATACATCTTTATTAAATGTTGCCGGGCGGCTTATTGTACATACCGATGCTGCCGAAACCGTTTTTTTAAATTCTTCTTTTGCCGGGCAGTTGATTGCTCCTAAAGCCCTTGTGATTTTAGGGCAGGGCGATAAATTATATGCCGGGCAAATCGCGGCGCGCAGTATCACCATTCACCAAAATACCCGGTTTATATGGGTAAAGGAAGGAGCCAATGCGGTATCACCTGTTGTTGCTTGGAATGTTAGGTAGTTTACTTTTTAGTGGTTGTTGTATGAAGGAAGGTGGGTGTAGTAGCATGGAGGATCAAGATGTTATCATTTTTAATTTTTTTAAAGCCCCCTATAATCAATCATTTATTAGATGGCGTACATGGTCCGTTATATATCAGAATAAAATTTTTACAAAAGATTATACAGATGATTATTTTGATAGAATTATAATTTGGGATAAAGAAGATGGTGTTTCTTTCCCTGGAATATTGCATGTTGTTATCAATGCTATTGATCCCGTTGATACAACACAAACGATTGAAATCAAAGATTCAATAAATATTGAAGCAAGGCAAGCATTTACAGTACATAATTTGCAAGAACAGGAATATATTTTTTCAGATGAGTTTCAACTGCATTACACATTTAAATTAAAAGATCGTTTTTGCACCGAATCATTATGTTGGGTAGAATTTGAATATTAACCGAAAACAAATAACGCACGCAATATTACCATTTGTTGGCTAATTACAAAATAAAGGCTTTTAATTTAAGGTTGGCGAAATAGTCTTTTACAAACCCACAATCCGATCGTTTTCCGTCATTTGCTCAAACGTTTGGCGTTTCCGGATCAAATGCAGTTCCCCCTTGGAATAGAGAACCTCTGCCGCGAGCCGGCGGCTGTTGTAATTGCTTGACATCGCGGCTCCGTAAGCGCCGGTATCGTGAAGCACCAAAAGATCGTTTACTTTCGCTTCGGGGAGTTTCCGGGAAACCACATAGCCGCCTTCTTCCTGCGTGAACACGTCGCCGGATTCGCAAAGCGGGCCCGCCACAATCACATCGGAATCTTCGCCCAAAACGGAAGAACCTTGAGGCAAAATGGAAATCTTGTGATAAGAGCCGTAGAACGCGGGGCGCACGAGGTCGGTAAAACCGGCATCCACGATGTAGAATTTATTTTCGCCCATGGTCTTAATCGCGCGGATTTTAGAAACGAGGAGTCCGCTTTCGGCAACGAGGTAACGCCCGGGTTCCACTTCGAGAGAAACCGAATGCCCCACGGATTGCGCAATTTGTTTTCGCGTATCATCCCAAAGCTTATAGTAAGCATTAATGTCAATGCGGTTTCCTTCCTCCGACTCCCGGTACGGAATCGGGAACCCGCCGCCCGTCGAAATCATACGAATATGAGAACCTAAATGCCGGGCGGCTTCGCGCATCGCTTCGGTGACTTTGGAAAGGTGTTCAAAATCGGCGCCGCTGCCGATATGCATGTGCAACCCGGAAATCCACATGCCGTTTGCCTGTGCGAGTTTCATGCAATCTTTAATTTGTTCAAACCAAACGCCGTGCTTGGACAAGTCGCCGCCGGTGTTTGTCTTTCGGGAATGCCCGTGCCCAAACCCGGGATTCACGCGGAGCGTAAGTTCGGTTTTAATGCCCGCTTCGGCGAGTTGGGGAATCATATCCGGAGAACCGATGTTCACGGCAATCTGATGTTCCTTCACAAGCGCGAGCGCGTCCGCATCAAAAATATCGGCGGTGTAAACGATTTCCGGAGTTTTCTTCGTTGCGCCGCCGCGGTACCCGGCTTTCAGCGCGCGGTAAATTTCTCCGGCGCTCACCGCGTCCACCACCACTCCCATTTTTTTCATCAGCGAAAGAATGGAAAGATTCGAGTTTGCTTTTTGGGCGTAACGCACCGCATCGAAAACCTGAAGCTCGCGGATTCTTTCTTCGATGGTCCCGCGGTCATAAAGCCAAAGAGGGGTGCCGAAACTTTCGACACCCTGATAAATTAATTTTTCCGGAATGGGGTAATTAGACATTTTTTACGCTGTTTTCTCCGCCCTGTCCGTCCGGAACGCGGTTCGGGTTCGATTTATCGGTTTCCCAATAAATTTCATCGAACACGAGTTTGTATTGATGATCGCCCGCCGGAAGATCCACGCTCGCAGTCCAGTTACCGGATTTATCTTTTTTCATTTTTCCCTTAGCCGGGTTCCAGGAATTGAATTCTCCGGCAACGCAGACCGATTTGCAATCGGGAGCGAACACGCTGAATACGGTGGCATTTTTCTTCGGAGCTTTCGCCGCTTTTGCGCTCTTTGCCGCCGCCGCTGTTTTTCCTTTGGATGCTGCTGCTTTCGGTGTGGCTACGGCGCTTGCTTTCTTGGCGGATTTTGCCGGAGAAGCTTTCGTACCCGTGGTGGTTTTCGCTGTTGTTTTTTTTGTAGTAGCCATGAGGCAACCTCCTTAAGATCGAATGTTGCATAAATGATAATAAAATGTGTGAAAACTGACTATATTTTGCGTATGAGTTTAAAGCAAATAATCGCTCCCAGTCTTCTCAACGCGAATTTTTTAAACCTCGGGTCAAGCCTGAGCGCCATTGAAAACGGCGGCGCTGCGTGGGTGCATCTGGATATTATGGACGGGCATTTTGTGCCGAACATCAGTTTCGGTCCGGGAATTGTCGCCGAAATCAAACGCGGCACTTCTCTTGTTTTGGATTGTCATTTGATGATTTCCGCGCCGGAACATCATGTGGATGCCTTTGCAGCAGCCGGAGCGGATTACATTACGGTTCATGCGGAAACCACCCATCATTTGGACAGGTTGCTTCAACGCATAAGGGAACTCGGCTGTAAACCGGCGGTCTCCATTAACCCCGCCACTCCTTTGGAGATGATTTATCCGGTGCTCGACGTTGTGGACATGGTGCTCATTATGTCCGTGAACCCGGGTTTCGGCGGTCAGAGTTTCATTCCTTACACGCTCGATAAGTTGCGGGAACTCCGCCGCCGCCGTCCGGAACTCGACCTTCAAATCGACGGCGGCATCAAACTCGGCAACCTGGATTCGGCCCGCGAGGCCGGCGCCAACGTTTTTGTGGTCGGGAGCGCGATTTTCGGCGCGGAAAGCCCGGAAAACGCTTGCAGGGAATTTGTTCGGCGATTGAAATAGTGCGTTTTGAGGCTCAATTTTGTATATTTGTGCCGGAATATTCAATTGAATTTTTCCGAAAAAACAGACCGGTTCGTTTTTAAGTTTGTTTGTTTTTTCAGAAAAGTTTTTAACCGGGGATTCATCCCCTCTAGGAATAAAACATGAAAAGGATTCTTTTCCAAGACACTTCATTCCGCGATGGTTTCCAATCCATTTTCGGCGCCCGCGTTTTTACCAAAGATTTCATGCCGGCTGTGGAAGCCGCCCGCGAAGCCGGGATTAACCATTTCGAAGCGGGCGGCGGTGCCCGTTATCAGGCGCTCTATCAGAACTGCGGTGAAGATGCCTTTGATATGATGGATGAATTCCGCCGGGTCGCAGGCCCTAAAGCGCGCCTTCAAACGCTCGCGCGCGGCATCAACGTAGTCGCTCTCGACGCGCAGCCGCGCGACATGATTGATTTGCATGCCAAGATGTTCAAGAAACACGGCATGACCCGTATCCGTAACTTTGACGCGCTCAATGACGTGAACAACCTGATCTACTCCGGTCAGTGCATCAAGAACGCCGGCCTGGAACACGAAGTAGTGGTCACCATGATGGAACTCCCTCCGGGCTGTACCGGCGCGCACGATGCCGATTTTTATATCAAGACATTAAAAGATATTCTGGATGCCGGTGTTCCTTTCGATTCCGTTTGCTTCAAAGATGCTTCCGGAACATCGAATCCGCACAAGGTTTATGAAACCATGAAACGCGCCCGCGCGCTTCTCGGCCCCGATGTGGAATTGCGTATTCATACGCACGATACCTGCGGAACCGGTATTTCCCAGTATGTGGCGGCTATCGAAGGCGGCGTGGACGGAGTTTGTCTCGCCCGTAAACCGCTTTCCGGCGGAACGTCCCAACCGGATTTGTTCTCCCTGTTCCACGCTTTGAAAGGCACGGATTACAAACTCGCTCTCGGCGACAGCATTGTCGATGACAACATCAACAAAATTATGGAAGCGAACAACGTCGCCGTGGAATGCATGAAAGATTACGAGTTCCCGCCCGAAGCGCTCCAAATTTCTTCCGACGTGATTTTCTCACCCATGCCGGGCGGCGCGCTCACCGCGAACACCCTTATGATGCGTGAAACCAAAACATTCCACCTGTATTCGAAAGTGATTGAGAATATGTCCGAATGCGTTTGCCGCGGCGGGTTTGCCACTTCGGTGACTCCGGTTTCCCAATTCTATTTCCAACAGGCTTACGTGAACACCGTCAATAAAAACAAGGGTCTCGACACTTGGGCAAAAATGACCGACGGTTACGGCAAAATGCTTCTCGGTTACTTCGGAAAAACGCCGGTTGAACCGGATCCGGAACTCGTGAAGATCGCCGAAGAACAACTCAAGCTTCCGGTGTTCTCCAAGAAATACGGCGATATTTCCGTGGTCGATATTCTCGAACCGGGTATTCCGAAAGCCACCAAACTCTTGCAGGAAAATAACCTTAAAGTCACCGATGAAAATATTTTCATTGTGGGCGCGCTCGAAACCAAGGGCGGCAACAAGGGTATCGACTTCCTCAAAGGCATTCGCAAAATCGGCGTTCCGAAAAAGAAACCGGCTGTTCAAGCGGCTCCTGCAGCCGCCGCTCCGGCGCCGGCAGCTAATACGGCGGCCATGCAAGTAGCAGGAACTTCCACATACCGCATTGGCTTGAACGGTCAAAGCTGGGATGTTCAAGTCAGCACGCTGAAGTAATTCTTGAATTAGAATCCCGGGTTTTCAGCAGCCCGGGATTTTTAAAATAAAGTAATGATGTTTCACTTGGAGTTGATATGAAATCGGAATGTGAAAAAGAACAAAACAAAAAGCCGGATTTTATGAAATCCGCCGAAAGCTATCTCGCGGAAAAGCGCCGCATTTTTTTGTGGGGCGGCGTGGACGATGAAAGCGCGGAAAGAATTGTCAAACAATTACTTTATTTGGATTCTCTGAATCACGAAGACATCACTCTTTTCATCAACAGTCCGGGCGGCGTGATTTCTTCGGGACTTGCAATTTACGATTGCATGCAGGCGATTCAAAGTCCTGTGTCCACCGTTTGCTGCGGACAAGCGGCTTCGATGGGCGCCGTGCTCCTTACTTCGGGAGCGGCCGGCAAACGTTATGCCTGGGAAAACGCGCGGATCATGATTCACCAGCCGCTCATTCACGGGCAAA
The DNA here is from genome assembly GCA_031271785.1 of Fibrobacter sp. Taxonomy (GTDB): domain Bacteria; phylum Fibrobacterota; class Fibrobacteria; order Fibrobacterales; family Fibrobacteraceae; genus JAISUZ01. Next base: position 7,088 of record JAISUZ010000009.1, on the reverse strand, counting down.
TGGTGGGCCCTGCGAGCGACATTCAAATTCAAGCGGAAGAAATGCTTCGGATCCGCAGCGTCACCGGAAAAATTCTTTCCGAACACAGCGGCAAAACACTCGAAGAAATCGACCGCGACACGGAACGCGATAATTTCATGTCGGCGGCGGAAGCAAAAGCTTACGGCTTAATCGACCAAGTGAAAAATATTCTGTAATATGGGCTTATTTTCTGCCATTAAAAGCGGACTCTCCAAAACGCGCGATGCGATTCTTGGAGAGTTGAAAGTTATTGCCGGCGCCGGTAAGGTCACCGATGAAATGCTCGAAAATCTCGAAGAGCATTTAATCAAAGCCGATGTCGGCGTAGAAGCGGCGTTTCTTTTAACGGACGCGCTCCGTGAAAACGCTCTCGGAAAATCGTTAACCGGTCGCGAAGTTCTCGACATTATGCGTTCGGAAGCGGAACGCTTGCTTTCCGACCCGCCCGAATTTAAACTTGTTGCAAAACCGCATATCATTCTCATTATCGGTGTGAACGGAGCCGGGAAAACCACCACCATCGGAAAACTCGCGAGCCGTTTTAAAGGCGAAGGCAAAAAAGTCATGATGGCGGCGTGCGACACATTCCGTGCGGCGGCGATCGACCAGCTGGAAACATGGGCGGAACGCTCCGGCGCCGAATTTGTACGGCATCAGGAAGGTTCCGACCCGGCATCGGTCGCTTACGATGCCTGTGAAGCGGCGGGTGCGCGCGATTGCGACGTGGTTCTTATCGATACGGCCGGGCGTTTGCATAACAAAGATCACTTAATGGAAGAATTGCGGAAAATGGTGCGCGTGATGAAAAAATTGGACAAAGCGTACCCGCACGATATTTGGCTTGTGATCGACGGCAATACCGGACAAAACACCATTAACCAGATCAAAATTTTTCACCAGAGTTTCCCGCTTACCGGACTTGTGGTCACCAAATTGGATGGTACCGCAAAAGGCGGCTCTCTGCTCAGTATCGCGAGCGCGCTTCAAATTCCGATTCGCTGGGTCGGCGTCGGGGAACGTATCGATCAGCTCGTTCCGTTCAGCAAGCAAGAATATATCGAAGGTCTTTTTGAGAATGCTTTGGAGAGTGGCGAGTAAATTAGTTCCCGTTCTTTTTTTATTCCTCGCCGCGTGCGAGAAAGAAAGTACGGCGGGACATCCTGTTTTTGTGAAAACGTATGTAGAGCTTTCCATTGCCACACAGGCTTATACCTCTACGCCCGAAGTACGGGTCGCCCGGTCTAAAATTCTTGAAAAATACGGTTACACGGCCGCGAGTTTCGACTCCTCCGTTACCGCGCTACAAAACGATCCCAAAGCTTGGATTGCTTTTCAAAAAAGCGTCTCCGCTTATGCCGACACGCTTGCCGCCCACGCCGATACTCTCTACCGGGATTTATTGCCATGAAAAAAATGGCGATTCTTTTCCTGATCGGCGGAAGTGTTCTATTATACGCAGCTCAAATTCAGTGGGTACCTTACACACAAGCGCTCGAACAAACAAAAAAAGAACCGCGCCTGATTTGGGCCTTTTTGCAAGCCTCCTGGTGCATCCCTTGCCGCGTAATGGAGCGCGAAGCCTTCACGGATTCCGGCGTGATTGAACTTTTAAACACCAGGTTTTATCCGGTCCGGCTCGATGTGGAATCGAAAGAAATCATCACCTGCGACGGAAAAAAGAAAACCGTCGAACGCTGTTTCTTTGATGTCTGGGAATTAAACGGCACGCCTTCCATGGTGCTCATCGCTCCCAAAGGTTTGTCGATCCTTACGCTCTCGCAAGCGCTGTCCGCCAAGGATTTGTCTTTTTTACTCAATCGTTTTTTAGAAAATGAAAAGGAATGGCTTCAACCATGAATCAGTTTTTATGGGTTACGGAAACTTTATTTTGGGTGCTGCTCATTCTTTTGGTGCATTGCTATTTCATTTTTCCGGTCACGCTCCCTTTTTTAAGCGAACTCTTTCGGCGGCGCGATAAAAAGCAAGAAGAAACATTCCCCAAAGTCTCCGTGCTGATTTCCGCCTACAACGAAGAAGCGGTCATTGAAACCAAAATCAAAAACCTGCTTGAAATCGATTACCCGAAAGACCGCATTGAATTTTTAATCGGAGACGACGGTTCTGCAGATAAAACGGCAGAAATCGTTTCCCGTTACGCCGGGCAAGGCATTCGTTTGGTGCAGGCGGAAAAGAACGCCGGAAAAGCCGCCATGCTGAACCGCCTGGAAACTCTCGCTACCGGAGAAATTCTCCTTTTTTGCGACGCCAACACGCTGTTTTTCCCAAATGTAGTGCGCCGGCTTACCGAACCGTTTTCCGACCCCGAAATCGGGTGCGCTTGCGGGCATTTGATTCTTTCGGATTCGAGCGGCAGCGACCTCGGGCGCGGCGAAGCCTCTTATTGGGATTTTGAATCGGAAATCAAAAAATTTGAAGGTAAACAAGACCGCTTGATCGGCGGGAACGGCGCCTTGTACGCCGTGCGCAAATCGCTCTACACCAAACTCCCCGTCAAGAAAAGCGTGATGGATGATTTTTTCATTACCGTAAAAATTTTACAAAAAGGCTTTTTCTGCACGTTTGTCTCCAATGCGATCGGTACCGAACAAACTTCCAAGGATTCCTCCGGAGAGTTTCGCCGCAAAGTACGCATCGGGCGCGCGAATTATAATTATCTTTTTTCTTACTTGCCCTTATTGAATCCGTTCCGCCCGCTGGTTGCCTATTTGTTTTTTTCGCACAAATTGTTACGCTGGTTTACGCCTCACCTTTTCCTTCTGATTTTACTTGCGAATCTGGCGTTGCTTTTTACCGGAAAACCGGTTTACTTTGTCACTTTAGGAGTTTTTCTGATGATCCTTTTTGCCGCTGCTCTTAAAATCTCCAAAAGCGTTTATTACTTCTTACAAATGAACATCGCTCTTTTAAAAGGCTTTGTACTTTCTTTTAAACCCGAAAAGGGCGGCGGCTGGGCGCGCGAAGCCCGCGGCGATGAAGCCTCTGCCGGCGTAAAAAGCTTAATCCTCTTTTTGGCGGCGTTTGCCGGATTTTCGATATTCCCTCAGCAATCGTTTGCCGGATTCACCGCCGATGTCACCGTGGGAACACTGAACCCCACCAAATCGCTGAAAGATTTTAACCTGGATGTTTCCGCACACTGGTGGTTCCCTCTCGATCAAATGGTGTTTATCGGGGCTGGCGGCGGTTATCAGGAAGTCGGAGACGTTTATCTGGTTCCCGTAACGGCAAGCGCGATTCTGCGGCTCCCGATCGGCGGGCAGGTGCTTCCGGTAGCCACATTCGATTACGGTTACGCTTTCGGGAATCATCGCGGGCGCGTATGGAAAGCGGGCGGCGGCCTCGATATTAAAAACGGCGATCACACCTCCATCTTTCTGATGGGCGGTTATCAAAGCCAGCAAAGAATGGACGCTTTCCTTTATTTGCGCGCGGGAATCTTAATCGAATACTAACGGGTTCCTCTAAAAATTCATTTCCTATGAAATCTGCAGGAACACATCATATTGATTCAATACGTGTTTACATGGAAGTTCGGAACAAGGGACTCGGGGTGAGGGAAATGAATACCGCCGCTTTCATGCGCTCGTTTCAGAATCAAAACTTCACTCTCGTCATCCCAAACTTGATTTGGGATCTCAGTCGCTTGGGTTCGGATGCACAAGGAAGCTCCGGCCGGAGTGACGGCCGTGTGTATTGGTCTCATATCCCGTTCCCCTGTATTCCACACCCGAAAAGGTATATCACCAATACTCGCTTATGAAACTTAGCATCGGTCGAATCCCCTTTTTAGTTTGTGCGCCGTTCTTTCACGCATTTACCGGAAACGAAGAACAGTATCCCGATTTTTCTTTTGAAGACGGCGCGCCGACAAAATTAAATGCCGGACTGTTTAACGGACAAATTCACCTCGCGCCCGCCTCATCGCTTGTATATGGAATCCATCCGGAAAACTTTGTACTCGCGCCGCGGCTTTGCACCTCTTGCCGCTTGGAAGTACAATCGGTCAAGTTATTTTCGCATTCTCCCTGGGAAAACCTCTCCGGAAAACGCGTGCATTTCACGCCGCAAAGCGCCACATCCGTCGCGCTCGTTCGCGTTCTCTCGGCGCTTCGCTTTCATGTGCAGCCGGATTTTATCGCGAATGAAAGTTTTACCTCGGAAAACTTTGAAGCGCGCTTGCTCATCGGAGACGAAGCTCTTTTGGAAAATCAAAAGGATTTATTCGAATACCGTTATGACCTTGCGGCCATTTGGGAAGAATGGCAGAAACTTCCTTTTGTGTTCGGCGCCTGGAGCATACACCGCAGCGCCCTTCGGCCCGAAATGCAAAATTTGGTTCATGAATTTTTAGCGCAGGTAGAAAATTCCGTTCGCTCGTTCCGGGAAAATCCCGCCGCCGCGCTGGAAAAATGGCGCGCCCGTTACCCGGTATCATTACCGAACCATGTCATAGAACATTATTACGCGAGCATGGATTACGCCTTCACCGAAGAACGAAAACAATCCCTCTCGCTATTCTTTAAGTATTGTACTCAACTCGGAATTATTGCCGCCGCGCCGAAACTGGAATTTTTAGAACCGTAAAAACGCCTGAACTAAAGCGCGCTCATAAAATCTTTTAATTTATCTTCAATCTCGTTCCACATTCCGGCATGCATCAGTTCGGGCTTGAAAATACTCCCGCCGATAGCGAGGAGATCCGTACCGGCATTCAAAAACGCACGGGCATTTTCCCGGTGAACACCGCCGCAAGCGAGAAGTTTAATATCGCGGAACGGCCCGCGAAGCTCCTTAATATAATCCGCGCCGCCGAGCGCCCGCACCGGAAAAATTTTCACACAAGTAGCGCCCAAATCAAACGCCGTTTGAACTTCCGTCGGCGTAAGCGCCCCGGGAATCATCGGAATATGCGCGCGCACTCCCTCGCGAATCACCTCCGGAATGGTGCTTGGGCTCACGATAAACTCCGCGCCGGCATTCAGCGCCGAATCCAAATCTTGAAGCGTCCTCACCGTACCCGCCCCCACGAGAATCTCTCTCTCCGCCGCGTATTTCTTTAATTCCTTCAAAATCGAAACAGCACCCGGCGTATTCATGGTCACTTCAATCGCTTTCAAACCGCCGTTAAAAGCAGATTGAATACAACTTAATTCCTGACCCTGCGGAATATCCCGCAGAATCCCGATCACCGGCGCTTTAGAAAGTTTATTAAGCATAAAAGAAAGATAGGAAAAAAGAGAATAGAAAAGAATTGGGCGCCTCTCATGCTTTGCATGAGACCGAGTCCTATCTTGCGGGCATCTGCTTCACTCAGCGAGTTCGCATCTGCCGCGCAACACGGAGCCTTCTGCGAAGTCTCCGCCCTTCGGGTCACGGCCTCTGGCGCGGGAAATGCATAAAAAGTAATGATTTGTTTGCAAAACTTTGCTTTTGGGGAGAAAAAATCTATAATAATTGAAAACATATTTTGAATGCAAGGAATTTTCATGAAAAAGATACTTGGTTTGGATTTAGGAACGAACAGCATCGGCTGGGCATTGGTAGATAAGGATACTCAAAAAGTTTTGGGTATGAACAGTCGTATCATTCCGATGGGAACAGATAAACAAGACTACGAAAAAGGAGTTGGAATAACTAAAAATGCAACTCGCAGAGAAAAGCGTACTGCTCGAAAAATGAACAAACGCTACAAATTGCGTAGGAATAAATTACTTTTTATTCTACATACATTAGGAATATTGCCCGACCAATTTCAGTTCAAAAATGGAGTACCTGAGCCAACTAAACTACAAGAGTTGGAACTTTTGCCCATTAAAAAAGGAACTTTGCAGTTAGACTCTTTGGGGCAATATGAATTATGCGTTAAAGCGTTGGAAAACAAAATTGAATTGAAAGATTTTGCTAAAATCTTGTACAAATTCAATCAACTTCGCGGTTACTCTGGCGGAAATAATGACGATGATACCAAGAAAAAGCAGCAAGACGAAGATGCAAATGATGACGATGCAAAAAAGAAAGCATATGAAGTTATTACGCAAAAAGTGGAAGTTTTGAGCGTTGAAAAATCTGATGAAACTTTTACGGTAAGGGGCGGAAAAAATAAAGGCGAAAAACAAAATTATTTTACAATAACCGTTAAATTAGAGGAGGAGGAAAAAGAAGGCAAAACAGAATTACAGAACTTAGAAGAAAAAATAGGACAAGAGGAAGAATTTGAAATCAGAATCCGAAGAAACAAAAAAACAGGTAAAGAAACGAGTGTAGTTTTCGCTTTACCTCAAAAGTCAAATTGGCGTAAAGCAATGGAAGCTGATGAAAAGGTTTTAAAAGACGAAAATCTTTTTATCAGTGAATTGCGTTTGAAAGATTTGAGACAAAGTAAATGGACAAAAATCAGAAACAGGGTATTTCTTCGCAATCGTTACAAAGAAGAATTTGATAAGGTATGGGAAACACAAGCACAATATTATCCAATATTAAATAGTTGTCCAAAAGAAACTTTGGAAAAGATTGCCAACTACATTTTTCCGGGCAAAAGCGAATCGCAACAACAGCTGAGAAAGCAAGCCTTTGAAAAAGGCTTGAAATACATTTTAAAAGAACAGGTTATTTACTATCAACGTCCTTTGAAATCTCAAGATGAATTGATTAGTAATTGTCGTTTTGAAAAAGAAGAAAAAGTTGTTGCCACTTCACACCCATTATTCCAAAAATTTAGATGTTGGAAGCAAATTAACAATTTGTATATAACTTCATAGCAAGAAGTGTATAGTGAGAAAAAGAAGAAAAATATTTTTCAATATGCCAATCGCTATTTGACAAGCGAACAAAAGTTAGAATTATACAACAAGCTGCAAATTCAAAAGCAAGTTGGATTTAATGATGTCAAAAAGATTGTTGGAATAAAAGATGATAAAACTGAATACCTGAACGGCTTGAATGTCAAAGCAAAGTTAACAGGTTGCGACACTCAAATTTCTATCAAAAAGATTTTGGGCAATACATTTACCGTGCAAGATGAAAAGCTGATAGAAAAGATTTGGAGT
>JAISUZ010000046.1 GCA_031271785.1 Fibrobacter sp. | reverse complement strand
ATTGTTCGATATTTTTAGTTATCATTCATTTTGTAATTGTTGAGAGATTGGAGGGGCAGTCCAATCATAGGGTCGCCCCTCTCCGTTTGGAGGGGGGCGTTATTATTTCCCCTGCAGGTATCGTGTTATGCTCGCAGGAGATGGAGCGGTTAGGACGACAGGCTTTGTACGAGCCACGCAGTGGCGTGGTGATCAGGAGAGGGATAATACCGAATCCGGATGGCCGCGGGCGATGCTCTCGTCATGACAAGAAAATGGACTGCCGCGCCTTCGGCTTGCAGTAACAGATGCCGGTTTTTCCGCCCTAAAACCGGGTCGAAAATATTTGACCCCTGCCATCGTTATTGTCATGTTCAAATCTAAATCGGGGTTATTAAACAATTGGATAATTCTTTTCCCTGTTCCCAAACCTTTCATGCCCGAAGATCATGTCCTCGAGGGGGGTAGCAAATAAGTATCGTCGCGGACTTGAAAAGTCTTACATGACCTTTCGAATTGGGGGGATGCGGAAAACCGGGCGCGTTTTCCGGCGACTGAAAGAAGCCGGGTAAGAAAACGCGGTCACCCGGGTTGAAGCGAGGGGGACACTCCCCCTTCCCAATCATTAGAGTTCACGTTACGGCGAGTTTTTTAGAGCATGCCGATATTCCTGTTGTGTATTTGCGGCGTTCCTTATTTTTTATGAATTTCCGAATTTTTCAAACTTTTTTCATATTCCGGAGAACAAAACGGGTTTTTGAGCGTTTAAACATTAGGAGGCTTTATGAAAAAAGAAAAGCATTTTGTCGGTTTATTTCTCGATGGTTTTACGCTTCGGAAAGTGAATGAGTATTACCGGAATTATCATCCGCGCAAGGCGGTGATTCATTTGGCGCGGTTTCGGGAGTGGTGTTTCGAGAATGTTTTGAAGTCTTTTTGTTTGGACGGGAATTTTCAGACGGAGTCTCATTACTATCATCCGTTTGAAAACCCGCGGCTTCACGAGGGGAAATTTCAAGGGACGCTTTTGTTTGAGAAATATGTTTTGGAGGCGCGTTTTCAAATGCATTACAATCAACCGAGTCCGTTGTATTTGGGTAAACCGAATATGGAGCTTGCCGATGATATTTTTTTGCTTTCGTCTTATCAGCCGTTCCGGGCGGTGATTCTTGTAACGACTCAAGGGCAATACGTTCCGGTTTTGTCCAGATTAAGACAAATGAATATTCCTACGCTTCTGGTGGGCTGGAATTTTGAATACCCCGGAAAAGGAAGAACGGTGCGGTGGAGAACCGATGAGATGCTTCAAAAGAAATGCGCCCGTTATCTTGATGCTACGGGCGCGGTTTCCGAAATTTTCAAATGATTACAGGCGTTCTCTTTGTTTCTTTTGGAACTTGGAGAGGAACATCCAAGTGACGCGGGCGCCGAAGTAGTAAGTGTCACCTTTGATGGACGGATCGCCGACGTGGATGTAATCATCGTCCACGCCGCCGGTTTCACTGATTTCAATTTCATCGTAACGGATAACGCGGTAGCCGCCGTACACGCCGACGGAGATCGGGTCAATGGTGACACGGAATTCGAGTTCGCTGTTGAATGTGGCGGCAAGCGTGCTGTAATAACGGTTGCGGAGGGGTTCGGCATCGGCTAAAGGCCGGCCCATGACAGGCAAATCATAACGGGAAATAAAGTGGACGTTCAAGAGGTTCAAGCCGACGCCTACCGCCGGAATCAGGTTGATTGGGAATTGTTCACCGAAGAGTTTCCAACCGAACATCCAGTCGAAGCCGTAAGAGAACCAAGAGGCGTCGTACAAGGAATAACCGGTTTGTTTGCTCTTGGCGTAAGGGCGCTTGGAAACCTGAGTGGGCATAAAGTTAAAGTCAAACCAGGTGAGGAACTGTTTGTATTGCGCGCCTACCAAGACATGAAGCCCGAAATAGAAATTCCGAAACTTCTTGTAATCTTCTCCCGACTGGTCCGCAACGTAAGCAGTGTCGCCGGTGGTTTCGTCAATGAAAACATTGCCGGAGTTCCGATTGAACAACATCGTATTGATATAATTTTTAAAAGTGGAATTCAATTTCCGGTAATCTCCGCCGATGGAGACAAAGCCGCGGATGTTATCCTTTTCGTAAAAATCATCTTCGGCATTTGCCACGGAAACGAGAGCGAGACCGAGAAGGCAGATTGTCGAAAAGGCGACAGAAAATTTTTTTCTCATAGTTTATACTCCAATGGAGAATCGCAAGACCATGTAAATATATTAAGTAAATTTAACTTATGCACCGTTTTTTTGCAAACTTTGTTGGTATAACTTGTTAAAAATCAATGATTTATGATAAAAAAGAAATATTTCGCCGCCGCCTTTGCCTTACTCGGACTCGCGGTATTGTCCGGAATTTTACTCTGCCCGGAAAATGATCCTTCCGAAAAAAAGCCGGAGAACCCGGCGGTTTCGGATTTTTCACCCCGCTATGCCGGTAATTTCCGGATTGAAAAAAAAGAAAATTTCCGGATTTTGAATGTGAAGAACGCGCTTTCCGAAGACGGCGCGCCTTTGCAGTGGCTTTTAATTGATTCTTCACAAACCCAAACTCCCGTGCCGGCTTCTCTCGCGTTGATTCCCCGGGTGCAAGTCCCGCTTAAACGGTCGGCGATTCTTTCGACAACTTACTTAGGTTATATGAAAGCCCTCGGAGTGACGGAACATATTGCGGCGGTCGGCGACGCGCGCTATATTGCGGATTCTCTTTTTTTTGAACGGGTTGCCCGCGGGGAGGTGGCGGAAGTAGGGAGCGGCCCTTCTCTTTCGGTGGAAAAGCTTTACCGGGCGCGGGCGGAAGCGGTTCTCACTTTTGCTACGGGGAGTTCCGTCAATGATGATTTGACTCACTTGAAAAAATGGAGCCATCCGGTAATTCTCACGGCGGAATGGAAAGAAAAATCGCCTCTCGCTAAAGCGGAGTGGCTTTATTTCTTCGGCGCTTTATACGGGAAAGAAGCTCTCGCCGACAGCCTTTTCAAAGAGTGCGAGCGCCGCTATTTGGAGCTGCAGGCGAAAGTGAAAAATCTCGCGAGCGAAAGAAAACCGCGTGTGATTGCCGGCGCGCCCTCGTTCGGCATTTGGTTCGCGCCTCCGGAAGACAGTTATACGGGCGCGCTGATCCGTGATGCCGGCGGAGAGTATTTGTTTCAAAAATCTTCGGGAACGCTTTCGTTTGAAGAAGCTCTCGTTCTCGGCGCCGAAGCGGAGGTGTGGCTCCATCCCGGAGGCTGGAAAACGCGCCAAGAAGGAGAAATGCAGGAAAAGCGGGTGGTGCATTTTAAGGCGTGGCGGGAAAATGAAGTTTTTCAATACGATTTAAAACAGGGGCCGCGCGGCGGACTGGATTATTTTGAAAGCGCGGTAGTTTCCCCCGAAAAAGTTTTGCAAGACGCAGCAAAGATACTCTATCCGGCTCTTTTTACCGAAAACGATTTTGAATGGTACCGGAAACTTGCTAAATTGGGTGACCTATGAAGTCACATGCCAGCATCGCAGACTGGATTTCCGCCTCTTACGAGCGGAAAATTCCTTTTCTCGACCAAATTCCTACGGATGCGCGGGACTATTTCTTGTTGAATTCGGAAATTCGGGAGTATGACGCGGGCGATGTGATTATTTGGGCGGACAAACCCGCCGAATATTTTTGTGTTCTTCAAAGCGGTTATGCTCAAATTTGCGGCCGGGCTACCGCTACCGGCCATTGCAGCGCACTGACCGTACTCGAACCCGGGGAATGTTTCGGCGATCTTTCTCTTATTTGTAATGAACCGGCGCCCAGCGCGGTGATCGCTGTTGAAGACGGTACCACCGTTCTTTGTTTGCCGGGTGAAGATTTTATTCGCTTTTTGGATAAAAATCCGAAACTTCTCGTGATTTTCTATAAAATGATTGCGGCGCGCCTGCAGGTTAAAAACCTGGCGTTCGATGATTTTTCCGGCTTGGATGTGATTGCTTCGGCCCGGGTGCTGCCTTTTATTGATTTAGCTCAGACTTTGGAGAAAAGTTACATTACAGGGACCGTCATATTTGAAAACGGCGACGAGTCCGGGTTTATTGCGTTTAAAGACGGGCGGATTTGCTGCGCCAAAAGCGGGTCTTATCTCGGCGCGGAAGCGCTGGAATATCTGCTTTCGTGGGATGAAAACACGCGATTTAAGCTGAATACCCAATTGCTGCCCGATGTAATTAACATTTCACAAGAGTCCGATACCACAAGTCTTATTCTCGACGCGCTTCGAAACATTGATGAAAAACGAAGCGAGTCACCATCCTAAATAGAGGAGTTCATGAATTACGCAGATGCAGGAGTTTCTTTAGCGCGCGCCGACCAGGCCATGGTCGGCGTGAAAAAGTCCGTTAGAACCACTTTCAATGCAGGGGTTCTCGGCGATGTCGGTAACTTCGGCGGTTTATTCAGCTTAAACCACCTCGGCATGAAAGATCCGGTATTCGTAAGTTCGGTGGACGGAGTCGGAACCAAATTGAAAGTTCATATCGGACTTTCTTCTCATGAGCTTCCCGGGCAAGATATTGTGAACCATTGCTGCGACGATATTTTGGTACAGGGCGCCCGCCCGCTTTTCTTTCTCGATTATCTCGCCACCGGGCGATTGGAACCGGGCGTGCTTGAAAGCGTTGTGGAAGGCATGGCCAAAGCCTGCCGCGAAAACAAGTGCGTTTTGATCGGCGGCGAAACAGCGGAAATGCCGGGCTTTTACGGGCCGGGCGATTACGATATTTCGGGAACGATCGTCGGCGTGGTGGAGCGCGAAAATGTGATCGACGGCAAAAGCATCAAGCCGAGAACGGTGATTCTCGGGCTTAAGTCTTCCGGATTGCATACAAACGGTTATTCGCTCGCCCGCAAGGCTTTGTTTGAAGTGGGCGGTTACGAACTTGACAGCATGGTGGAAGGGCTTGACATGACTATCGGCGAAGCGCTCGCCGTGCCGCACCGCAGTTATTTGAATTGCCTGATCGACCTGGTGGAACAAAAGAAAATTCAAGGACTCGTTCATATTACGGGTTCGGGTTTCCAGGGCAATATTCCGCGTATTCTTCCGGAAGGAGTGGATGTGGTGATCGACCGTTCTTCCTGGGAAGTGCCGATGATTTTCAACATCATTCAGCAAGCGGGCGAAGTCGAAAAAGATGAAATGTATTCCACGTTCAATATGGGAATGGGAATGCTTGTTTTTATCGATCCGTCGGTGCGCGCCGAAGTGGAAGCTCATTTGAAATCTCACGGCGAAGACGCGGTTCAAGTGGGCGAAGTCATTGCCGGAAATAAAAAAGTTCTTTTTAAGGATTGATGAGGCGTGTCCGCCGCGCGGCGGCCGGGCTATATTGCACTAAGGCTGCCCGCCGAGTGCAACGGAGCCTTAAAAGTCTCCGCCCTGCGGGTCACTATCCCTCACGCATTACTCAAGAATTGTAAACAGGGGAATAGGAATTGGGGAATGGAAGATCATCGAGACTCTCGTCGCCCTTGGGTCTATGCGCCTTTATCACTGCGAGCCGAAGGCGCGGCAGTCCGGTAAATTTCATATAACAAAGCATTTTCTTCTTAACCGGATGACCGCGGGTTATGCCATTGCCATGACAAATGTTCCAAAAAAACGGGTCGAAAATATTCGACCCCTACCATCGTTATTGTCATGTTTCAATTGTGAATCGAAATCCGGAATCACATTTCTATTTATGCATCAATATTGATCGTGTTTGCATGTAAGACTTTTTAAGTGTGCATCGCAACTTTGTCCCAA
>JAISUZ010000065.1 GCA_031271785.1 Fibrobacter sp. | reverse complement strand
TGAGGATTTTCCGGGCAGGGATAATCACGAAAATGCCGAGGAGCGAAGCGACAACCAGCGTAATAAACGCCGCTTGAATACCCATCAGCGCGCCGTAACCCGCGAGAAGTTTCACATCGCCAAGCCCCATCGCCTCTTTTTTCAAAAGTTTGGAAGCCAAAAGCCCGAGCAAATAAAGCCCGCCTCCTGCAAAAACAGCTCCCCAAAGACTTTCCCACACCGAAAGCCCGCCGGGGAAAAACGAAAGAAGCAACCCCACCGCAACTCCGCCGAGAGACATGGAATCGGGAATCAAATGAAATTCCAAATCCACAACGGTAACCGGCACAATAGCAAGCAAAAGCCAAAAAAGCGCGAGCGTATCAGCCCAATGAATGGCATAAGAAGTCCAGGGCTCCGCAAAATTGGCGGCAAAAACCGCAAGCACGGCAAGTAACGCACAAAGTAATTCCACCAAAGGATAACGAATACTCACCGGTTTTTTACAGCAAGCGCTTTTACCGCGGAGCCAAAGCCAACCTGCCAGCGGAAGATTATAATAAATGGGAATCGGCGCACCGCAATGCGGACAATGCGAACCCGGCCGAAACAGCGACATTCCCCGCGGCATCCGATAAATTAACACATTATAAAAACTGCCGACGCACGCGCCGAGAATAAAAAAAAGAATCGCCACATACCAAAGAGGAATTTCAAGCATAACGGAAAAATAGATTTATCGCCCGGAAGCGGCGAGACACAGGGAATGTTCCGCCGGGAAATTGCCTTGCAAATCGTGAAGTTCAACGCCGCCAACGGTATTTTCAAGCATGGAAAGCGAAAGAACGCCGCCCATAAATGCGCCGCCGCGGCACTTGAAGTAAGCTTCTTTGCGGCACCACAAACGATAAAATTCCCGGATCCGATCTTGATCCGAATGAACCTGTGTTCGCAAAAACATATTTTCTTCCGCAGAAAAAAAACGCGCCGCAATCGCAAGCGAACGCGCGCGATGAAACTCCAAATCAATCCCCACCTGCATTTCAAAAGAATACGCAAGCACGCAGGCATCCCGGCTGTGCGTCCAATTAAAACAAATATTTTCCGAAACAAGCTCCGGTTTCCCGAGAGAATTCCGGGTGATCATATCCCAAACAATCTCTTTGTTTAAGGCGAGGGAAAGCTCCTGCAAAATACGCGCATGGTGATTTTCCGCAGAGAAACCCACAAGGTTAACTTGTCCGTTATGCGTCTTAACTTCCTGCCGAAAATTCATGAAAGAAAGATAATAAAGGAGGGGGAAGAATCCCCCTCGCTTCAGCCTGGGTACTCGCGGTTTCTTGTTCGGCTTCCGTTGGTCGCCGGAAACCGCGCCCGGGCTTCCGCGACCCCCTCAAAAGCGAGTTCTTCGGGTATGGAAAATGAGGGACCAGGTAGTATTTTTTTATCCCGAAGCGTTGGAACGGCGCGAAAGTGCGTGAGGGATGGTGACCCGAAGGGCGGAGATTCGCGGTGAAGAACAAACCTAAAGAGCAGACAAGCGAAGCTCCGTTACACTTGGCGAGCAGCCTTAGTGTAATAGAGCCCGACCCGCGCGAAGCGCGGGGCACGCCCATCCGTTTTTCCGGACTTTTCATTTCCGGACCGATTTTCTATGTTATCCTTATGCTTCGCTTTTTCGTGCTTGCTTTCTTCGCGCTCGCTTTGGCGGCTTGCGACCAAATTAACAAAGGCTGGGTGGCCGAAGGCGGCGGCTATATTAAATATTCTTTGAACGGCGAGGGTTCTTACGAGCTTGAACTTTTGCCGGAATCCGTGCAGCTTCCTTATGTGGACAGGCATTATTTTTACGCACAAACGGCGCCATCCGGCCGGAGAGACGAACTCGCTTTTATGGTTTCCAATCCTTCTCTCGGGAAAAACGCCGTGGTCGCCGCTTACACTTATTTTATCCGAAACGGCGGGCTTAAAGCGCCGCTCATTTCCGGCGGGAGTTACGTGACTTTCGATCAGCGCGACGATTCCACATGGACCGCCGATTTAAACCTTATTTTTGAGTCCTGTTCGGAAACCGAATGCTCCGCAGAAAACCCGGTGCGCCTGAGCGGGCGGTTCCGTTACTGGATACCGCCGGTCCTGTAATCATTCCCTGAAATGTTCGGATTTTGAAACGGATTTTGTGTCAGGCAAGGCAATTTTTCACCGCAATACCCGTGTGTATTTCAAGGAAATTTAACGATGTATGGCGCCATCAGGTGGCAGCGCACATTGATCATGCCGATGCGAACCCGGCTGATGCGCCGAATCCATCAAAAGACGGGCGTTGAGCGGGAATGACCGCAAGGCCTACCCTTGACATTGTTTTCAAGTCTTTTTACTATTGTCGAACCCCGGACGATTAGCTCAGCTGGTTAGAGTATTACCTTGACATGGTAGGGGTCATTGGTTCGAGTCCAATATCGTCCATAAAAAACTCCGCACTTGGCGGAGTTTTTTGTTTGAGGCGTTAAGTTTCGTCAGGTATCAAAACCATTGCGCGTTAAAAACGTCAAGAGTTCCGCCTGATCCAAGACCGGCATAAATTCCTCGTAAGCGATTCCTTTTTCCAAAATATAAGCGGTCAGCAATTTTTTCACCGTTCCGAGAAGTTCTTCGCCTTTCCACGGTTTTTCAAAATAACTGTCGATGTGCGCTTCGTTAATCGCACGGATCGTATCCGCCTGATTCGCTTGCCCCGTCAAGAGTATTTTTTTTGTTTTCGAAAAACGAGGCGTTGCCGAAATCCAGCCGAGAAGACTCACACCAAGTTCGCCGGGCATCACATGGTCGGAAATCACAAGCCCGACACTTTCGCCGCGCTCATCGATTTCATCCATGAGTTCCCGGCACTCCGCCGCCGACTCCGCCGGTTCCAACCGGAAAAAATCTTCAAGAGGCCGCAGATCCCGAAGCACGGCATCCAAAACATCCTTTTGATCATCTACACAAATCACATTGATCGTTTCCATCGTCACTCTCCGTTTTCTAGGGGTAAATTCACTTTAAAAATAGTTTTGCCGGGCGCGCTTTCAAAAGAAATTTCGCCTTCGTAAGCGGTCACCAGCCGCTGCACAATCGCTAACCCGAGCCCAAGCCCGAAAGAAAGTCCCTCTTTCTTAGTGGTAAAATCCGGATGAAACACGCGGGACTTTAACGAGTCGGGAATGCCGGGGCCGTTATCTTCAATCCGCACTTCCGCTTGCTTTTCCGAAGTATGCAAAGAAATCCGGATCGTCGCATTCGGCGTTTCCGTAAGCGCATCGCAGGCATTCTTAATCAGGTTCACCCAAATCTGAATCAATTCGGCTTCGTCGCCGACCATCCGGGGGCTCTCTTCCGGTTTTCCAAGCAGGAGTTCCAGACTCACATTCCGAAGATTCTGCTGAAGCAACGAAAGCGCCTGCGAAAGCGAATCGTAAAGGCTGAAACGCGATTTTCTCTGACCGGAATAACCGCCGAGAATCTTGACCGACTTCACGACTCCCGCCGCGTGCTTTGCCGCAATCAGCATATCCCGAATATCGTGCCCGAGTTCCCAAAAGCGGTAATTCTTTTTGAGGTGCTTCACAAAATTTTCCGGCAGCTTTTCAAATTCTTCCGCCGAAGGAGCGATCAGCGCGAGAATTCGCGCCACCGAACCCGAAAGCCCGAAATCATGCTCATATTTTTGGGAAACCCGGCGAAGTTCCTTTGTTGAAACCACCGGCTGTTCTTCTTTACCGTAATGATAAAGCCGGTATTCCGACGGGAGGTAACGCCGGAGCGTATCTTCGGTAAAGTCGGAAATAAAATTCGTTTTACGGTCCAGAACGCCGATCGCATTATTCAGCTCGTGCGCGAGCCCGGCGGCGAGCTGCCCCAGAGTGGCGTTCATTTCCGTACGGTGCATTCTTGTTTGCGCCGCTTCTTTTTCAAGCTGCTTCTCAAGCAGGTTATAATTCCGGAGTGCGAGTTCATAAAGCATCACCGGCACAAACTGCTCAAAAAGAGAACCGTATATTTCGGGTTCTATCGCCGATGTGGAAGTATCAATGTAAGCAACCTCAATATCGCTTTCCGCCACAATCTCGGAAAAACTTTGATAAAGCTGCGAGAAAAAACTCTGTACGCCGACAAAGGTCCCCGCCTGTCCGCGGAACATCTCAAACGAAGCGCCGGGATTATGGCTTCCGTAATCCCGATGCAAAAAATGATTTCCGGCCACTTCTCCCGAAATGATCAAATAAAGGCGCTTATTCAATTCGCCTTGCCGAACGAGAATTTTCCCTTTTTCAAAACGGATACGCTTATCGGGATTCGAAAAATAAACCGCTTTCAAACGGTCTATTTTTTTCTCAAGTTCGGTATAACTGGAAAACATGAAAGTTTACTCAGTCAAAAAAGTGAATCACCGCAAGGAAATACATCATCACATAGGCAAGGATCATCCCCATCATACTGACGAGGATACCCACTTTCGCCATCCCTTTCGTATCCACAAAACCGGTCGCGTGCGCAAGCGCATTCGGAGGCGTACTGATCGGAAGACACATCCCGAGAGAAGACGCAAACGCCACGGAAACAAGGAGTGCGGTCACACCGCCGAGAACATCCAAATGCGAACCGACGCTCACCGCCACCGCCGCAAACAAAGGCAAAAGCAAACTCGCCGTCGCCGTATGGCTCATAAAGTTCGCCATTACAAGACAAATAACACCGCCGCCCACCATAAGAACCACCGGGTTCCAGGATGCAAAAGGAATCGCCCCGATAATATGCGACGCAAGTCCTGTTTTCGAAAGCCCGAGACCGAGCGCGAAACCGCCGGCCACGAGCCACAACACATCCCAACTCATCTTTTTAAGATCATCTTTGGTAATAATTTGAGCAAGCGCAAACACCGCCATCGGAATCATCGCCACCGTATTGGAATCGAGACCATGAACGCCTTCTCCCGCCACCCAAAGGACGACCGTCACCGCAAACGTAATGTAAACGATGATCGCTTTCGGCGTTCTCAAAAACTTATCGCCCACGGAAAGTTCCATTTCTTTTTTAGTAATCGGAAAAATTTTCAGCAGTACAAACCAGGAAAGAAGAATCAGCACCAAAACATAAGGCACACCGAAAGCCATCCATTCACCGAAAGAAACATTCGCGCCGGCCGTCCCGAGCGCCTTCAAAGCAATCGCATTCGGCGGCGTACCGATCGGCGTACCCATCCCGCCGATATTTGCCGCCACGGGAATCGAAAGCGCAAACGCCGCGCGGCCCTTATCATTTGCATCAAACACACTCAGCACCGGCGCGAGAATTGCAAGCATCATCGCCGTCGTCGCCGTATTGCTCATAAACATGGAAAAAATCGCCGTAATCGCCATCAGCCCGAGAAGAATCCATTTCGGATTTTTCCCGAACGGCTTCAAAAGTACCCGCGCGAGGTTCATATCCAAGCGGTACTTCGTCGCCGAAGCCGCGAGAAAAAAACCGCCGAGAAAAAGCATAATAATCGGATCGGCAAAAGTCGCCATCACCGATTGATAGGGAATCAAATTGGAAAAAGTCTCGCCATCCGCACTTGATCTAAAAAGAAGCAGCGAATGATCGGAAACCGTTAAAAGCATCAGCACAATCACAAGCATCGACGTAGTCCAAATCGGAAACGGTTCCAAAATCCAGAAAAACGCCGCCAGAGCAAAAATGAAAATCACGCGCCGTTCCACCGGATTGACAGACACCCCAAACGCCTCGTAAGGGAGACAAAAAACAACAGCCGCGATGATAATCGCGGCGCACATCTTAATCCATTTCGCTTTCGTCATGAGTATAACCTTCCTCTAATGAATCAGGAAACTCACTTCGTGCATTGTCATCTCAGGCAAACGCAAGGAATCCTGATAATACAATAATAGCAAAAATTTCACGGAATAACCATCGAAAAACAGGAAATCAACATTCGGCTGCTTTGGAACGGCAAACGGAATCGGGCGTGCCCCGGCGCATCATAGTGGATCCTGATTTGTGCGCCACTAAATAATGCGCCGGGTCGGCGTGTCTCCGGGCTACCCTCCGGTCGGTGCTGCGCACTGCGCATCAATGCGCACCCTCCGCCTGCCTCACGTATCTTCGCGCGATTCCAACACTTTTTGCGCATCAATACAGTTCGCTCCGGCATAAAAAGTATTCTCAATGTGCGCCGCCACTTGGTTTCCAAACCGGAGCGGCTCCCGCCTAAAAATTTGTCTCGGAGCATTGAGAACCGCGCTCATGGGTAAAAAATTGCTACTGAGTTCCTCGGGAATTGAAAACAGGGAATAAGTATCACCGCAGATTTGAAAAGTCTTACAAAACCTAGCGAACTAAACCGATGCGGTAATAAGTATCATCGCAGACGAAGAAAGTCTTACATGCCGGATTGTTCTATGACAATGCGATAATAAGTATCACCGCAGATTTGAAAAGTCTTACTCCTCCGCGTTCGCGATGATAAAAATAGACCCAGGCGAAGGGGTAGCGGCGCACGCAGTAGCCGCGAGGGGAAGGCTTTCCCCTCCTTATCTCATCCGTTGAACTATTTTCGCGGCCAAATGGTTTGGAATTTCCGGTGTGTTTCTTTGTCTCCGTAAAGGTCTTCCGGATTTTCCAAATCTTCCGGCGTGTAAGCGCTTTGAATGTATTCCAAAATAATCTCCGCCGGCTGCAGAATGGAAAAATGGAGGCGGAAGGTGCGGTAGGCGAGAATGCCTTGAGTTTCGGAAAGCCGCCGTACGCGTTTCTGTTTGCCGTCAAACGGATTTTCCCGGAGCTGTACTCCGGCAAAATGCGCCGGCGAAAGGTGCTGCGCGTTTTCAATCCATTCGTTTTGCATGCGGAATGTTTCGGATAAAGTAATATTCCAGGCGCCGCCGGTTTGCGCGTCCACCCAGCCCGCTTTCGCCTGCGGAAACGCATCCGCTTTCGGAATGTAAGGTTTTATATCGAGAACCGGCGTTTCGTTCAGCATGTCGGCTTCGTCGATCCAAAGCGTCAGTCCGGAAACGTTCAGCAGCTTTACGCAGCTGAGTCCAATGGGGTTCGGGCGGTATGGACTTCGGGAGGCAAACACACCCACGCGTTCATGATCTGCCGGCGGTACCGGCGGGCGCACCGTAGGCCGCCAATGTGCATTTTCATGAAAGTGAAACACCACCCAAATACGCTCAAAGCCTTCCAAGTCGCGCAGCGCCTGCTCGAATCCGCGCCCCGAAAAGAGTTCGATTCTGCCGGGATTTTCGGTATGTAAAAACCCTTGCCGCGGAAGTTCGTATTTGTAATTTAAACCGGTTTTGTAAATACCGATGGGTTCTGCGATCACTCCGCTTCCATCACTTTGTCTTCAAAAACGACAATCCGGTTCCGCCCTGTATTCTTTGCTTCGTAAAGCGCGGAATCCGCTTTGCGGATAAAGTCGCTCAGGTCATCCTGGTACCCGGGAACCGCCGAGAAAATCCCTACGCTTACGGTGAGCCGGACTTCCGGGTGGAGATCAAATGTAAGGTTTGAAAAATCTTTCATAATGCGTTCGGCGACGATCTCTCCCGCTTTTTCATCGTGCGCCGGGAGCATGACCAAAAATTCTTCTCCGCCGTAGCGGCAAAACAAATCGAAAGGACGGAGGTTTCGTTTTAAGATGCGGGCAAATTCAATCAAGACAACATCGCCGAAATGATGATGGTAAGTATCGTTCACCGTTTTAAAATGGTCGATATCCAAAAAGAGAAACGTGTTGGGTACTTTGCTGAAACGCGCCCGGGAAAAAACACGGTTCGCCTGTTCAAAAAAGCAGAACCGGTTCGGTATGTTCGTTAAGGCGTCGGTAGTGGCCATTTCCCGGATTCTGACATCGTTGTCTTCCTTGATAAAGAGGAGATAGGCGAGAACCGTGAGAAACATCAATACAATTTGGGCGAGGAAGAATGTGGTTTGATCGCAGTCGTTATAAAGAATATTGATTTTATCGGTATTAAAAATGTTTAAAGCCCGCGGCACGAGGGTCGCGAGGAGGAGCATGTAAAAAATACTGATCGCGCGTTTAAAGCGCGAAGACTTCACTTGGATTAAGCTGATCGTCGGTACGAGATAGAGGGCAAAGATGGTGATGGAAGCGAGCGTGAGTTCCGAAGAGGGATTTTTGGTAATCAAAATAATAGCGTTAAAAGCAACGGCGCAGATCAAAAGAATGGAAGTGAGTACATGGTTGCGGAAAGTCTTTTTCGGAAAAATAAGGGATAAGAGAATAGAGGCGTCGCAATAAATGCAGAAAAACAGAAGGGTGTTGGCAAAGTGGACCGAGAGGATATCGGGGATTTGGTTTCGAAAGAAAAACAGGAAAAAACTGACGGCGTAACCGATACGGATCAGAGCAAATTTGAATAGCCGTTTTTTTTCGCGACGTTCAAGCATTAACGCTTGATACATGTAAATGATAATGGCCCAGGCAATACAAATCCAAAAGAGAACACCGATCAGCGTTCTTGAATCCATGTTTACCAAATCTAAAAGATGACCCATACTTACTCGATTTTAGGGTTTGGGGAAATATAAATAAATTCCGGAAGTTATTTAAAATGACCCCGCCCGGTAAGGGGTTGCAGGCCTGCGGCGGCCGTAGTTTGTTAAATTTCGCCCGATGCAAGCAAAAGCCCGAAAGTTTATTGAGAAATACGAAGAAATTGAAGCCGAACTCGCCCGCCCCGAAGTGGTGAACGATCAGGAACTTTATACCAAACTGCACAAAACATTTAAAGGGCTTGAGAAAGCCGTTCAGGTTGCCCGCCTTTATTTGCAGAAAACGGCGGATCTGGAAGAGTGGAAAGCGGCGCTTGCCGGAAACGATCCGGAGCTTGCCGAGTGCGCCCGCGCCGAAATTTCAGGCATTGAAAGCGAGCTCGGGCAGATTTCCGAAGAGCTGCAAATTTTGATGGTGCCGAAAGCGCCGTGGGATTTCAGAAATGCGACGGTGGAAATCCGGGCGGGTACCGGCGGTGATGAATCGGCGTTATTTGCGGGCGATCTTTTCCGGATGTACCGCGGTTACTGCGACCGCATGGGCTGGAAAATGAGCGTTCAAAGCGTTTCCGAAGGAACGGTGGGCGGTTACAAGGAAATCTTTCTTTTTATTGAAGGCGATTCCGTTTACGGAACTCTTAAATTCGAAAGCGGCGTTCACCGCGTGCAGCGCGTTCCGGAAACGGAAACGCAAGGCCGCGTTCACACCTCCGCCGCCACCGTCGCCATCTTGCCCGAAGCCGAAGACGTCGATGTGGAACTTCGGGAAGCCGATGTGAAGATGGATACTTACCGGGCAAGCGGCGCCGGCGGACAGTACATTAACAAAACCGATTCCGCCGTGCGTTTGACGCACATTCCCACGGGCGTGGTGGTTTCTTGCCAGCAGGAACGCAGTCAGCTTAAAAACAGAAACAAGGCGATGCACATGCTCCGCGCAAAACTGCTCGATGCCGCCATTGCGAAAAAAGAACAGCAAGAAGCTTCCAGCCGTAAAGCGCTTGTGGGCACCGGCGACCGTTCCGCTAAAATCAGAACTTACAATTACCCGCAAAACCGGGTGACAGATCACCGGATCAATTTAACGCTTTACAGTTTGGACAAATTCATGCAAGGCGATATTCAAGAAATGATCACCGCGCTTCAGATTGCAAGCGCGCAAGAACAATTAGGCAAAGTGGAATGAAAACCGTCCTTGATATTCTGAATACCACAACCGATTTTTTCAAGAAAAAAGAAGTTCCCGATCCGCGTTTGGATGCGCAGTATTTGCTCGCGTTCGGTTTAAAGATGAAACGCATGGATCTTTACCTGAATTTTGACCGTCCGCTTTCCGAACCCGAACTGGAACTCCTCCGCCCGCTTGTTGCGCGCCGTGCCAAGCGCGAACCGCTTCAGCATATTATCGGCACTACGAGTTTCCGCGGGCATGAAATTAAATGCGATTCCCGCGCCCTGATTCCGCGGGCCGAAACGGAGATGCTGATTGATCTTGTGCGCGGGAAAACGGAAACTCAAGAGGCGCTCCTGCTTGCCGACATCGGCACCGGTACGGGAGCGATCGCTATTGCGCTTGCGAAAGAATTGAAATTCCCGAAAGTCTTTGCCGCCGATATTTCAAGCGAGGCGCTCCTGCTTGCGAAAGAAAACGTGGCGGCCAATGCTTTGGAAGATCAAGTGCAGCTTTTTCAGGGGAATCTTTTGGAAGCGTTGCCCGCAGGTGAAAAATTGCACGGGCTTGTTTCCAACCTGCCTTATATTCCCGAAGGTGAGCGCGAAAATTTGCAGGCGGAAGTCCGCCTTTTTGACCCGGCGCTTGCGCTTTTTTCCGGCGAAGACGGGCTTGATTTGATTCGCGAACTTTTACACCAAACGGAAAACCGTCTTTTGCCCGGTGCGTTTGTGTTGCTCGAAATCGGTTCGGGTCAGGAAAAACTTCTCGAAGCCGAATGCGCGAATTATCCGTGGCTCCGGTTCGAGGGCTCTCATTCCGATTTTTACGGGAATGTGCGTTTTGTAGAATATTCCGTGAACGTTTGATAAGAATTATCGGCAGTTTTGCGTTCCTCGCGTTTTCATACAGTCAGGACAATCGCGAATACAGGCTTTTTCGGGGTAAGCATTCAATTTATGCATCCATATAGACCGTGCTTACCTATAATGTTTTTACGAATTCTGTAGCGGCGTGATGAATTGAGTTCATATTTGCATATAAAACTTTTCAAATGTGTGCCGCTATCTAGTTTTGACAAACCTTTAGGCCGGAAGCCGCTCCGGTTTGGTAAAACCAGGCAGCGGTGTACATTGAGAACAACTTTTATAATTGATGTGTACAATATTGGAATCGCGCGAGATTGCGGCAGGGATAGCGACAGGAACTGCGGAGACGCACGGGTTACTTGCCTGAAGAACAGATCAGTGCGGCTCCGTTTTGCTTGGCAGCTTGCTGCTTAGCAAAATGCCAGCCCGGTCCCGGAATGAAATGGAGGGAGCCGCCCATGATAAATGAACTC
>JAISUZ010000044.1 GCA_031271785.1 Fibrobacter sp. | reverse complement strand
AAAAAATCATAAGATTTTAGGAATTACTCTTTTTGCAACTTACGATAAATGCCATGCTTGGGTGATAGACGGGTATTTAACAAAAGAATTAAAATATAAAGCTCAAATCGGTATGCGTGTTTATAACATGGTTTCTTCGGAGAATTATTTACATCATAATTGGGGTTGGAACGGAAGTGATAATGGTTATTATGCAAGCGGAATATTCAATACGAATATTGTTCCGGATTTCGAATCTAATACTAAAGCCGGAGAGCCTTATAACTATCAGTATAAAGTTAAAGTTGTTCCCAATATTTATAAATGAAGTATAACATGAAATATTTGTTCTTCATTTTTTGTTTGATTTTATGTTCTTGCAACAATAATTCGGAAGACATCCTTATTGGAGATTGCCCCCCAATATTACAAGAGAGACAGTCATTCGATTTGGAAGAAAGAATTGATAGTATTTTTATATGGAATCACACTTGGCATTTTATAGAAAATGAGCAAGATTGTAAATTCGTCAAACCAAATAATGAACAAAATTATTGTGACCTCAACTATTGCAATGGTAATGACAACGAAATAATGAAAATAGAAGGCGATTGGTTTAGTTTAACGAAAATAGACGAACAAAACATCCTTGTTTCGGTAAAACAAAATGATGTAAAGCAAAAAAGAAGCACTCCGTTAATATGGATAAGTGATAATGAAGAGGGTAAATGTATGGGAAATATATCTATCACCCAATCCGCGGAATGATTAAATAAAATTCTTGTTTCTATTTATGATTCATTCCATACCGGGCAACGGCAATAACGCACTCATGCCGGGGCGCAGGTTTTCAATCGCCTGCGTGGGGCGGGCGCGGACTTCAAATGTTTTGAGGTCAAAGCCGCCGCTCTCTTTACTGCTGCGCCAAGTGGCAAAATCGCCGAGAGGAGCGATATAATAAACTTCCAATTCCGCATCTTCATTCAGCGCGGGAATCCGGACGGTTATTTTTTTCCCTTTGGTGATGCTACCGAGCAAATCTTCGCGGATATTGAAAACCACCCAGGAATCCGTCAAATCGGAAACAGCGACCACCGGCATCCCGGCGCCTACAATCTCGCCTTCTTCGGCGGTTTTCATGGAAATTTCTCCGGCAATCGGCGCCACAAGCCGGGTTTCATCCAAATACGCATCCACCTCCGCTTTACTCCCTTCCGCCTGCATCACAAGCCCTTCGGAAGCGTCTTTATCTTCCGTGCGCGCGCCGGCCTGAGCCATGTGATACTGTGCCT
Organism: Fibrobacter sp.; assembly: GCA_031271785.1. Lineage (GTDB taxonomy): Bacteria > Fibrobacterota > Fibrobacteria > Fibrobacterales > Fibrobacteraceae > JAISUZ01. The sequence goes on along the minus strand of JAISUZ010000044.1, from coordinate 13,035 downwards.
GAGTTGCTTCCGCCGCAGAGCGGGCGGCTCTCATTTGAGTCAAAGCTTCATCCCGTTTTTGAGCCGGTAAAACGCCTTCGTCGAAAAGTTTCTGAACACGTTTATAAGTTACTTGCGCGAGGTCGGCCGCTTCTTTGGCGCGGTCGTAAGCCGCTTTCGCCGCTTGAATTTCTTCTTTGCGGGCGCCGGTTTTCGCTTTGGCATACTGCGCTTCCGCCGCTTTTACCGCTCCCATCGCCTGCATTTTTTTTGCTTCGATTTCAGGGCTTTCGAGAATGGCGAGTTCCTGACCTTTCTCTACCATATCGCCTTCGCGAACCAGCACAGACTGCAAACGCCCCGGAATTTTAGCAGCGACCATCACGCGGCGCGATTCCACCTGCCCTTGAAGATACTGGGTTTGCGGGCGTGTCGCCCAGCGTTCCAGGGCAAAAAGAGCCGCGGCTACTACCACTACCACGGCGATCAAAACCAGAATAGACTTTTTCATGGATTTACCTCCAGCATTTCACTTATTTTCTCAATTTCTCCGGTCGCTTCCAATAACCCGGCGAGCGCCATACCGGCATCATACTTGGCTTTAAGGCGCGCCATACGCAAACGCGCGAGCGAAAGCTGAGCGTCCACCACATCCAAACTCGTAGCAAGGCCGGAATCGAACGCGAGTTGCTGAGCGCGCAACGATTCTTCCGCGAGTTCTCCGGTTTTATCCAGGCTCAGCAAACGCCCGTGAGCGTGTTCGAGTTCCCGCCAGCGTTTTTCCACCAAAAGGTCAATGTCCGCCATTGCTTTTTCACTTTGCAAAGTCACATTACGCTGCAAAGACTTTGCCGCCTGAACTTTCCCCGCCGTTTGACCGCCCTGAAAAATATCCCATTGCAAATTCACTCCCACCGCCCAGGCGGGGTCGAGTAACGTCAAATCTTTAGTATAAAGTTCGCGCCGGCCGAAAAGCGCCACCACCGGAAACCATTCGCCGCGGGAAGCCGTGACACTGCGCCCGGCACGACTGCTTTCAATAGCGAGCCGCCGGAGTCCCGGATAGTTTTCATGCGCGCGTTTTTTCAGGTTTTCCAAATCCGCAGGAGCCTCGGCATCGTTTAAAGCGGTCACCGGCTGAATCAAAGTATCTCCGCCGATCGTGTTCGAGAGCGCGAGCCGGGCAAGCGAACGGTCCCGCATGGCATCTTCCAAATCGCGTTCCGCCTCGGCGAGCGCGACTTCCGCCCGCAAACGTTCCGCAAGGGCAATTTGCCCGCCTTCCTGTAATTTGCGGGCTTTATCCACATGATCGGAAAGAGTGTTGCGGGTTTGTTCCTGCAAAAACACAAGTTCATCGGTAAGCCGGAGAGTCAAATAGCGGCTGCAAGCCTCAACGCCCACCGAATTGCGGGTGCCGGCAAGATCCGCTTTGCGGGCATCCACATTCTCCGAAGCGGCTTTGTAACCCGACCAAACGCGGCCGCCCGTAAAAATCGGCCACTGAACAGAAATTGCCGCATTGTAAAAAAGTTTGTCCTGCACTCTCATTTTAAAAGGAGGCAGCAGCGTATCGAGAGCGGCGGCAGGGAGAGCGCCGAGCGGAGGAGAATGCAAACCGATCATCGCCGAACGAATCGGGTCCAGGTTAATCTCAAGCGGATCATTAATGCGTGTCACCCGGGCCGAAAGCGAAATTTCCGGGAGCATCATCCCGCGCGCCGATAAAGAAGCGCCTTCAGCCTGTTCCACCGCCGCTTCCGCCGCGCGTACCTGAGCATTATTTTTCAGAGCGTTCTGCATCGCCTCGCGAAGCGTAAGAGGGCGCAAATGACTCTCCTGAGCCATGCCTAAAAAAGCAAACAGCAACAGCAAACAGCCTGAAAATCCGATTCGAGTCATGAAGGCCTCGTTATTAAACATTTAATCAATAAAACCACTCGCGTTTTCCGTAAAAACCCGGGCAAAAATCAACTTTGTTTAATAAATGTAACAACCCCGCCGCTCTTTATCACAATAATTGTGATTATTTTCCGCTTACCGTATTCTCCAAAATTCCCGAAGCCTTAAAAGAACTCCCGCGCAACGACCAACTATAAACTCCGGAAGGGAGAGAAGGAACGACAATCCGGTCTTGCCCGGAAGCAAGGGTTACATTCCGGAGCACACGCCCTTTGGAATCCACCATTTTGAAAGCAACCGGTTCCGGTAAAGGACGGGAGAGGAACAACACATTATGAACAAGTTTCAGGCGCAAATCACCCGGCAACGGAGCCATCGAAAAACCGCCCGGATTTTCAGGATTTAAAAAAGCGGGAGGCGTTACGGAAATACGGAAGTCATCATAACGGATATAGTTATCCGTTATGGGAGCCCAAGTGGCGTCGTCTCCTCCGTGAAATGTCGAGATATAGAAACAGTCGATCTTCTGGCCGCTATCATCCACAAGCCTCAATGTATCCACATCCAGCGACAATTCTCCGTTAAACCACGAACGAACAACGCCGTTTTTCAACCCTTGGTTCGCGCCGGAAGGAACCGTGTTGAGAATCACTTGGGTTACTACGGTATCCCATACATCCATCTCAAAAGTTTTCTGCGTTCCGGTAAAATTCCACTTCATATCGTCTCCGTACTGAGCGCTCTGATCCGTGAAATACATATACTACACAACAGCGCCTCCGGGGCGCCACATAATCCGGGCGCTCCAACCGTCGCCCTGAGAAGGGGTAATACCGCCGGTATAACACTTGCCGCCGCAAAGACCGGGTAATTTACCGCCTTTTACAAATTCAAAACCGGTTTCAAACTTAAGGCGATAGCTGACCCACATGGTATCGGCGGTTTCCGGGATCGGCCATTTGATTTGCATGCCGCACCCAATGGGAGTATCGTTAGGCCCCACGCACCCGGCAGGATACTTAACTCTCAAAACCTTATTACCGCCTTCATCTACCACTTCGGAACGCCCCTGATCCATTCCGTAATACCAGTAACTCCCCGAAACAGGCGGCGGAAAATCCTGCCTGGCCATGGCGGTAGTGTAAGGACCCGCCGAATGCAGCTCAAAATCAACTGTAAAAGGAGCGCCGACCTGAGCGAAAGATTCGGAAAAAACAAACAAAGTAATCAGAGAAAACAGAGTCCTTAAACGGAAACGCATACCCGTTTTCCTACTCTGCCGGGAGAATAATTTCAATCTGCCGGGTATTCACATTCAAAAAATGAGTGCGGAAAAGGTCTTTTCCCTCCCGGTCGCTCACTTTGACCTGAGTCACCGCAATAAAATCCCTGTTCTCGCGGACATAATCCGTGAGCCGTTCATCGCGGAGCGTATCAATATCGCCGGTAATGATGAAATTATTTGTCCAAATCTTTACAAGCATGTTTCAAATATAAGGCTTTTTTGCTTTATACGGCAGAAAAAAGTATTTTCTTTCCGGTAATTTTTACTTCATAAAGGTTTTCCATGGCTAAAAAAGCTGCTCCACGCAAAAAAGTTCACCAAGAACCGCTTCTCGCCTCTTACAATTCCGAGTTTTTAGAGAGCGATGCCGGCCGGCAAATTCGTATTCTTTCGGAGTTCATTGCGCCGGAAACCACTTTTGACAAAGAAGCGATAGAAAGCACTATTGTCTTTTTCGGTTCCGCACGCACGCTCCCGCCAAGCGAAATCAAAAAACGAAAAAAGGCCGCAAAAACCGAAGCCGAACGTACCCGTTTAACGCGGCTCGAAACCGTCGCTCCCTATTACGAAGATGCCTGTGAACTGGCACGGCGCCTCGGCGAATGGTCCAAAAAACAAAAAACGCCGCTTGCCATCTGCACCGGCGGCGGTCCCGGAATCATGGAAGCCGGTAATCGCGGCGCTCACGAAGCCGGCGTCAAATCCATTGGCCTCAACATCAAACTCCCGTTCGAACAGCATGCGAACCCTTATATCACTCCCGATTTGAACCTCCAATTCCGTTATTTCTTTATCCGGAAATTCTGGTTTTTATTCAATGCGCGCGCCCTCGTGATTTTCCCCGGCGGGTTCGGCACGTTCGATGAAATGTTCGAAGCGCTCACGCTGATTCAAACCAACAAACTTTACACCAAAATTCCCGTGGTGGTTTACGGCTCCCAATTCTGGAACCGCATTCTCCGCTGGGAAGGCTTTGTGGAAACCGGAATGATTAACCCCGAAGATTTGAAATTATTTAAAATCTATGACGATGTGGATTCTGCCTTTAACTATTTAAAGACAGAACTCAAAAAATCGTTTTCCGTAAAATCACAAAAAACAAAGTCGCAGGCCTTCGGTTCGTTCTAATATCCTAAATTTATGATATGATTCAAACTTTGATCGCCGAATGGCTCGACCGCGTTTCTAAAAAAATAGCGTTGAAAGAAGATTACACCACGGAAGAATATCAATGGTGGTTCGATCATAATCCGGTTTTTTTGCATTCCGGCGCCATAGAGCGAATCCGGTTAGAGGAAAAACTTAATCAGGGCGGCACCAACGATCTTTACCGCGCGAAAAGCTGGATCCGGCGCGAAGGTGAAAACATCACTCATTCCGAGCGCGAGATTGTGGTGAAAATCTGTAAATTCTGGGCGGCTCCCGGAAAAAGCCGCTTGCACCGTTTGGATATGCTCACGAGCGCGTTCCAAGATGAAATCCGCATCAATAACCTGGTGCGCTCCACCAATATTGAAGGCGTTGTGCAAAGCTTCGGCGGCGGGCTCGCAGGAAGGCTCCCTTACCTCAAAATGGAACTGATCAAAGGAGATTCTCTCGATAAGGAATTTACCGAAAACATCAGCGAAGAAGACTTGATTGTAAGGCTTGCGCGTTCGGCGTATCTGGCAAACACCATCAGTCAGCTCCATTATTACCAAGTGGTGCATAAAGATTTGAAACCCAAAAACCTGCTGCTCAGCAAAGACCCGGCGCATATCAATAATCACAAGATTCTCGTCTGCGACTTCGGTTACGCACAAGCAAAACTGAGAGAAACCGTGACCGAATACGGCGGGCAGCTAACCCCGTGTTACAGCGCACCGGAACAGGCGGTGATGGGTGAAAACTTATCGGCGTCCGTAGATTACTTCAGTTTCGGCGTAGTGATGCATGAATACCTGACCGGGAAAAATCTGTTCCCGGATGCCATGAAAATTTTTATCGAAGACGAATACCGCATTACGGAACGTTATCTGGAATACATCCGTACCGGAAGAGAAAACATCTTTGAGCACCCGCGGTTCCCGAAAGTCCGCGAGTGGATAGACGCTTTAACCACATTCGACAGCTATGAAAGAATGCAGAAAAGCGAAAATCTTTTCAGCATCGCGCACCAGCTTCGCGAACAAGTGAACGCTTACGGTTACAGCGATGTCAATACGGACTTTCTCTGGAATCAACTCCGGGAATACGAACACATTACCTGATCATTATGAAAAAAGAATTTTTTACCTCGCTCCTCAATATTCTCAAGAAACCTTACGCTCTCTTTGTCGCGCTCGTTCTCGCGCTCGCCGCATTCAACGGTTATTTGTGGTGGCAGCCTGTAATAGAAACTCACCGGCGGGAAAGCAATCTCGAAAAAGAATTTGACAAATGGTGGAAAGAAGAAAGAGCGGCAAGCTTTGAATCGGTAGGACTCGCTCCCACGGAAGCGCTCTACCAAGAAGAACTCACGCTTTACAAAAACAAATTCCACGAAAAAAATCAGCCGCTCATTCCGGAAAAACGCATTGAAAAAATGAAAGCGGATTTCCGTACCTGGTGGGAAACCGGCGGAAAACTCTCTTACGTCGCCGCGCAGGACTTAAACCCAAGCGAAGCCCTCTATCAAAGAGAACTCGACAAATGGATTCAGGGTTACACACAAAATCTGATTCAGTACAAATTATTCATGATCCCCGCGCACTCGGCATTCACGCAATACTTTACCTATTGGCTGCAATTCCCCGGAATGTTTGCCCTCATCACATTTTCGGTGTTGTTCCTTTTTTCCGCCTATCACCTGCAAAAACGCTGGGGAGCCATTCAAACGTGGGGCATCTTCTTCGGCGCCGTCATTCTCGGCGGAATCCTTTTTGATATATTCCTCCCGCTCACTTATTTCAGCCGCTACGCCGAAATGCCTTACATGGGAGCAACCCTTGCCACCGTATTACTTTTGGGCGCCGCTGCAGCAGGGCAAGAAAAAAAATCCGTACCGCCGTTTATCACGGCATTTTGCGCCGCCGGATTGCTCATCGAATTTTTACTGAACTGGTGCCTTTATCCGAATCAATACGGCTTTGTTTGTTTTTTAATCCCCATATTTTTCGGCGGCGGCATCGCCCTCGGGAAAAAATTACCGGCGCGAAAAAAGAGCCGGAAAGAAATCGAAAAAGAACGCTTGCAGGACAAACTCGAAGAAAAAGTCGATTTAGTTGAAAAACGGAAAGAAATGGTGCGCGCCCAACTCGAAAAAGGGTTTTATATGGCAAAGCATGCCGAAAACCAAAGCGCCGCCATTGAACTCACCCGCGCATTCACGGCCCTGCTGCAGGAAAACCCGCTCGACATCGAACTCGTGGAAAAAACCGCCGAACGGCTCACAAGCCCCCATTTTTATGTGGAAATACCCGGCCGCGAATGGCTCGAATGGGGCCGCGCCGCCCGGAACCAAAACCTGCCCGAAACCGCCATTCTCATTCTCGAAAAAGCGCTTTCAATGGAACAGGACCCGCTTCTTGTGCGCCAAATTCTTTTCCTCACCGGCGACACCCGCTTGCGTTACAAAATGGACATCCCCGCGGGAATCCAAAGCCTCAAAAAAGTCATCGAAATGAAAGACGGCGATCCGGTTGCCGAACGCGCTAAAAAACTCTTAACGCGGTAACGAATCTCATATATTGGGGCGTGCCCCGGCGACACATTTAATTACGCCGGGTCGGCGTAGCTCCGGGGTGCGCTTCGCTCCCGTGCCTGCGGCACCGGACCAGCCGCCCTCCGCCTGCCTCACGCGTTGCCTGAGTTCTTCTGACATGACCTCAGAAAAAGAATATTGTTCCTCTTTTACAAATAATCCATTTTTATATTCCGCATGCTTTTGAATAAATTCTGCTTTAGCGTAGAACTCCCCTGGGTGAGATGTTCGATTTCCCGGCGAATGGTTTTGCGGCGGCTCTCACGGGCAAATTCACAAGTACAGGTAAACTGCGCAAATTCCGTTTCCCTGATATACTTCACAATTTCTTCTTCTTCGCAGTAACAAAGCGGGCGAATAATACTCACCGGATATTTTTCATAAGGTACCCGCGGCGGCATTCCCGAAAACTCGCCCTTATAAAGCATGTTCATCAACAGCGTTTCGATGATATCGTCCAAATGATGTCCGAGAGCGATTTTATTAAACCCGCGGCTCGTGGCAAATTCGAGAAGTTCCACGCGCCTTTGAGTGGAACACCAATAACAATTGAGCTTAAAACCTTCTTTCACGCGTTTCGCTACGGCAATATCTAAAAAGTGAAACGGGAATGGAAATTTGTCTGCAATCGTTTGCAAAAAATCTTTCGGCGTGCCGGATGCGAAATCCGATTGAATATAAATCGCTTCCATCTCAAACGGCACCTGCCATCTACCGTAACGCGCCGCGAGTTCGAGTAAAAGAGTCGTCGAATCTTTGCCGCCGCTCACAGCCACGAGAATTTTATCATGCGGTTCGATTAAAGAAAAATCGAACAACGCTTTCGTGATTTTTTTATTGATGCGTTTGCGAATCAGTGAAGCCATAATAAAAAGGGGTCCGGATCCTGTGGTTATTCCCGCTCAAATTCATTTCAAAATTTGAACATTTCAGGAAATGACCGCAAGACCTAAAGCCCCCGGAGATTATTCGTCCACCAGGCGGAGCGGCATCAAGAGGAACGAGAAGTCCGCACCGTCGCCTACCGGTTCGATAATGCAGGCACCTACCGGATTGTTCATTTTCAAAATGACTTCTTCGGAAGAACACATACCCAAAATTTCCGAGAGGTACTGCCCGTTAAACCCGATGCTGAAAGAGCCTTCGCCGCTATGAGTCACGGCAAGTTCTTCGCAGGAGTCGCCGCCGACATTCGGATCGGTCGCGCTTAAATCCAAAAGGTTTCCGTCGAGCTGCAAACGAATTTGACGCGTACGCGCATTGGCCATGGAAATCACGCTCCGGATTTTGTTCAAAAAGTCCGTCGTGTTCGCTTGAACCGTGCGTTCAAAGTTCCGCGGAATCACACCTTCGTAATTCGGATACGGACCTTCGATCAGCTTGGAAATCACTTGCAAGTTATCGCTGCTGAAAAGAATATGCGTTGAGGAAACGCGAATTTCGATGTTCGCATCGCTCGGCACCGAACGGAGGGCATATTGAATCGCTTTCGGCGGAACAATCACACCGAGTTTTGCGGTAAAGTTTTCAAGTTCCAGATAGGCGCGGCCCAAGCGATGCCCGTCCGTCGCCACCATCGTGAGTTTTCCGTTTTTATTTTCGAGATAAACGCCGTTGAGCGTAATACGCGTGGTATCGCTCGAAGTCGCAAAAAGAGTTTTTTCCGCAAGAAACGCGAGTTCCATTTTTCCGAGAACAAAAGATTCGCCGTCGTCAATTTCCGGGAACGGCGGGAAGTCGCCCGCGTCAAAACCGGTAATGCTTGCGCGCCCTTTCTCACTCCACTGAATCGTGGTCAAATAATTCTTTACTTCAAACGTGAGAACCGTAATTGCCGGATCCACGAGACTTTTAATCTGATCCGAAATTTTACGCGCGTTCAAAACCACCGAACCGTCGCGTTCGCCCTGAACTTCAATGCGCACCCGGATTCCCAAATCAAGGTCGGTAGCGCTGATCTCAAGAAAATTGCCTTCGAGATGAAGCGCGAAGTTATTGAGAATTTGCAGTGTTGATTTATTCGGAACCGCGCTCAAAGCGGATTGTAAGGCATCCTGCAAGACATTCTTTTGAACTTGAAATTTCATGAGTTTAATCCCTTTTTACATGGAGTATTTTATGGTGACGGTAGCAATAAAAAACACAGCCGCCACAATGGCAAGGGCGACAATGACGTATTTGTTCAACTGTTTCTTCTTACTCGGAACAAAATTCTTAGCGTTTTGCTTTGCCTGACGACGCTCTCTGCGGCTCATAAAAAAGTCTCCATTGTTTTATTGCATAAAAGCTACTATTTTTACACCTAATGAGGAGAAATATAATGTCCAAATCCATGCTAAATAAGCTCAAAGAAGGGGCAAAGAACTGCGCTTCCACAGTTCTGCTTCATATTGATCTCGCCGCCGAAGAATCCCGGTTAAAATCCAAATACGAATCTCTCGGCGAACACTTCATGAAGGCGCTTCAAAATAACGATTTGGATTCTCTGCAGGAAGATCCCCGCGTAGTGGAACTCGTGGGCGCCATTCAGGAAAACAAAGCCCGGATCCGGAGCTTAAAAGAACAAAGCAGGAAAAAATCCTGCAAATGCGAATCGTGTGAAAAAGATTGAAGTTCATCTATTCCCGGAAAAGACCGAAGAAAGTAAAGCATTCCGTTTCAGCTGGCTGCGCCTTGCTTTTTGGATTCTCGGAATCGGTGTCGCCGTAACCGGTTTTCTTGTTTTTTCACCGCTTTCCTTATGGGAGAAAGTCGCAGACGGAAGGCTCCTCAGTTTATACCGTGGGAACCAGGAAATCCGAAAAACGATCGACGAACTGAAAAAAAGTACGGAAGCCGCTCACGAACAATGGGAAGAAGTTTCAGAAATCAGAGAGTCCACTCTCTTTCTCGGCGGCGCGGTGGGAGCCGATTCCGTTCTCTCCTTCAAACAGCCGGGCAGCCAAACGCTCGCCGGCGCCAAACAAACCTTCCGCCGGTTCCTGGATTCACTCGAAGCAAACCCCGGTAAGGCGGCCGCTCTGCCTGTCCTCCATCCTCTTAAAAATCACACCGCCATTATCAACCGTTTTCAAATGATTTACGACCATTTGACGGAACAACCGTTACCGCATCGCGGCATTGATTTTTCCGGCGGCGAAAACGACACGGTCATCGCTCCCGGCGACGGTATCGTTTCCGAAATTCAAAACTACCGCGGGTTCGGACTTTCTTTGAAACTTGATCACACGCCGGAACTCAAAACGTTTTACGCACACCTTCAAAAACCGCTCGTCGCAAAAGGCGCCCGCGTACACCGCGGCGATCCGATTGCCGTCATCGCCAAATCCGGAAGAACATCGGGCGCGGCATTACACTACGAACTCCGCTTTCACGGAGAATCCGTCAACCCGGAAGACTTTTTCCTCACGCCGTAACTCATGAATCCTTTTGAACAAAAAATCATTGCGCTTGTTTGGGACTTCGATAAAACCCTCATCAGCGGTTACATGCAAGAACCGCTTTTCCGGCGTTATCAAATAAACGGAGACACTTTCTGGAAAGAAGTGAATCAACTCGGCGCCTATTATGCAAAGCAAGGCATTCACATCAACCGCGATACGATTTACCTTAATCACATTCTGACTTATGTGCGGGAAGGTTTGCTCAAAGGGCTTTCCAACCGAATCCTGCGGGAATGCGGAACCGAACTCGGATTTTACCCCGGGCTTCCGGAGTTCTTGCCGAAACTTTGTGAATTTATCGGTAATCAGGAAAAATATAAGGCGATCGGAATCCGCGTGGAGCATTATGTAGTGAGTACCGGATTCGCGGAAACCATTCGCGGGAGCGTAATCGCGCCTTATGTGCAAGGTATTTTCGGCTGTGAGTTTATTGAAACGCCGGCGCGCCCGGGATACCTTGAAAGAAACGAAGAACCTGAGAGCGGCGAAATTTCTCAGATCGCGATTGCGCTCGATAACACGAGCAAAACGCGCTATCTCTTTGAAATCAACAAAGGTTCGAACAAATACGAAGCCATTGATGTAAATTCCACCATGGAACCGAAACACCGCCGCATTCCTTTTGAGAACATGATTTACATCGCCGACGGTCCATCCGACGTACCCGCATTCAGTATTCTGAATCAATTCGGAGGCACCACTTACGCGATCTATCCCGCCGGAGACCGCAAAGCGCTCAAGCAAGTCGATGCGCTCCGCCGCGACGGGCGCGTACAAATGTTCGGAGAAGCGGACTACCGCGAAGAATCGCACTCTTGGATGTGGCTCATGGAACAAGTAGAGCGGATTGCCGAACAACTGCTTAAAAAGCATCAGGAAGAGGTTCGCCGCAGCGCATCGGTTCCTCCCACTCATCTTTCGGTTTAATTTATTCTTATATTTTTCCCTTATCCGGTCTTAACAGGCCAAAAGATTTTTGTTTTTTAGGAGTCTTTAATTTATGAAGAATTCAAAACGCGGTATTCTGATTAGCACAACTCCCTACGATAAGCGAATCGCCATCATGGAAGGCGGAGAACTCGCCGAACTGGTCGTAGAAGGAGCTTCCTCTAATCGGGTGCTTGGAAACATCTACAAAGGGGTGGTGCAAAAAGTGCTCCCGGCGCTGAAAGCCGCTTTTATTGATATCGGACTTGAAAAAGCCGGTTTCTTGCATCAGGACGATGCTGTGGATCGCAATGCACTTCTCCGCCGCGAATACGGTGACGACGACGACGATAGCCCGGAAGAACCGGTGGACATCCATGAACTCCTCAAAGAAGGACAGGAGATCATGGTTCAGGTAATTAAAGAACCGATCAGCACCAAAGGCGCCCGTTTAACCACGCACCTGAGTTTCGCCGGCCGGTTTCTCGTATGTATGCCGGGCACGAATTTTGTCGGCGTATCCAAACGCGAACGCGACCCGGTCAAGCGCCGCGAATTCAAAAAAGTAGTGCGCCGCCTCAAAGGGCACAATGTCGGTTATATTGTCCGCACCAACGGGCTCCGCGAATCGGAACTCGAAATTGCAAAACAAATGCGCGAACTCGAAAATAAATGGGAAATCACCAACCATAATTTTCACACACAGCCCGCCGAAACCTGCATTTACAAAGAATCGGAATCGGTCGAACAAACCATCCGCGAATATTTCAGCGACAACACCGATTACGTATATATCGACGACCGCGAAGAATACTTTGCCATGCGCGAATATCTCCGCATGCTGTCTCCGGATAAACTCGATAAAATCAAACTGTGGAGTTCCTCGGAAAGCCTGTTTGAATATTTCAAAATCGAAGACGAATACGCCCGCTCCTTACAGCGCCAAGTACCGCTCCCGCGCGGCGGCAACCTCGTCATTGAGCAGACGGAAGCGCTCGTATCCATCGATGTCAATACCGGACCGAAAGTTTACGGAAAAGACCAGGCGAAAATTATTTTGGAAACCAATATAGACGCTTGTTATGAAATCGCCAAACAACTCCGGCTCCGCGATATCGGCGGACTCATTGTAATCGATTTTATCGACATGGATTCCGATGACCACCGCGACATCATTTTCCAGGAATTCAAAAAAGCCATTCGCCGCGATAAGGCGCCGATCAGTGTTGCGCCCATCAGCCAGTTCGGCTTAATGGAAGTCACCCGCAAACGCGTACGCGTGAACCTGATGACCGAAAAAACGGAAGTTTGCCCGGTATGTAACGGAAACGGCCATATTCTCAGCTTGGAAACGACCCTGTCTCTTATTGACCGCTGGCTCGCCCGCGCCCATAACAAAGCGCACCTACGCAAAGTCACGCTTGTGGTAAGCCGCCCGCTCGTAGATGTTCTCACTCAGGATATGGCGAAAATGTTCCATTATCTGGAATATAAGCATCACATATCCATCGACCTCGTGGAAGATGAATTTGCTCATGTGAATCAATTCTCCATGTACGACGACAAAGGTGAAGAAATCACGGATCAGTTTAACTTTTCTTAAAAGGAGAAGCTCATGAAAAAGCAATGGATCCTTCTATTTTTAGCATCCATGATGCTTTTGGCGTGCGCCGGAGCCAAACCGCGCCCGTTTGCCGTCATTGACGGAAGTCCAAAACCGGCTCAAGCGGATCAGGCCACTTTGAAAGAAGCCATGAAAATGGTCGTCTCGGAGAAAA
>JAISUZ010000041.1 GCA_031271785.1 Fibrobacter sp. | reverse complement strand
CGCGATTGATTTCATCTATGATAAAGATGTAAGTTTTTAGGCTTGATGGAGCATAATCTTGAGTTGCTTCTTTATATTCTTTTAATTCGTATTTTTCCATTAAATGCTGAATAATCGCTTTTCTGTAATTATCAAATCCTTTTTTTGGAGTTCCGGGGAATCCACGGTAAACATTATAACACTGATTTCTATTTAAATAGCAACCACTTCCTTTTGCTAAAATTACATTTTGTACACCATCTTCGGTTAATTCCAGTTTCATTTCTTTACCTTGTAACGTTTTTACTTCATCATAAGTTTCTCCATTTTCTTCTTTATTAGAAATCGCATCTCGAAATTTATTCCATGATTCTTCAAAATTATCTACACCGCCTTTTTGAAGATTTTCCGATTTAAGAGCACGTTTACAAAATTCCTTAAAAATTCCCTCTTTCAACTCAAAACCAATATTGCCATTTCCGTCAGGTTTTGTTGGACGTAAACCTTCTACAAAATCAGTATAATCGTAGCTTGGATGAAATTGAACAAATTCTACTTGTTCATCAAAGTTTCCTTTATCTACCATCTCTTCTGCAATTTGTTTTGCCAAATAGGTTTTTCCTGTGCCGGGAGCGCCGGTAAGGATCAGGTTGTAGTTACTGGTAAGTAGGTTGATGTATTCTTGGTTTTTAGATTTTTGTTCGGGCATAGTGGCTTCCGATGTTGTAAGGTTTTTTAATTGATCATTAAGAATGAATTTTTTGTCATCTGCTTTAAATTCGTTTAAAATTTCCAGATATTTTGAGTGTGTTTCTCTTATAAATTGCTCCATAATTTTACATAACTCTTCGCTTGTTCTTTCTTGAATATTCTCAATCTTAATCTCAATACCGCCTCCAGAAACATGAGCAGGATTGCGAGCTAATTGTCTTGGAGTTAATTTTAAATCAGGAACATGTACTTTTTTTAGTTTGGATATATAACCTTCTGTTCCATCTTCTCTTAATTCTGTTTTCTTATCACCTCTAGCTTTTGGTATATACTCGTTTTTTATGTCATCATCATTAGGTTCAATATGAAAGCCGATTATTGGAGTCTTTTTGCTAAAGTCAAATTCATAATGAATACTTTTGCCATATTGGCTACAAAGAGGTATTTGTAGGTATTTTTTATCTATGTGAAAATTAATTTTTTTCTCCAACTCTTTTTTCACTTCATCAATCGTAGCCATAACTACTCCACCATTTTCGCTAAATCTTGTAATTCGCCGAAATAGCGTTCGGCGCACAATTCTATGATATAAACCAAAAAATCTTTCACTTTGTGTGACATAATTTGAATATAGTAAACCGGGAAACGCTTACACTCTTTTGCAATACCAAAAAGAGGGAATAGATTTTGATTCTGAACCTGTTTTTTGGCGGATGCCGGATCAAGTCCGGCATGACAAATGCGTGACCGGTTACTTTACTCATGATAACGATTTGAATTCGGCTGTTTTCGAGTTAAAATCAAACGCCGCGTTTCAAAAAAGCTACCTTTACACCTATGGAAAATCAAACACAAGACACTTTGGAAAAAACAAATCCGTTTTTAACTCCCGTTCAAATTATCGAACCGAAAAATAAACTCCCCGATTATCAGTTTGAACAACTCCCGCCGGAAATGCAGGAAACGTTAAAAAAACAAGGCTGGACGGAACTCATGCCTGTTCAGCGGAAAACCATTCCCTATATGCTCGCCGCGCGGGATATGCTGATTCAATCAAAAACCGGCTCCGGCAAAACCGGCGCGTTTGTGATCCCTCTTCTTCAAGTCATTGAAAAAGAACATGTTTTCCCGCAGGCATTGATTCTTGTGCCCACCCGGGAACTTGCGATTCAAGTGCAAAATGAAATTGCCAAGCTATCCGAAGGAACGGGAATCAAGTCCGTGGCGATTTTCGGCGGCGTGAGTTACGAACCTCAGCTCCGCAGTCTTCGCGAAGGCGTGCATATTATCGTCGCCACTCCGGGGCGGCTTCTCGATCATGCACAGCGCGGTCATGTGGACTTTTTATCGGTGCGCGACCTCGTGATGGACGAAGCCGATGAAATGCTTTCCATGGGTTTTTATCCGGATATGCAGCGGATTCGCAAATTCCTGCCGAGGACGATTTCCTGCACTATGTTCAGCGCCACGATTCCGCAAACCGTGCGGAGTCTTGCCCGGGAATTTCAAAATAAAAACGCCGATTTTCTTTCCCTCAGTTACGATAAAGTCATTGCGAACAACTTGGAACACCGCTATTACATGACCGATGTAATGGATAAAGATGTGATGACCATCAAGATTCTCGAATGGGAAAATCCGGACAGCTGCATGATTTTCTGCAACATGAAACGAGACGTGAGTTATCTCGAACAGGTACTCACCAATTACGGTTTTCATGTGGGCGCTCTCTCAGGCGATGTCTCTCAAAAAACCCGCGAAAAAACGCTCAATGATTTTCGTGAAAAGAAAATCAATATCTTAATTTGTACGGACGTCGCCGCCCGCGGGATCGATATATCTCATGTTTCTCATGTGATTATTTTCGATCATCCGGACGATCATGAAATTTATGTGCACCGCAGCGGAAGAACGGCGCGCGCGGGGCGGAGCGGAGTCGCAATTTCTCTTATTACGCCTGTCGAAGAAATCGAACTTCAAAAAACCGCCGCGGACTTTGGAATTCAATTCACGAAAATGCCGCCGATTAACGAAGACGATTTGGCAAACCGCGTGCGTCAAAGAACCTTGGCGGCATTGGATCGCGATAAACGCGTTTTGGGGCAGAAAGCTCGGGAAAGAATTCGCCGTTACATTCCTCTTGTCGAAGAAATGGTTAAAATTCCGGAAGATAAAGAGGTCCTCGCTTACTTGCTCGATCAGTATTACTGGCATGAACTCGAACAAAACCGGTTCAAGAAGGACGAAGCGTGATCCGGAAAAAATCAAAGAAAGAAATTGAATTGATCCGCGATGCCGGCGCCCTTGCCGCCGAAACATTGATCCGCGCCGGCGAACTTTGCAAACCGGGTGTTTCCACCGAAGAAATCGATCAATTTGTTTATGATTATACAATCCGGCATAAAGGAATCCCGGCGCCGCTGAACTATCACAAGTTCCCGAAATCCTGTTGCACAAGCGTTAATGAAGTGGTTTGTCACGGCATTCCTTCTCCGCAGCGAATTTTGAAAGAAGGCGATATCATCAATGTGGATATCACCACGATTCTCGCGGGTTATCACGGCGACACGAACGCAACTTTCCTTGTGGGGTGCGTAGCTTCGGACGCCGAGAAACTTGTGAAAGTAGCGTATGAATGTTTGCAGGCCGGTATTGATGCCGCTGCCGCGCCGAAGGCGCGTTACTCCGATATCGGAGCCGCCATTCAGGATATTGCCGACGAGCACGGTTACGGAGTCGTCGAAGATTATTGCGGGCACGGAATCGGGCGCGCTTTTCATGAAGACCCGACCGTTTTTCACTTTCGCACCCGCCGGCCGGGGCCATTTATTGAAGAAGGACATGTCTTCACGATTGAACCCATGATCAATCTCGGAAATCCGGAAACCCGCGTGCTTAAAGATAATTGGACGGCCGTCACTCAAGACGGAAGCCTTTCCGCCCAGTGGGAACATACCGTTGCGCGCACCGCAGACGGCATTGACATACTCACGCTACCCCGGTAAAAAATGTTTCCTTCCATTCGCGATACTCTTGTAGAAATGATCATCGAAAAACACCCCATTGTAAAACGGCTCGGTAAGATTCATGCTTTTGAAATCAACTCCAGGCAGCGTATTATCTCGCTTCGCTTTGATTTTGTCGGAGAAGCTTCGCCCATTGCGTTTAAAATCAATTATGATATTGTGAGTTCTTCGGGAAAATCGGAATTGGTTGTCTCTAAAATCGCCTGTGAACGCGAATGGATTTCCGAAATTCTCCGCCTTTGGCTGGAAGAAAAAGGCCCGCTCCGCTACGAAATTCCGGGATTTGCCGCCGGACTTGCAAAGATTTTTTTCTGATAGAAAACGGATATTTTTTTGAGAAGTTCAAAACTTTTCATAATGATCTGAATTGATACTTTCATTCACAAATTTTCGATATTCCGTTATTTTTTTCTTTTGCTCAAACCAAAGTGACGCAGCAACCTTTATGTAGTTGCAGGAAGCCTATGCGCTTGAAAGAAACGAGCTTGGAACATGGACCCAAATCGGCTATAATGCTCCCGGTGTAAAGACTGGAAGTGGTTCCGGCGTTGCTTATGCAACAACAAATTTTACTTATAGTGAATCAAGTAGCCCTAATTGGGAAGCTACCAATAACGTAAAATTGAATGATTGTCTGCAGGGTGCTACATGGACAATTACGCCGACTTTCGATGCCGGTACAATATAGTGATCAAACTAATTGCGAAGGTTTAACACCTTCATTTGAAGCGATTGCTGAAGCCGGTAACTCGACCATGACGACAAGTCCCTAACCCTAATTCAATCTTTGTCTAATTTAACACAAAAGACACTCTCCGAAAAGAGAGTGTCTTTTTGCTAAGCTGAGATTTGTTTTCAGTTGTTATTAGGAACCACTACCTGCTGCTGCACCTGTGGTTGCAATATTCGTAAATGCAGGAGTGAGTTCTACGCATCCAGCACCAACAGTAGATGTATACACAGCTTCACCTGCTCCAGCACCACTTGCTGAATTTGCACCTACCAAAAGAGTCCAGTTTTTAGCAGCGGCGCAATCATTCAATTTGGTTTTGTTGGATGCAGCCCATTTTTCTGCAGCAGTACCTAATACGACTGAACCAGTTGTTGATCCTCCACCGTTTTCTGCATAGGTAAAGTTATTAGTTGCGGAAGTAACTCCACCACCATCAATTGTTCCGGCCGTGGCAACAGTCCCCGGGGCTTTATAACCAATTGCAATCCAAGTACCGCTTGAATCACCTTTTTCAGATATAAAAGCATCCTGCATTTTTACATAGGTTCCGGCTAAACCGGAATTTTCACACAAAAAAACACGCCTGCGAATACAGACGTGTTTTCAAGTTCGCGAATGAAAAGCCTTAAGCTTCTTTCACCACCCAAACTTTAACAGGAGCTTCCACATCACCAAAGACATTTACCGTTACGGAATAAACGCCGAGTTGCTTGATGGGTTCTGCAAGAGCCACTTGAGTGCGGGAAACTTTTACGCCCTGGAGAGTAATCGCTTCGGCAATATCGGAAGCGGTTACGGAACCGTAAAGACGTTCGCCTTCCACCACGCGGCGGGTCAAATTAACTGTAATGTCGGCGAGCTTACCGGCAACCACTTTCGCCGCTTCCAATTCCTTTTGGAACATCGCCGCCATTGCTTCACGATTCTTTTCAATCTGGAGCTTAGCGGTTTTGGTTGCACGGACAGCGAGTTTGCGCGGGAACAGATAGTTACGGGCATAGCCGTCTTTCACTTTCACCACATCCAACATTTTACCGAGATTCGGAACCGATGCTTTAAGAATAACTTCCATGATGCTCTCCTTAACGTAAACTATCGGAAACGAAAGGTAAAATCGCCATGTGGCGAGCGCGTTTGATTGCTTCGACCAGCATGCGCTGATATTTCGCGCTGGTTCCGGAAATGCGGCGGGGAATAATTTTCCCGCGTTCGGAAATAAAGCGGCGTAAAATCTTTTCATCTTTATAATCGATGAATTGGACTTTGTTTTCGGTGAACCAGCAAGCCTTTTTGCGGCGAATGCGAGGACCGTTTTGTTTTTTATCTTCAAAAGTCATTATTCAACCTCCACATCATCAGCGTCAATCGGAGTAATTTCTTCCATGTTCTGACCATGGTTCTGGTCATAAACGATGTCTGTCATCGGATAATCGACAAGAGTCATCCAGCGGAGGATGTTCTCGTTCAATTTAAACGCCGTTTCGAGAGCGCTGATCACGGCGACATCGGCTTTGTAATAAAAAATTACATAGTAACCGTGAGTCTTTTTCTTGATTTGGTAAGCCATTTTGCGCTTGCCCCAATCATCGCGGCGAATCACTTCGCCCGCCTGGCTGATTTTATCAGAGATCGCTTGAACTTCGGACGCAATCGCTTCGTCCGAAATCATGGCATCAATGATAACCATTGTTTCGTATTGTTTCATTATGTATCCCTTTGGTCTTTCGCCCGAAAATCACCACGACTCCGGGAGGGGCTCCGGGAATTACCCGAAGGAGCCGAAAAGTTAAAAAATGAAACGAAAACCGTCAATAAGAAGCGCGGGAAAGACACGGAATTAGACGCTTTTCATGCTAACGGCAGTCTGACGAATATGTAAACGGCGATTCGGAAGCGCCCAAAAACCTCAAGACTACTAATCCGAAAGCATCGGCGGATAAAGAACGAAAGTACCGAGTTCGGGAGAAGTAAAATAAATATTGGAACCGTCCGGAGTCATAAAATTCACCAGATAAGCAATATCTTCTTCAATTGCGCCGCCCACAGACCAGTTAAGACAAAGCCCGTTCACGGATTTTTGAGAAGACCGCCGTTCCGTCCGGTGCAAAGAAAGCGTATTCGGCGCGCTTTGAACCCACGAACCCGTATATTCCACACAAACATCGGCCGTATCGGCGTTGATCAGCTCGCTGAACGTTTGGGACTCCCGCAGCAAAAGTTCATAATTACCGCCCTCGTAATCCCCGAGCCAATTACCGGAAGAAAGAGAAACCGCATACCCGATCGAACTCGAAGACTCCGGCGCGGAACTCGATGAAGAAATATCCACTAAAAACTCACGATCCTGCAACGCCCGGCAAGACGTATCCGCTACCATGCGCGAACCGTTTTTCTTCACAAGAATCAGCTGAAGATCCGCCGTCAAACTGGCTGGGAAAGTAATTGCAAGAATCTTCGGAAGATTCGCCACCGAAATCGCACCGATGTTGGAATAATCGGAACTGTTAGAGCCCGCCTCCCGCCAATTCAAAATCATAGAATCCAAACCGCCGGAAAGGCTGCGCGTAAGCCAAAGCGAATCATGCGACCAAAACGCAAAAAGCGTATCGGCCCCCAGGTCAAATCCAAGCGTATCCGCACTGATATCCAAAATCAAATTTTCCGGAGGGATCCCGCCTTCGGTGCCCGAAGAAGAATCGCAACCCACGAAAATAAAAGTTCCCAAAAGAAAAATGCAAACCGCAAAAAAAGAATATGTTTTCATGATCTCAATATACACAAAAACAAATAAAGACCGGCAAAAATATCCGTACAAACGAAAACTTGCGAACAAATTCACAGCATTCTGCCATTAAATGGAAATGGGCGTGCCCCGGTGCAAACACAGTCTTCCTAATCCTGAAATGTGAAACCGTCGCCCTGATCCTGAAACTGTCATGCTGAACTTGTTTCAGCATCAGGATGTTTTGCACATCTATTAAGTTCGCACTTGCATGTAAGATTTTCCAAATGTGTGCCGCCGCTTGGTCAGGGTCC